>JADJVV010000001.1:1260191-1567882 GCA_016710435.1 Hyphomicrobiales bacterium | reverse complement strand
TTTTCTTGACCAAGCGAGCGATGATGTCGTCGTCTGCCCCCCACGACCAGAATAGCGCGGCCAGGGTCACGTCGATGACGATCAACGTGGTGGCGATAAACGCCACCTCGCCCTGCAACAGGCCGAAGCCGCCGTCGATGTAGCGGGTGAAGACCTCAAGGAAATGGTCGATGACGCCGGTGCCCTGCATAGTCAGCGTCCTTCCCGGTCGGGGCCGAGAAACCGGCGGCGGTTGTCAGCCCAGGCTTTCAGGCAGGACGGATCGCGCGCGCCGGCCTCACCGATCCCGCTGCACCGGGTGAGTTCCGCATCCAGCGGATCTCGCTCCGTGACAGGACGCGCCTGTGTCGCAACATTATCCGGCGCAACCTCATGGCGGTTCATCTCGATCGTAGTCGCGGTGATCGCAACCGCGACGAAGATGACGGCGCCGATGCGCGCGAGGCTCTTGCCGTCCATCGCCCGTTCCTCAGTTGCCGCTGCTGGGGAACATCCGGGCATTGCCCGGCTGATAGCCCGCACCGGGTGTCAGGAATCGGCGGCGTTGTTCGCGCCCCTGTTCGGCGGCGGCTGCCTGTTCGGCATCTCGCAGCGCCTGCGCTCGCCCGTTGGCGGCGACGACAGCGGTGAGGTCGGCGAGCTGCTGGGCCTGCAACGCGAGAAGCTGGTTGCCGGCCTGCGTTGCCTGCAATGCCCCCGTCGCCGATTGGCTCGATCCGACCAACGCCGACATCTGCGTGCGGTTGGTGTCGATGTTGCCGACCACGGTGGCTTGCACGCGCATGGCATCCTGCAAGCTGCCGACCGTGTTCTGCCAGCGGGTCTTGGCATCGGCGATCAGTTGCGTGTCCGACGCTGACATCGACACGTTGGCGTATTTGCTCTGGAACACCTGATCGATCTGCTGAACATTATAAGCGATGTTCTGCGCCTGACTGAGAAGCTGCTGCGTCCGCTGAACGGACTGCTGGAGCTGTTGCAGTGAGGAATAAGGCAGGCTCGCGAGATTGCGGGCCTGGTTGATGAGCGACTGCGCCTGGTTTTGCAGGCTGGTGATCTGATTGTTGATCTGCTGGAGCGACCGCGCCGCAGTCAGCAGGTTCTGCGCGTAGTTGGACGGATCAAACACGGTCCATTGCGCCTGCGCGGGCGTCGCCAGCATCGGGGCGATGGCGAACGGAGCGATGAGCAGCGCGGCAGCGAGCCGCGCCGCACGAGTGCGGCGTAGTTTCATTTCAGTTTCTCCAGGTTGGTCAGGTTGGGAATGAGATCGGCGGCCCAGTCGACGCCGCGAAGACGCAGCCATGCGTCGAGGAAGCCTTCGGGTCCGTGTTCCGCGATAATGTTGGCGATCGCGGTCTGGTCGGTCTTCGCCGAGGCAGCGCACAGCGCCAGCGCCACTTGGCTGAGACCCAGCTCGAACAGGCGGTTGCCACGCCGCGACTGGCAGTAGTAATCGCGCTTGGGCATGGCCCGCGCGACGATCTCGATCTGCCGGTCGTTGAGGCCGAAGCGGCGATAGATGGCGGTGATCTGGGGTTCGATCGCCCGCTCGTTCGGGAGCAGAATCCGGGTCTGGCAGCTTTCGATGATGGCGGGAGCGATCGCCGAGCCGTCGATGTCGGACAGGCTTTGCGTGGCGAAGATGACGCTCGCGTTCTTCTTGCGCAGCGTCTTTAGCCATTCGCGGAGTTGGCCGGCGAAGCCCTCGTCGTCGAGCGCGAGCCATCCTTCATCGACGATGATGAGCGTGGGGGATCCGTCGAGCCGATCTTCGATCCGGTGGAACAGATAGGCGAGCACGGCGGGTGCAGCTTCCGTGCCGATCAGCCCCTCGGTCTCGAAAGCTTGGACTGTCGCCGTGCCGAGATGTTCGCTCTCCGCGTCGAGCAACCGCCCCCATGCCCCGCCGATGCAATAGGGTCGCAATGCCTGCTTGAGGTCGTTGGACTGCAAGAGGACACATAGGCCCGTGATCGTGCGTTCCTCGATCGGCGCAGACGCCAGTGAGGTCAGCGCCGTCCAGAGGTGCTCTTTCACCTCTGGCGTGAGCGCGACGCTCTCACGGGACAGGATCGCGGCGAGCCAGTCGGCCGCCCATGCCCGTTCGGCGGGGTCATCGACGCGGGCGAGTGGCTGAAGCGATACGCTGTCGGCGCTGCCTTCGGTGAGACCGCCACCCAGATCATGCCAGTCGCCCCGCATGGCGAGTGCGGCAGCGCGGATCGAGCCGCCGAAATCGAAGGCGAACACCTGCGCGCCGGCATAGCGCCGGAACTGCATCGCTATCAGAGCCAGCAGGACGGACTTGCCCGCACCGGTCGGCCCGACGATCAGCGTGTGGCCGACATCGCCGACGTGCAGGGAAAACCGGAACGGGGTCGAGCCTTCAGTCTTTCCGAAGAGCAGCGGGGGCGCTGCGAGATGCTCGTCCCGTTCCGGCCCCGCCCACACGGCGCTCAGGGGAATCATGTGGGCGAGGTTGAGCGTGGAGATCGGCGGTTGCCGGACGTTGGCATAGACATGCCCCGGCAGTGATCCGAGCCAGGCGTCCACGGCATTGATGGTCTCGGCCATCGCCGTGAAGTCACGGCCCTGAATGACCTTCTCGACGAGGCGCAGTTTTTCGTCGGCGGTACGCGGATCGGCGTCCCACACCGTCACCGTCGCGGTGACGTAGGCGATCCCGGCATAGTCGGCGCCGAGTTCCTGCAACGCGAGGTCAGCGTCTGCCGCCTTGTTCGAGGCGTCCGTATCGACCAGCGCCGACGCTTCATTGGTCATCACTTCCTTGAGGATCGCGGCGATCGACTTGCGCTTTGCGAACCACTGGCGGCGGATCTTGGTGAGGAGCTTCGTCGCGTCAGTCTTGTCGAGCAGGATCGCGCGCGTGCTCCAGCGATAGGGGAACGCCATCCGGTTCAACTCGTCGAGTAGGCCGGGCGTCGTCGCGGTCGGAAAGCCGGTGATGGTCAGCACACGGATGTGCTGGTTGCCGAGCATTGGTTCGAGGCCGCCAGTCAGCGGCTGATCGGCGAGTAGAGCGTCGAGATACATCGGCGTTTCTGGCACGCGAACCCGGTGCCGCTTGGTCGAGACGCAAGCGTGCAGATAGGTCAGTGTCTCGGCATCATCGAGCCAGACACATTCCGGCATGAAGGCTTCGACGAGACGCAGGATGCGATCGATACGGTCGGCGAAGCCGGTCAGCGCCTCGTGCGGATCGACGCCCGACCGGTCGCGGCCTTCGTAAAGCCAGGTCTCGGCGCGGGCTGCGTCTTCCGCCGGCGGCAGATAACAGAAGGTCAGGAAGTAGCTGGACTCGAAATGTGCGCCGGCTTCCTCGAAGTCGGCCTTGCGCTCGGCTTCGACCAGCGCCGACGCCGAATCCGGGAATATGCTTTTGGGATAGCGGTTCGAGACATGCCGCTGCGCTTCGACGAAGATCGCCCAGCCTGAGCCGAGACGGCGGAAGGCGTTGTTGAGGCGGCCGGCGACAGCGACCAATTCGGCGGGCACGGCGCTGTCGAGGTCCGGCCCACGGAACTGCGCCGTCCGCTGAAAACTGCCGTCCTTGTTGAGGACGATGCCTTCACCGATCAGCGCCACCCACGGCAGGAAGTCGGCGAGGCGACCATTCTTGTTGCGATATTCGGCGAGGTTCATCACGGCCAGGTCCTCGCTCAAACCGAAAGGTGCGCGGGAATGCGCAGATGGCGGCGCACGACATCGACGAAGAGCGGATCGCGCTTGGCGGCCCATACCGCCGCGAAATGACCAATCGCCCAGATGGCAAGGCCGACCAGCCAGAGGCGAAGTCCCAAGCCGACAGCGCCCGCGAGCGTGCCGTTCATGATCGCGATGGCGCGCGGTGCGCCGCCGAGCAAGATCGGTTCGGACAGCGCCCGGTGCAGCGGGACCGTGTAGCCGGGAACTTCCCCGCCCTGATCGACGACGCCCGCCATCAAACCAGCGCTCCGCCGCCGAACGAGAAGAACGACAGGAAGAAACTCGACGCGGCGAAGGCGATGCTAAGGCCGAACACGATCTGGATGAGGCGGCGGAAGCCGCCCGACGTATCGCCGAACGCCAGCGCCAGGCCGGTAGAGATGATGACGATGACGGCGATGATCTTGGCGACCGGGCCTTCGATCGACTGGAGGATCGATTGCAGTGGGGCTTCCCACGGCATGGACGAGCCGGAGGCGTAGGCGGGCGCAGCCATCACCACACTGAGCGTCGCGACCGATACGGTCATGGCGAGACGGTGGCGCAGGTGGGATAGGCGCATAGTGCGCAGGCGTTGGATCACAGGTTTTCTCCTTCGTGGCTAGGGTTGAGAGTGGCAGGGTCGCCGCCGTCACCCTCGAAAACCGGGGTGCTGATGGCGGGTGTGACGCGGTAATCGCCGTCGGGGCCGAGGCCCTCGACGCGGGCGAGTTCGCCGAGCCGGCGTGCAGAACCGCGGCCCGACAGCACGGCGACGAGATCGATCGTGTCGGCGATCAGCGGGCGCGGAACCGTGACCACGGCTTCCTGAATGAGCTGCTCCATGCGACGCAGCGCGCCGATCGCCGAACCGGCGTGGATCGTGCCGACGCCGCCTGGATGGCCGGTGCCCCATGCCTTGAGGAGGTCCAGCGCTTCCGCCCCTCGCACCTCACCAATCGGGATACGGTCAGGGCGTAGGCGCAGCGACGAGCGGACGAGATCGGACAACGAGGCGACGCCATCCTTTGTGCGCATGGCGACGAGATTGGGCGCAGCGCATTGCAGCTCGCGCGTATCCTCGATGATGACGACGCGATCGGAGGTCTTCGCCACCTCGGCGAGCAGCGCATTGGTCAGCGTGGTCTTACCGGTCGAGGTGCCGCCGGCGACGAGGATGTTGGCGCGAGACGCAACGCCTTGGCGAAGCGCCTCGGCCTGTCCCCCTAACATGATCCCGGCCGCGACATAATCGTCGAGCGTGAACACCGCCACGGCGGGCTTACGGATCGCAAAGGCTGGCGCGGCGACTACGGGGGGAAGAAGCCCCTCGAACCGCTCTCCCGTCTCGGGCAGTTCTGCCGAGACGCGCGGCGCGTCGGCATGAACCTCGGCGCCGACATGGTGCGCGACCAGGCGCACGATCCGTTCGCCATCGGCGGGCGATAGCCGCTCACCCGTATCGGACAATCCTTCGGACAGCCGGTCGATCCAGATGCGCCCGTCCGGGTTCAGCATCACCTCGACGACGGTGGCGTCTTCCAGAAACCGCGCGATGGCCGGGCCGAGCGCCGTGCGCAGCATCCGTGCGCCGCGCGCCAAGCCTTCCGAATTATGATGTGAAGCCTTCATGTCGCCCCGAGTTCAGCGGGGATCGACAGACCTTCCCCTTGCGGGGTTGAGTAAAAGAGCCTGATTTAGGGCGGATTCAACAAGGATTTATCGGCGTAGTAGTGTGGCGTGCAAATACAGGAGATCGGCGGCACCGGCCTTATCTTGAATGACGTCGTCCGATGATTATTCGTCCCGCGCGTGGGAATCATCGCCGTTTGGGACGCCTACATCCTCCGCGATCTCCTGCCGCAGCTTTGGCCCCTTGGCGAGACGTCGCCCAAGCGCAGTCACGAAGGCACCATAGCGTTCGGCCGTCTTCGCATGGGCGGCTTTCGCGACGGGTTCGGACAGCGTGGGCGTGGTGGCGAGCCAAAAGCGGACGAACACCGCCAGCATCTCGACGGAAATCCCGACATCGCGCTCAAGCCGAACCATGCGTCGGTCGAACTGGTCGAGCCGCTTGGTGAGGGCGGCTTCCTGTCGCTCGGCCGCGTCGGGCGACAGGAAGGATTCGATGGCAGCCTCCGCGATCAGCGATCGGGAATGATCCCGCCGCGCGGCATGATCGGCGAGACGGGTCATCACGGCGGGATCGAGATAGACGGACAGACGCTGCTTGCGGGCGGGTTTGCTCATCGCGGCCTCACATATCCATGTCATCGGCGGGATCGAGTGACGCCTGACGGGCGACGCTTTGCATGAGCCGGTTCATGCGGCTGTTGCGGGCAGCGTCATCCTCGTCGTCTTCGTTGAGGCCGATCTCGAACTCATTCTCAATCGTCTCCTTCTTCTCGACCGGCTGCGCGCGGTTGAGTTCGGGCTGACGGCGGCGCTCGGATTCGGTCGGATCGTCGTCCTCGGCTCCCGGCGCGGACTTCTGTGGCGCGATCTGCGGGCGCGGCGGCACAGGCAGCGATGTCCAGTCGTCGGGGCGACCCTGCGCCGCCTTCAAAGTCGGCGGCGGCAGGATGCGCTCCTGCAAACGCCGATCCTCGAAGTAGCGTGCCTTCTTCGCCCGGATCGGCGGCGTGCCAGCGATCATGACGATCTCGTCGGTCGCGGGAAGCTGCATCACCTCGCCCGGTGTGAGCAGCGGCCGGGCGGTTTCAGAGCGCGACACCATCAGATGCCCGAGCCAGGGGGACAACCGGCTCCCGGCATAGTTCTTCATCGCCTTCATTTCGGTCGCGGTGCCGAGCGCGTCCGACACACGCTTGGCGGTGCGCTCGTCGTTGGTGGCGAAGCTGACGCGCACATGGCAGTTGTCGAGGATCGAGTTGTTGGCGCCGTAGGCTTTCTCGATCTGATTCAGCGACTGCGCGATCAGGAAGGACTTCAGCCCGTAGCCGGCCATGAAGGCGAGCGCCGACTCGAAGAAGTCGAGCCGTCCCAGCGCCGGAAACTCGTCCAGCATGAGCAGCAGCCGGTGGCGCCCGGCCTTGGCCTGCAAATCCTCGGTCAGGCGACGACCGACCTGATTGAGGATCAGGCGGATCAACGGCTTGGTGCGGTTGATGTCGGAGGGCGGGACGACGAGGTAGAGCGTCGTCGGCTGTTTGCCCTCTACGATGTCAGTGATGCGCCAATCGCAGCGGCGCGTCACCTCGGCTACAACGGGATCGCGATAGAGGCCGAGGAACGACATGGCGGTGGAGAGTACGCCCGAGCGTTCGTTGTCGGATTTGTTGAGCAGCTCGCGGGCAGCGCTGGCGATGACGGGATGCGGCCCGGCATCGCCGAGATGTGCAGTTTTCATCATGGCGTTGAGCGTCGACTCGATCGGGCGCTTCGGATCTGAGAGGAAAGCGGCGACGCCGGCCAGCGTCTTGTCCGCCTCGGCGTAGAGGACATGCAGGATCGCACCGACCAGCAGGGCGTGACTGGTCTTCTCCCAATGGCTGCGCTTTTCGAGGCTGCCCTCGGGATCGACCAGGATGTCGGCGATGTTCTGGACGTCGCGGACTTCCCACTCGCCGCGCCGCACTTCGAGCAGCGGATTGTAGGCGGAGGACCTCGCGTTGGTCGGGTCGAACAGCAGGACGCGGCCGTGCCGGGCGCGGAAACCGGCGGTGAGCTGCCAGTTCTCGCCCTTGATGTCGTGGACGATGGCCGAGCCCGGCCAGGTCAGCAGCGAGGGGATGACGAGGCCGACGCCCTTGCCCGAGCGGGTCGGCGCGAAGCACAGCACATGCTCCGGCCCGTCGTGGCGAAGATAGTCGTGGGTAAAACGACCGAGCACCACCCCATTGGGACCAAGCAGCCCGGCAGCCTTCACTTCCGCCGTATCGGCCCAGCGCGCCGAACCATAGGTCTCGACCTTCTTGGCTTCGCGCGCCCGCCAGACCGACATGCCGATCGCCACGGCGGCGGCGATCAGACCGCCTGATGCCGCGATATAGGCGCCCTCAATGAAGATCGACGGGGCGTAGGCATCATACCCATACCACCACCAGAAGAAGGACGGCGGATAGTAGAAGGGGAAGCCCAGTAAAGTGAACCAGGGGTGTCCGAGTTCGGGCTGGAAGGCGAGCCGCCACGCAACCCATTCGGTAGCGCCCCAGATGCAAAGAAAGACGATGGTGAAGACGGCGAGGATCTGGCCCCAGAGGATTTTGGTCGCGGACATAGGCAATTCCTTTTTGGGCAAAGGGTCTTGGAGAAAATCAGAGGCCCAGGCCGCGCTTGCGCCCGAAGCTCCAGTCGATGCCGCCGTCATCGCGGGCGACGCCGGAGACATGACGGCCGAGCTGCTTTTCGAGGGACGGCGTCCACGGCACGAGCTGGAAGCCAAGGCCGTCGTCGATCATGGCGAAGCGGCCGGAGGCGAGCGTGATGCGCTGGCGATAGGAGCCGGCGACATATTCGCCGTTGCCCGCGCGGTTGAAGGGTTGGCCAGTCTCGGCAGCGAGCTTCTCGCCGAGCGCGTCCAGTTCTCGGCGGCGCAGCGTATCGATCAGGTTGCGGCCAAAAGTGACTCGCTGACCGTGCCGTTCGCCGAAGCCCTGTTCGACCAGATGGGCGGCGCGGGCGCTCATGGCGTGGCGCACCTCGGCGCCGAAGCCGCCTTCCGATAGCGCCACCGACTCGCGGGAAATATTCTGCCGGTCGAGCCAGGTCGCGCCTGTCGCGGTAATCTGGCGGTCGATGTCAAGATCGGAACGGACAGCGAGCGCGACGCGACGCTCGCCCTTGGCGTCCTCGAACCTGCGAAGCTCGACGATTGATCCTGTCACGCTGTCGCCGGCGGCGTCGAGATCGCGCAGCCTGACGTGGTGGGTGCGGCCGTCGACGCCATCGATCACAGCGTAGGCCGTGCCCTTCAGCTCATCGTCGAGACCACGATCGACCAGCCGGCCGATGATCGGCGTATCGAGATTTTCAGCGGCGAGGACATAGCCCGCCGAACTTCGCTCGATGCCGCGTTCGGTCAGCGCGCGGTGCATCCGCTTGATGATGTCGCCGCGCTCGCCCATCTCGCGCAGCGTCGGCTCGGCATCATCGGCGATAATCCATTGGCCGGGGCCGACCTGATCGGCGAGGCCGAGCGATTCCAGCTTGCGAAGACGGCCAACCTTCAAGGCATGATATTCGTCGGGCGTGGCGTGGCGGTCGGGCGCTATGTCGATGACGCCGGTGTCGTGTCCGTCGCGCACGAGTTGGCGGTCGAGTTGGGTCCAGCGCTCGGCCTCGACCTGCCGGTCTAGATTGCGGCGGATGTCGAGATCGGTGCGCGGCCCGAGATCCTGCGTGACGAGATCGGCGGCGCGGGCGCGCATTCCCTCCTTGATGTAGTCGCGGGCGATGACGAGATCCTGGCCATCGTCGGTGCGGCCGCGCACGATGATGTGGACGTGGGGATTGTCGGTGTTCCAGTGATCGACGCCGGCCCAATCGAGCTTCGTGCCAAGATCGCTTTCCATCTGGCTCATCAGTTCGCGGGTGAAGCCACGGAGGTCGGTCATCTCCACGGCGTCCTCCGGCGAGACGATGAAGCGGAAATGATGCCGATCCTCCTCGCAGTGCTCCGCGAAAGCCCGGCCATCCACGTCGTCACTACCCGGCCCGAATAGCAGGGCCTTCTCCCCGTCACGGGTCACGCCCTCGCGGCGCAGATAGTTGAGGTGGGCCTTGAGCGGCGTTGCGTGCTGATGGTGGCGCACTACCCGCGTCTTGATGACGACGATGCGGGAACGGCCTGTCAGGAGGCGATTGGCGCGAACGCTCGCCGTGCGGCCACGGCCGAAGGTCGAGCGATTGCCGGAGGTGATGCGGCCCGAGCGCGATATGCGCGCGCCAGCCTTCTGCGCGGCGGCGAGCGCCTGCGCGATGAAGGGGCGCGCGGCTTGTTTGCCGGATGAGCGGATGCGGCCTGGGCGGACGCGAAAATCGCTGTCGCCGGTCATGGCCGAGACCCCGCACATCGCGTCAGGCCACGGAAATCATGGAGAAATGCGGGTTTCCGCGAGGTGCGGGGAAAATCCGCACCTCGCGAAATCGCTCCATAACCCCTTGAAACCAAACGACCGCCAACCGCCGCACCTCGCGGCTTTTTATCTCGCCATCCTTCGGTCGTGTTGCCCGTGCTCCCCCTTCGCGCCCCCCATGACACGCTGGAATGCGCTATCGTGCGAACAGGAACCCGCGCGCTCATTGCGCCGTTCCGCCGTTTGCCCGCGCGACGAACAGGCCATTCGACTGCGGCACGATGGCGGAGACATCGCGCACGATGGGCGTCGCCGAAGCATCGCTCGACGGACGCTCGGCCGACACGGACTCGGCAGCCGGTCTGCGATCGGGCTGCCGATCAGAAACGAGCACGAACAATGAGGAGCGGGTCCAGGCCAGTGGATCTACCGACGCGACGACGGTGATGCCGGGATCGCCGGCACTGTCGAGATTGGGCGCGACGGTGGCGACATAGGCGCGCGTTTCGGACGGTAGCGGGCGCCCCTTCAGCGACGCCTCGTAGCGGCCCGGTCCGGCGTTGTAGGCGGCAATCCAGCCGGGCGATCCGTAGCGGTCATAAAGCAGCCGGATGTAGGCCGCGCCCGCGATGATGCTGTCGTGCGGATCGTAGGGATCGCTGCCGAGACGATGGCGGATGCGCAGATCACTCCATGTCGCGGGCATGATCTGCATCAGGCCCATCGCGCCTTTGGGCGATAGGGCACGCGCATCGCCGTTGCTTTCGGCGGCAAGGATGGCGCGTATCCATGCGGCGGGAAGTTGGAAACGCTGCGCCGCCTCGGCGATGTAGTCGCCATAGGGATCGCGCGGCGACGGGCGGATGACGCCTGGCGCTTGTGCGAAGGCCGGCCCCGAAACCCCGCAAGCGAGCGAGATGCCGGAAAGGAGAAGGAAGGCGGCGCAGCGCATGGCGTCACTCCTTTCCGTCGTGCTTGGGCTGACGGCTCCAGTGCAGCGACCAGGCATTGCCGGTCTCGTCGTCACGGAACAGGTTGGCGCGGATCGGCTGCGGCAGCGCCGGATCGTCGATGACCAGCGCGAGGTATTCGCCCGCGCGCTCGCCGGTGCGCCTCCAGGCCGCGCCGATCTCTGCGCCCGGCTCGCCGGTCTCACCGTCGACGATGTGGACGCGATACTGCGGCGTGTTGTCGGTTTCCGATGGTTCGGCCGTGACGATGAGCACGTCCTGGGCCATCATCAATGTCGTCAGATGTCCGACGAAGCCTGCTTCATCGCGAGTGAATGTGCCGATCTGTGGCATGGCGGTTCCTTGGCGGTGGCGTTGAAGGAATCATCGGCGAGCACCGCTCCCGCCGATGGGGAAGCGGTCAGCGCGTGGCGGCGCGCCAGATGAAGCGGCCATCGCCGGCTTCGTCTGTGTAGAGGGGCGTCGCCTTGCCGATGACGTCGCGTCCGGGAAGCGGGCCGAAATAGCGACCGTCGAGGCTGTCGGGCACGGATGGGTTCATCAGGAAGATCTCGCCGTTCGCGATGCGACGGCAGCCCTGCCAGACGGGCAGCGGACGGCCGCGCCTGTCATGGTCGAGCGCGTCGCCGAAGGGCACCGCATCGACCGTCACGGCGTTGCCGGTGCGGCAGACTTCCTGCCCCGGCAGCGCGGCGATGTGCTTGAGCAGCGGCACGCCGCGCCCGATATAGCCGCGCCCGACCATGAAGTCGGCGAGCGGCATGTCGGGCATGACCGCGACCAGATCGCCAACCTGGAGAGGACTTGGACGTTCCAGATCATAGAAGCCGATGGGCACGCTGGCCGAAGCGTTCCAGAGCAGCTTTACCGGCAGGGAAACGCAGGAACCGATGGCAATGGCCATCAACGAAAAATACGTCACCATGACATAGCCGAAGCGGGTCATCCTTCGACCCTCCGCCGCTTGAGCCATGCCTGATGACGTTCCATCGTGTAGGCGCGCGGCTCCTGGCCGGCGCTCAGACGGTGATGAACGTGGCGCCAGTGATCGGGACAAACCTCGCAGGCGTCAATGTCTGCGGCTTCCACCGCGTCGACGTGACGGAACACCTGTTCAACGTTGGGCCAGCCTTCGATCTTCAGCAGGATTTCGCCGCCGGGGCTCACAAAGGGCAGCGTCTGATAGGACTCGCCCGGCATCACCGCGCGCACGATGTCCATGCGCGAGATGATCGTGCCGAAGTCGTTGGCCGCCCAACGAACGAAGGCGAAGACGCTGCCGGGGAGATATGAAAAGACACGACGGCGGCGATCGAGCACATGCTCGCGCGCTTCGCGGCCGAACCTGATCCAGTTCTCGATGCGCTTCTCCACCCAGGTCAGTTCGACATGGGTGAGATTGTCGGACGCTTGCGTGATCGGCACGGCCGCGCCGCGCACGCGGAGGGCCGCGTTGCCGGTCATGATGGGTCTCCAGAGGTTGCGGGAAATTCGCGCGCGAGGAGATCGCGCAGCATGTCGGCGACGGTGACGCCGCGCTTGAACGCGGCGATCTTGATCCGGCCGCGCAGATCCGGCGTCACGTCGATGGTCAGCCGCGCGGTGAAACCAGCGGCCTCGCCATTACGCGGCGGAGCGTCAGCCGCCTTGATCCAGTGTTCGGGATCGGCGGGCCGGGCGGCGAAGCCGCGGCGGATCGGGCGCTGGCTCATAGCGCGGCCCTCCCGATGCCCAGGTGTTCGATTTCGTCGGCCAGCGCCGCGATTTCGCGTGCGGCGGGCGTTTCGCCATCCAGTTCGGACACCAGTCGGCCAGATTGCGCCGCTGCCGCAAAGGCGATGCGCTGGCCGATGGTGGCGGCGAGCACCGGCGGGTCATGGTCCGCCAGGTTCTCGGCCGTCTCGCGGGCCAGCACGGTGCGCGCGGCGCAACGGTTGAGCACGAAGCGCGCAACGAGATCGGGTCGATAGATGCGCGCTTCGGCGACGAGCGCCAGCATTTCGGCTGAGGCCCAGCCATCGAGCGGTGATGGCTGGACGGGGATCAGCACGAGGTCGGCGGCAAGAAGCGCCGAGCGCATCAGCGCGGCGACACGCGGCGGCCCGTCGATGACGACGTGATCGGCATCACGGGCAAGCTCGGGGGCTTCTCGGTGCAGCGTATTGCGCGCCAGGCCGACGACGCCGAACAGGCGCGTCAGGCCTTCGCGGCTGCGCTGCTGCGACCAGTCGAGCGCCGAAGCTTGCGGGTCCGCGTCGATCAGCGTGACCCGCTTTCCCTTACCGGCCCATTCGCCAGCAAGATTCAGCGCCAGCGTCGTCTTGCCGACGCCGCCCTTCTGGTTGAGGAACGCCACGATCATGGCCTGCCTCCCGAGCGACTGGCGAAGGGAAGCTGAGGGACGTCGGACGCGGCTTGCGGGGAGCGGTTTCGGCGCGTTTTCGCGGTCGAACCGAGGGCGTCGGCGGCCTCCCGAATGAGGTTCTCCACCTCGCGCGCGCGCGCTAAAAAGTTAGATTCTTTGTTAGACTCTAAGTTAAGGGCAGGATTTTTCGTTTTGGCATATGGGGTTACACCCCGTTTGGGTTCCTGCTGGCACGATAGGGCGGTTCCCGATAGCACGGGCCTGAGGGTTCCCGATGGCACGAGGCCATCCACAGGTTTTCCACAGGGCGGAAAAGGCTCGAAGGCAAGCAGCGTTCGGCCACCGATCTCGACCTCCAGAAACAGCCTGTAGCCGGGCAAAGGCTGGCGACGGATGATGTCGCGCAGCTCGAAGGCGAAGCGCTTGAACGGGGACAGCGCGCCGGATTTCTGGTGCAGATGGCGAAAGTCGAAGCGCCAGCCCTTGCGCTGGCTACCACCATGCTTGCGCACGATGCGGTAGAGCCAGCGTTCGAGGCCGCCCGCGAGATTGAAATAGGCGCGGTCGATGGTGAGGATGAGCGCGTCATCGAGCACCGCCTGGTAGAACCAGTCGGGCAGGATCATCTCGATGCCGTCCGGCCTGCCGTTGCGGTCGGTGCGCTCCTTCCACTCGTTGATCCACGAGAAGCGGTGACGACGACCCTCGGCGGGCTGGCGGATCGATGTGCAGACGGTCGTGGACTGAAGCCGGTCCAGCGCCGCCTTCAGGCGCTGATAGTCGCGCAAAGACGTGCCGCGACCGATGAAGCGCAGGATTTCGTAGGGAGTGGCCGCCATCAGACGCGAGGTGCGAAGGCCCGCGTCACGAGCCTCGACGATCTGGCTCGCGGCCCAGATCAGGATGTCGGCATCCCAGATCGTCGCCATGCCGTGATCGGGCACGGACTCGACGCGGATCGTCACTGCGCCGCCGATGAAATCGATCGGCGCGACGCGATGGGATTTGGAGAGGGAGAAAAACGGATAGGCCATGAGATCCTGCGCATCTCGAACGGCGAACTCACCCGGCAGCGCCCGGAACAGGTCGAGTTGTCCGCGCTCTGAGGAAGAATGTTGCCGCGTCGCCATTGGTGACCCGCCCGCGATCAGCGTGCGAAGCGGCCGGACTGCGCCGCTACCGCAAGGGGCTGGCGTTTGGCGGGCAAGACCATGCCACGCGGATCGGAGGTGGAGGTGACCGCGCCGCGCTCGGCCCAGGCTTGCAGGTCATCGACGGCGTAAACGACGCGGCCACCGAGTTTCTTGTAAGCTGGCCCCGTCCCGTAGGTGCGGTGCTTTTCGAGCGTGCGAGCCGATAGGCTGAGGAAATCGGCGGCTTCCTTGGTGCGCAGAAAGCGCGGCGGCAAAACGGCGAGATCGGGGCGCATGGGTCGGCCTTTCGTGGGTTGCTTGCGGCTGCCGATGATCGGCGGCGGGCAATGGCCACGATGGCGAAGGACAAGATGCGAGTTGCAGGGCGAAGTTGGGGGGTATCAAAATCGCCCACCAGCGGGGTGATGCGGAATGATCAGGGGCGTCGGTGATGTCCGAGCAAACCGCGGTAGCCGCCCGCAATCATGGCGCGGGCGTCGCGCAGCATTGATTTGATTGCATGACGGGCGCTGGAAGCCTGCCACTCGTCGCGAGCCAAATGGCCTGTACGGAAAAGGGTCTGCGCGATGTCCTGCTGGGTGGCGCCATCGCGAACGCCGTCGAAAGCGCGCAGCATGCGTCGCATGCGCACCCGTTGCTGCTGAGTTATGCGGGTGTCCGGCGGCACGGCGCGGCCGTGAATGGCGGCGAGCAGGCGATAAACAGCGTCGAGCCTGCTGAACCCCTCGCGGTCGAGCGGCACTACGGCGGCAATGGGCGCAGCGCCGATGGCGAGAATTTGCATCTGCGCGCCATCGCGGAGCGCAACCATGGCATGGGCGCCCTGTCCATCGATCTTCTCGCTCGTGCGTTCGAGCCTATCGGGCTGATCGCCGGAATGAACGAGGACGGCCGGCGCGGAGGTCAGGACGACGACGCTGGTGTCATCCTGAGGCAGCCAGAAGACGGGTTCGATCTGGGGTTCGATCTCTGGATTTGCCGGGAAATCGCAACCTCCAGCGCTGACGGATTTCCGCCGTGAGCGCGGCCTGGTCCGCGCCGGGCGCGGCATAGGCCTCGAAATCCTGATCATAGGCTTCGTTGCGGCGCAGCCATTCCCATGCGAGCCCGGACGCTGTCAGCTTCTCGACATGATCATAGCGCGCCGACGAGCGCCAAACGGACGCATCTGGCAACATTGCTATCCTCCCCATATCAATCGATTGCGGGAGAAGCAGGATTCCCGGATGGGTTGATCGATGGAAGCCGGAATCTCGGCAACGGGTGATGCCGCCGTGGCATCACGGCGTTACCCGGATTTGCCTCCGCTGAGCAATTGGCGGTAGCCCTGCTCGGTCATCCACCGGGCGCGCGCCAGATGCGCGTCATGAATTTTGCGGCAACGCGCTGGGTCATGTTCCGGGTCGAGGTCAAACAGGATTTGCACGGCTTCGCGCCAGTCGGCGTGATCGCGTTCAGCATCCAGGAGCCGCAGATAGAGGGTCATATGCTCACGATCATAGGGCGTGAGCGTCGGGCCTTGCGGCGGTTCCTCCATAAATGTCGGTGTAGAATGCCTCATCACCGATGACCTTATTCCTCTTCGCCAATCCTGTTAACCAATTCCGGTTTTGTCATTGATCCATGACATACCGGCCTGGAAGCACGGGAAGAGAAGCGGCGGTGATCGCAGCTGCTAAAGCTTGCCTTGCCGATCGTTCGGCTCGTGAAGTCGCAGAACACCTTCGCCCTTTTCCGTGGACAAGAGGACGATACCGGCTGCTTCCAAGGCTCTGCGTATCTGATCGCGCGTGGTCTCGTACACATCGAGTCGGCTCTCGGACTCAAGGCGCTTGAGCGCGGTCAGCGATACTCTGGCCCTGTCAGCGAGCGTCTCCTGTGTCCATCCCAGCAACGCGCGTGCGGCCCGCGATTGTCGAGCGGTGATCATGCATGATCACCTCCCACCGGCACAAACGCGCACGCCAGAACTACGACTATATTAGTCGTCCTTGGACGCAATGCCACTGAAAATCTATCCGGCGTCTCCCTTTGGGACCGTGATCGGGTGGCGCTGCGGGTCGAACTGATTCGGTCGCCGGACGATGAAGGCCCCGGCCGTTGTGGCCGGGGCCTTGCTCCGGGGCCTCAGTCCCCCCGGCGTCCGTTGGGGCGGGACCAGATGAGCGAGAAGCCCTCGCCATCCTCGTCGTCGAAGAGGTTAGCGTAGATGGGGGCGTTGAAACTCGGATCGTCGAGCTTGAGGCCCAGATAGTCGCGGCCCTCATTGGAGCGCTTGGACCAGGCGGCGCCGATCTCGGCGCGGCCAACCAACACGCGGTGGCTGGGGGCGTTTTCGCCGGTGGAGCGCAGGTCGGGGACGATGCGCACGCCCTTGGCCAGGACGCTGAGGGTGACGATGTCGCCGGTGAACTCGTTCGAGCCGGTCTTCTTGAAGGTGCCGATGGTCGCCATGACTAAATCTCCGTTTTTCGTGTTCGAGCCCGCACCATGCGGCCTCGATGGCGATCGACGGGCCGGAGGCGACCGACGGCGCATCGCTTGCGACCGAAGCAAAGCGGAGGACGGCGCAGGCGCGGCTTTCTTGCCTCGCGAGGAATGGGTGAAACCCAGGGGAAGAAAGTCGTGACGCGCCGTTGCGGCATAGGCGGTCGAGGCTTCAGCCGTCCTTCGGTCAGATCAGCCCATTGAAGAGGCCGTTTGGAGCGCTCGCTCACAGATAGGGAACGGAGACAATGGCGGCCCTCCTAAACCAAAAAAGACGTGTGCCGATGAACCGCCGACTTGGTTGTCCCTCCCTCCCGGCTGGCCTGCGTATGCTTCGCCACCGCATTCTTCACCACCGGAACGCCCTCTACCGTGTGCTGCCCGGCCCAGTGACAGGTCATTCAGCCGCAGTGTCAGACGCTCTGCCGGGGACGCCGATCGGGATTCTGCTCGATCCGCCTTCATCGCCCCTTCGACATCCCGTTGACGATGAGACTGACGCAGACATCGCCCTGTCTCCACCCGCCGACGGAGATCACGAACGTCAGGCCCGAGCAAGCCTCTGGCCCGCAGGGGCGGCGGCCGCCATCGCCGCCACGCGCATGAAGGCCGTGGCGCCGACCGCAACAGCGCCGATGATCGAGAACACGATCTGCCAGGGTTCGGAGGGCATGGTGTGTTTCACGATGCCATGAGTGGCGTGATAGCCGGCAAGTGCAGCGGGCGCGACGAAGGCGAGCGTGATCAGCATCCGCGCCCATAGCGGTTGCACGACGATCAGAAGGAATTGCCCGATGCCGAGGGTGAGCGCCGCGCAGACGAGTCCGACGATGATGGCTCCGAGCCAGCCTGCGCCAGTGTGATAGGCCCATAGGCCCGCACTGACGCCGGCAAAGAACGGTAGCGCGAAGACGGCGAGCGTGAAGAGCAGCCAGCAGAAGAAGCCGATGACTGCGAATGACAGAAGAATGCCGAGGATGATCATGGTGGTTCCTTCCGAGAGAATGCTCTGACGGTCGCGCCACCACCACCACCACGGCGCGGCTACGAGCATAGCAAAAGATGAAGTGCGACGGGAGTGGAAACCGGCAAGGTTTCCAGCCCGTGCGCGATGATCTTCGCCCTGTCACGAGGCGAAGGGATCGATTTCGACGACAACCGCAGACGGCTCGCCGTCGTATTCGTTGGCGGGAGAAACCGACAACGTGCCGTCGCCGGCGCGGAAAATGACGATGACGGCCATCAGCGTGGTGGCGAGGCTGAAAGCGAAGGCGTGAGCGTCGTTGAGGGACATCGATCCGGCTCCTGTTTCGAGCGGAGGATCATCCCCCGCTGACAGGCGCCCGATGTGTTCGGCCGAGGGCCGCAATCACCGTGAAGGCGAAGCCGCAGCGGCGGCACGCGCATGCGTAGTCCGACCCTTTACGGGTTGATGGCGTCAGGCCCTGGGCTGGACCAAGGATCAGCGTCTTGAAGTGGGGGTGGTCGTCCGGTCAGGAGCCGACATGCTCGATTGTCACGACGGTCATTTCCGTCAGCCTATCCGATCCAACCCGAGGCAGTTCGTCAGCGCCCGGCTTTCCAGGGATCGATCACTTCGACGCCCGCAGCATCGAATGCGCTGGTGTCGCGCGTGGCGACGACGAACCCCTTGGAGGCCGCGATCGCCGCGATGTAGCCGTCGGGTGTCGGAAAACCCTTGCCTGCGGCGCGGGCTTTGACGGCGAGGTCGGCGTAGTGTCGCGCGGCATCGATGTCGAACGGCAGGACGCGATCAGCGAACAACTCCATCACGCCGTCCAGAGCGCTGGCGAGCTTGTCCTTGCGCTTGCCCTTGGGAAGCGCGCCAATGCCGAACATCAACTCGGCGATGGTGACACTCGATAGGTAGAGCGTTTCCGCCGCTTGCTCGTCGAGCCACCCTCGCACGGCATCGTCGGGGACGGGTTTCATCGCCTCCGACACGACATTGGTGTCGAGGAGGATCATTCGAAGCTCATCGGCTTGGCCGGGGCCTGGTCGCGAGCCTGTTCGAGGGCTGCAACGTCCTCATTGGTCAGGCCGAGCTTGCGGCTGCGTTCCGCGAGCGCGCTGCCGAGCCGGAGGCGCGTGTCGGGACGGACAGCCGTTTCGAGGATGTCGCGCATTTCGGCCTCGGCGCTGCGGCCGTGCTGGGCCGCCCGCACCTTGAGGGCGCGGTGCGTCGCGTCAGGCAGGTTTCGGATCGTCACTGCGGGCATGATAGCGCCTCCATCAAATCTGATAGCGATGATGGCATAATACGGAAAATGCCATCATTTTTCAAGAGGGCAGTTCGGCGGCGCTTACGCGCCGCCTTTATCGAACCGATAGACCGGGATGCCCATCTTGCGGGCCTTGTCGCCGAGATTGTCCTGAATGCCGGTGCCGGGGAAGATGATGACGCCGATCGGCATGACGGCCAGCATCTGGTCGTTGCGTTTGAAGGGCGCGGCCTTGGCGTGTTTTGTCCAATCCGGCTTGAAGGCGATCTGCGGCACCTTGCGGGTATCGGCCCAACGCGCTGCGATCTTCTCGGCGCCTTTGGGCGAACCGCCGTGCATCAGCACCATGTCGCGGTGCTTGGCGTGGATCTGATCGAGCTTGGCCCAGATGAGCTTGTGGTCGGTGCTGTCGCCGCCGGAGAAGGCGATCTTTGGTCCTGCCGGCAGCATGATTTCGGTCTCAGCGCGGCGCTTGGCGGCGATGAAGTCGCGGCTGTCGATCATCGCGGCGGTCATATTGCGGTGGTTGACCTTCGAGCCGCTGCGCGGTTTCCAGCTCGATCCGGTCTGGCGCTCGAAGTGATCGACGGCCTGGTCGCGCATCAGCTCGAAGGCGTCGCGGCGTTCGATCAGGGTCTGGCCTTCGGCGAGGAGGCGCTCCAGTTCGACGGATTTGACCTCGCTGCCATCCTGTTCGCGCTGAAGGCGGCGCTGCCCCTGCTCATTGTCGTCTAGTTCGCGTTCGATCCGCTCAGTGGCGCGATGAAAGAGGTTGACGGTCGACCAGAGGAGATCGTCGAGGTCGGGTTCGAGGCGCGTGTCCTCCATCGTCGAGACCAGGGCGTCAAAGATGTCGGCGATGGCGCCGGCGACGCGGTCGCCCTCGGGGAGTGGCCGGGGATCGGGTTCGTCCTCGAAGGGACGATAGCCGTAGAGCTGAAGCTCCTGCAAAACGTGATCGGTCGGGGAAGAATCGTGGTGAGGCTCAAAGTCGTCATGCCCGCTCATGGGATGCTCCGTCGTTTGGACCGCGACCATCGCGGCCTTCTGGCGATGAAAGCCCACGGGCGGCGTGGCCCTGCACCCGGAGCAAGGCGCAGGGCCGAAGCGCAGCGGAGGATGGCGAAGACCGGCTATTTTGCTTCGCGATGGAAAGCGGCCCAGAGGGACGCGCCGGAAAATAGCCGGACGCAGCCATTGCCGGGACGGGTCGTTCGTGGGCCGATCGCCCTCTCGAAGGCCGTGGTGCGGTCCTTTTTCGACGGATGAACGCATCTGGGCATGATGATGAGCGGTGCTCACCGCCTTTCCCGTTGTCGGCTATGTCGCCCGAGCCATGAAGCGGGCGACGTCCTGCGGAGCGAGCTGGACCCGGACAATCGCCCGGAGCGCGTCGATGCCGAGCTGCCGGAGATCCTCGTTGAAGTCCCCGAACGTCGGCGAGAGCGCTATCGCCTCGATCCCGGCCGCATTCGCCCGTTCGATCAGGCTGTCCCGCGCGCCGTCACCGGCCGGATCGTTGTCGCGGACGATGTAGAGCCGCCGCAGCGCGTCTGGGAACAGGATGGCGGCGAGATGTGGCGCCGACAATGCGGCTGCCGTCGCCATGCCCGGAATGATCTCACGCACCGACAGGACGCTTTCGATGCCTTCGCCTGCCGCCATCACGTCGCCAGGGGTGCCGAAGCGGACCGCGTGCCCGAGCAGGTCGCCCATCGCCTTGCGCTGTATGTCGATCGGCGCCTTGTCGGAGCCGTCTGGCGCGAGCCAGGTGCGGTGTGCGCCGGTGATCTTGCTATTCAGATCGGTGACGGCGGCAATCAACGCCGGCCATTTCTCGGTCGGGCTGTGCTCATCAGGCCGATAATAGCAGCGGGGATGAAAGCGGAGATTTCCGGTTCCGTGCAAAGACATGATGCCGCGTCTGCGCAAATACGTTTCCGCGATCGTGCCACCGATCGGCTGCGACATGGCGAACAGCCGCCGCGCCGCTTCTGAAGAGCCGAGTTGCGCCGGTGTGCTGGCGTGCTTCTTTGGCGGCGGCTCAGGTTCGGGATGCGGCAAGCTGAGAAAGCGCCGAGCTTCTTCGGCCACATCTTTGAAGTCGACGAGGCCGAGAGATTCGCGGATTACGTCGAGCAGATCGCCATGCTCACCCGTCGCGGCGTCGGTGAACTTGCCGGCCTGGCCTTTGGGCGTATCCCTCAGCCGCACGAACATCGAGCGGCCGGGCGTGTTGCGCACGTCGCCGACCTGCCAGTAATTGCCCTGGCGACGGCCGGCGTCGAGATAATGACGGCACACCGCCTCGGCCTGTCGGCCGAGACGCTGCGCCAGATCGGAAGCGTCGAGACGCGCCATCATGCCGCCTCCCGATCCGAGATGCGCGTCAACGCATAGGTGTCGAGCAGCTTGCCGAGGACGGTGGGACCGGCGGCGTCGATGGGGACGAAGAAGCGCAATTTCCACGAGATGATCTCGGTAAAGAGGCCATAGGCGCGCAGCCGCTCGCGCATTGCTTCGGTGAAACCGGAGAGTTCGATGCGGTTGGCGCCCATGACGCGGACGCGGCGAAGCTGGAGACCCTCGGTGAGATCGAGAATGGTCCGCCCGTCGATCAGCGCGGCATAGGCGTCTTCGGCAGACAGCTTCGCCGTGCCGGTGGTCGATGCTGCATTCGCCGCCCATGCCGGCGACACACGCCGCCCGATGATGCGCTCGCCGTCATCGGTCTGGAGCCGATAGACCCGCGTCGACTCGTTCGGCAGGCGCTTCCAGACCGGCAGGAGCAAGCCAGCGACGATGTGCAGCGTGCTTTCCGTAAAGGCCGGCACGTCATCCAGTTCACTGCTCCAGGCCAGTGCGAAGGTCTGGCGGTCGGCGTCCTCCCAATGGCTGTCCGCCATCATCTGGAACGAGGCGTGATGGTGCTCCATCGGCCGGATCAACCGTACTCGGCGTTCGATCTCGCCATCGTCGAGCATCAGCGAGGGTGCTGCAACCTGCACGGCGGCGCGGCCCGATTTGGCGTTCACCAGCAGCTTGCCCTGACCATCGGCGAGCCAGGCCAGCGCATCGTCGAGCATCATCGGTCGGTTGCGGCGCTGCTCGGCGACGGTCAGCAGCCGCGTCTCTGCGCCGGTCGCCGAATGTGTGTAGATCGTCTTGCGCTCGGTGACTTTGAGGCTCTCCGCCGTCAGCGTTTCCAGCCCGACGTCATAGACGCCGCTGGCGATGGCGCCCTGCACCTTGGCGTCGAGCAACTGCTCGAAGGCGGTGAACAGGATGCCCTGAAGTTCGATGGTCAGCGCCAGCAAGCGGTTGAGGAAGGTTGTGATCGGCGGCAACTCGTCCTTGATGCCGTTCGTGTCCATCAGCTTGAGGCCGGTAGCGCTCTCGAAGCGGGTGAGCGAGCAGCCGTCGATCTTGCCACGCACGATCAGCAGATAGAGCTGCCGCAAGGCGGCGCGAGCATAGGGGCTTTCGAGGTTGTCCTCGGGCCGGAATAGTCCTTGCCCGCCGGTCTGGCGTTGCCCTCGCGTGATGGCGCCGAGCGTGTCGAGCCGCCGGGCGATGGTCGAGAGGAAGCGTTTCTCGGCCTTCACATCGGTGGCGATCGGTCGGAATAGCGGCGGCTGCGCCTGATTGGTGCGGTTGGTCCGGCCAAGGCCTTGAATGGCGGCATCGGCTTTCCAGCCCGGTTCGAGCAGGTAGTGGATACGCAGGCGCTGGTTCTTCACCGACAGGTCCGCATGATAGCTGCGGCCGGTGCCACCGGCGTCGGAGAAGACGAGGATGCGCTTTGCGTCATCCATGAAGGCGGCGGTCTCGGCGAGGTTTGCGGAGGGTGCGCGGTTCTCGACAGCTAGGCGGTCGCCGCTGCCTCCCGCGCCGAGTTTGCGCACGATACGACGCGATCGGCCCGTGACCTCGGCCACCATATCCGTGCCGAAGCGCTGCACGATCTGGTCGAGCGCGCCGGGGACCGGCGGCAAGGACGCGAGCCGTTCGATCAGCTCATCACGGCGGGCGACAGCGTCGCGGCTTTCGACCGGCTGACCATCGCGGAAGACCGGCCGCGACGACAGGTTGCCCTCGCTGTCGGTGAAGGGCTCATAGAGCTGCACCGGGAAGGAATGGGCGAGGTAGTCAAGCACGTATTCGCGCGGCGTGATGTCGACGCGGATGTCGTTCCACTCTTCGGTGGGGATGTCGGCGAGCCGCCGTTCCATCAGCGCTTCGCCGGTGGAAACGATCTGCACCACGGCGGCGTGGCCGTCCGCCAGATCACGGTCGATCGAGCGGATCAGCGTCGGCGTCTTCATGCTGGTGAGCAGATGGCCGAAGAAGCGCTGCTTGGTCGACTCGAAGGCTGAACGCGCGGCGGACTTGGCCTGACGGTTCAGCGTCCCGTCGCTGCCGGTAATGTTGGCGGCTTCCATCGCCGCGTCGAGATGGTTGTGAATGATCGAGAACGCCCCGGCATAGGCGTCGTAGATGCGGCGCTGTTCATCGGTTAACGCGTGCTCGACCAGCTCGTATTCCACGCCGTCATAGGAGAGCGAGCGCGAAGTATAGAGGCCGAGGGAGCGCAGATCGCGCGCCAGCACCTCCATCGCCGCGACGCCGCCATCCTCGATCGCTTCGACGAACTCGGCGCGGGTGGCGAAGGGGAAATCCTCGCCGCCCCACAAGCCTAGCCGCTGGGCATAGGCGAGATTGTGGACGCTCGTTGCGCCGGTCGCCGAGACATAGACAATGCGGGCGTCGGGTAGCGCATGTTGCAGGCGCAGACCGGCGCGCCCCTGTTGCGAGGGAGCAACGTCACCGCGGTCGCTCTTGCCGCCACCGGCATTCTGCATGGCATGGCTTTCGTCGAAAATGATCACCCCGTTGAAATCGGAGCCTAACCAATCAACGATTTGCCGGACCCGCGAAACCTTCTCTCCACGCTCGTCGGAGCGCAGCGTGGCGTAGGTTGCAAATAGGACGCCTTCCGACAGTGTGATCGGCTTGCCCTGGGCGAAGCGCGACAGTGGCGTCACCAGCAGGCGCTCCATGCCGAGCGCCGACCAGTCCCGCTGCGCATCCTCGATCAGCTTGTCGGATTTACTGATCCAGATCGCCTTGCGGCGGCCCTGCATCCAGTTGTCGAGGATGATCCCGGCTGACTGGCGGCCCTTTCCCGCGCCGGTGCCATCGCCGAGCATGAAGCCGCGCCGGAAGCGGACGGCGTTCGCCGCGTCGGTAGGCGCTGCGCTCACGTTGTCAAAAGTCTCGTCGACCGTCCACGATCCGGCGAGAAGATCGCCATGCGCTTCGCCGGCGTAGATGACGGTCTCCAACTGGGCGTCGGAAAGAAGCGCGGTGATGTTCGCTGGCAGCATTGGCCGATAGCTGGGCTTGGGCGGCGAGACGCTCGCCATCGCCGCCGATTGCACCAGCTTGGTCGGATGGGCCTGAGAGCCGGGAATACGGATCGACTGCAATCCGTATTCCTCATAGATCGCCTCGGTCAGGCGTGCGCCCTCAGGCGGCGACCAGTCCACGATGTCATAGGCCAGCGGGATGCCTTCGGGATCGATGCTGGCAGGGGCATCGGGGCGAGTGGTTGTCGTGCGCGTGAGATAGCCGCTCACGGTCTTCAGTGGCGCCGAGATCGGCACGGATATTGCGGGCAGCGTGACCGGCAACCGGGGCGGCACATGCGTGCCGATCCAGTCGAGCAGCGTAGTGGCGTCGGGCGCCATGCCCGGCGAGGCCGGGAACAGTGTCGGATCGTCGGCGGGCAGCTTGTCGATGACCGTCAGCCGCGTTGGAAAGGTCGTGCCGTGTTTGGCATAGACCGCGCCGGCAATCGCGGCGCTGAACACGACGCGGCCGGACGCCTGCAAGCGGACGAAGGCCTCGCGCCAGTCGGGCATATCAGGGCCGACGTTCGCGCCGGTGATGGCGACGAGACGCCCGCCGGGCGCGAGCCGGTTCAGCGCTGAAGCGATGTGGCGAAAGCCTGCGTCAGCCGAGCGCCCCGCAACATGCGCCAGTGCCGAGAAGGGCGGGTTCATTAACGCCACGGAGGGCACGGCGGTGGCGTCCAGATAATCGTCGATCTGCGCGGCGTCGAAACGGGTGACGGGGGTTGCCGGAAAGAGCGATGCCAGCAATTCGACACGGGTCTCGGCCAGTTCATTGAGGATCAGCGCGCCGCTTGCCGTTGCCGCGAGGATGGCGAGCAGGCCGGTGCCTGCCGACGGCTCCAGCACACGGTCAGCCGGCGTGATCGCCGCCGCTGTCAGTGCCGCAAGCCCCAATGGCAGCGGCGTCGAAAATTGCTGGAATGCCTCGCTTTCCTCGGATCGGCGCGTGTGCGTCGGCAACAGAGCCGCGATCTTCGCCAGCACGGAAAGACGTGTAGCGGGAGAGGCGGCTTTGCGGAAAAGTGCTTTTCCGTATTTGTGCAGGAACAGGACGGTCGCGACCTCGCACGCCTCGTAGGCTGCTTTCCAGTCCCAGGCGCCGGCGGCGTCGGACGCGCCGAACGCGGTTTCCATGGCGCGGCGCAGGATAGCGGCGTCGATCTGATTGCCACGTTCGAGATGGGTGAGCAGCACATTGGCGGCGGCGAGAATGGCTGCCGACGGGGCGAGCGGAAGCGGCGCGGCCGATGCGGCGGTAACGGAAGACAGAATGTTCATGGGTGAAACCTCGAAAGAGCGTGACGGGACGAGCCCGCGCGGCGCTCTCTCTCGACCGCCCGGACTCAATCCCGTCCCGGCGGACCTCTTCCTCTCAAGGGCCTGGCATGAAAAAAGCGCCCAACCTTGAGGCGGGCGCTTTCGTTCAGCCGAAACGGCGGCCAGCGTCTGTGAAGGTGTAGGCTTTCGCGGCTATGGCCTCATCGACGCATTCATCGGAGATTTGATAGCGCATTCATCAGGGGCTCCTTGTTGCGGCCGGCTACAGAATGCCTAGCGCGCGTTCCGGCGGGATGAAACCATCTGGCCGGAAAGAACGCGCGCCAGTGTTAAAGCCGATGCGTGTTCTTAACGCTAGGGCAGTTTCTGCTTTGGCTGAATATGCACGAGGCGGCGGCAATCACCCCTGCATGATGGCCAGCGCCTCGTCGAGAAGGGGGCGCGAACCGGCGGTGACGACATTGCCGCCCTTGGCGAGGTCGCCGCCCGTCCATTCGGCCGCGAAGCCGCCCGCCCCGGTGACGATGGGCAACAGCGGCGTGATATCATAGGGCTGGAGGCCGCAATCCATGGCGATGTCGATATGGCCCGCCGCCATCAGGCAGAAGAAATAGGCGTCGCCGCCATAGCGGGTGAGTTGGGCCGCGGCGCGGAGCTTCTGGAAGCGCTGCTGATTCTCCGCACTGCGATAGAGTTCCGGCGCCGTGGTGCCGACCGTGGCGCGGGCCAGCGGGATGCCGGAGCGGGCGCGAATCGGCTGGAGATTGCCGCGATGGTCATGCCAGGCCCCGGCCGGGTTGCCGAGGAACATGTCGCCCACCACCGGCTGGTTCATGACGCCGACCACCGGGCGGCCCTCGTAGCTCAGCCCGATGAGGGTGGCCCAGGTGGGCATGCCGCAGACGAAGGAGCGGGTGCCGTCCACCGGGTCCAGCACCCAGGTGAAGGGTGAACGGCTGTCCTTGATGCCGTATTCCTCGCCGTGGATGCCATGGTCCGGATAGTGTTCTTCAATGAGTTTCCGGATGGCGCGCTCGCCGGCGCGGTCGCCTTCCGTCACCGGGTCCCAAACCGGCCCATCCTTTACGTCAACTTCCGCATTCCGCCGGAAGTAGGGGAGAATGGCGCGTGCCGCGTCGTCCGCGAGCAGGCGTGCAAAACGGGTGAGTTCAGTCCAGTCCGGAGCGGCCATTGATCGGTTCCCTCTGCACATCCTTCCTATTTGACCCGACATTCCCCAAGTGGCCTGCCGCTTGACTTCAAGATCGCCTGATTTTGCTCGCTGGGCAAGCGTTTTTCGCCCCGAGCGGTGTCTGTCGTCGCGCAAACGGCCGAAGTCGGGTGGATCAAGCCTCGAACCCGCAGCATTCTGGCCCGGCAGAGCCGCTTTTCCGCGCGGCAGACGGACCTGTCCTGCCGCTTTCGTTCAGCTTGGGCATGGATCGTGGTCATGCGCATGACGGAGGCGTTCGAAGACGGCGGATGGCGGCAAGGACGGCCCGCACCATCGGGCCGGTGACGGCGACCTCGGCCAACTGGAAGGTAATGGCGCGGGCGTGGCGGACGACGCGGGCGCCGATCTTGATCAGCTTGAGTTGCAGGCTGGTCAACGACCAGTCCGCCATGGCCTCGGGCAGTTCGATGCAGCGCAGGAAGGTTGCCAGGTTGTAGGCCAGCGCGTGCAGTTGCAGCCGCACCTCGTTGTGCCGGAACTTCCGGCATGACAGCCGCGTCCAGCGAAAGGCATATTTGCCTTCCTTGATGTGCTGCTCTGCGGTGCCGCGCTGGTTGTAGAACCTCACCACCCAGTCTGGCTCCATCGGCAGGTTGGTGACGATGAAGCCGACTTTGGGGAACAGCTCGCCCGGATGCCATTCGATCTTGGCGATGACGCGGCGCGGCTTGTCCCAGGACGCCGCCTGATACTCGAAGTCCTCGAAGAACCGTTTGACCTTGGTCAGCGAAGGCCGTCCCACGGGCCGTGTCAGCCGATGCGCGATCTTCTCGCGCAAGACGGCGTTGGCGGGCAGACGGATGGCGTAGAAGAACCTGGCTTCTTCCAGCCGCATATAGATCGCGGGGATCGCGTAGGCAGCGTCGGCCCGGAAGAAGCGTCCACCAAGGTCGCGGCCAGCATATCGGGCAATGACGGGATCAAGGACATCCCGCCAGCCATCGGCGCTGTGGACATTGCCGTTACGCAGGGCGCAGCGCTCCAGCATGCCAAACTGGTTGAACAAGAAGATGGGGTGATAGCAGGTGCAGTCGAAATGCCCGTTCCAGGCAGCACCTTCCTGATCGCCGTGGGTGGGGCTGACCGAGCTGTCCATGTCCAGCACGATGTATTTCAACCCGTTGCGGTCATGAAACCGGTCGATCCATTGGCCGTTCAGATCGGCCAGCGCCGCCCGGTTCGCGGCCAGAGCCAGCGTCTCGGTCTCGAACCGTCCCATCTGCGATGCCGAAGCAGCTTGCGCCTCGACGGCCCTGCCGCCAACGACCTGACGCATCACGGGATCGAGGGCCAAGCGGTCGGCATCGTTCACATCCTCGTATCCGGCCAGTCGTCCGAACACCGATTGCCGGAACAATCCGTCAAGCCGATGGAGCGTGTTCTTCCCGGTGCGGCTGTCTCGCAGCGCCTCCGACGCCAGATTGGACAGGCCGAGCACGTCATCAAGCTCGCGCATCACCAGCAGGCCACCGTCTGAACTGATCTGCGCACCACGGAACTCCAGACGCACACGGCGGTCGAAATCAACCCGATCTCCCCGCGCCAAGCCCGCACCCTCCAGGTGATCCATGAAACGCGCCCCTCGCAGCCGTCAACGCCATGATTTATATGCGAAATATCACGATTACGACAGCGAAATCAGCGACTTACTTGGAGAATGTGGGGTGAATTGTTTTTTCCTCATCGCGGAATGCCTGACCATGCCGATGCATTGGCGAGTGGGCCGAGAAGATATCTACCGGGGAAATTCGGTGGCACCGCCTGCTCCATGAGGCACTGGCACGCTCTAGGGCCAGCTTTTCGTCGCATCGATGGGGGGCGCCATCTCGCGCTTGCGGCTTGGTCGGCCTCCCTCCCTCCCCCCCCCCCCCCTCGCCGCCCCCGCTCTGAATCAAAAAACACCAACATGATATTGTTATTTCCACAATCATGTTGTTAATTCCACAAGCATGCGACCGATCCCGGTCAGGCGCATGCAGAAATGAGACCGGTGGAGCTGCCATGTCGAAGGAATTGCCGAAGCACAGCCAAATCGTTGTCATTGGCGGAGGAATCCTGGGCTGTTCGACGGCCTATCACCTCGTCCGCCGGGGATGGCAGGATGTCGTGCTCCTCGAAAAGGCCCAGCTCACATCCGGCACCAGCTGGCATGCGGCCGGCTCCATCGGCCAGCTGCGCAGCAGCGCGGGCATCACGGAGATGATCGGCTATTCCACGCGACTCTACGGCACGCTGGAAGCCGAGACCGGACAGCCCACTGGCTGGCGGCAGTGCGGCTCGATCCGGCTGGCCTGCACGCCGGAGCGCAAGGACGAGCTCGAGCGCTCGGTCATCATCGGCCGTTCCTTTGGCCTCGAAATCAAGATGATCCCGCTCGACGAGGTAAAGGCGCGGATTCCGGTCATCTCGCTTGAGGGCGTGCTTGCCGCCGCCCATATTCCAACCGATGGCATGATCAATCCGAGCGATGTGACGATGTCGCTCGCCAAGGGGGCCCGGATGAAGGGCGCCAGGATCTTCGAGGATACCAAGGTCACCGGTTTCGTCCGCAACGATGGCAGGGTGACGGCGATCGAAACATCGCGCGGCACCATCACCTGCGACAAGATCGTGCTGTGCGCCGGCGTTTGGGCTCGCGAGCTGGGGCGGCTTGCCGGTGTCAATGTCCCGCTGCAGCCCAACTACAATCAGTATGCGATTACCGATGTCATCCCCGGCCTGCCGCGCGATACGCCGGATCTCCGCGATCCCGACAACTACGTCTACTTCAAGGAGGAAGTCGGCGGCTATGCCTATGGCAATTACGATCAGAATCCGAAAGCCTATGAGGTGTCGCCCATTCCGGAGAGCAATGTCTTCCACCTCTTCGAGCCCGATCTCGACGGTTTTGCGGTAACAGTGGAAGATGCCGTCCGGCGCATCCCTGCCATGGCGGAGGTCGGCATCAAGCGCTTCATTCACGGCCTGGAATCCTTCACCGAGGATGGCATGCCGATCATGGGCGAGGCGCCGCAGCTCAAGGACTTCTATGTGGCCTGCGGGTTCAACGGCTTCGGCATCGCCTCGGGCGGCGGTGCTGGCAAAGCCATGGCCGACTGGGTGACCGATGGCCAGCCGCCCTATGATCTCAGCGCCGCCGACATCCGCCGCTTCGGTCCCCACCACGGGTCGGACCGCATGGTGAAGGCGCTGGCGATCGACGGCCAGCGCCGCCACTATGCGCTGGCGCGGCCCGGCGACGAGGCACGCGTGGCGCGGATGCTGCGGCGCGGCCCTGTCCATTCCCGCCTTGCCGCGGCGGGCGCGCATTTCTCTCCCGTCATCGGCTGGGAAATAGCCGATTATTTCCGCCTGACGGACAGCGCATCACCAGCCGACATTGCCGCCGCCGAATATGCCGCCGCCAAAAATACAGCGGTCCTTGCCGATGACAGTGCACGCGCCAAGATGTCGGTTGCCGGCCCGGAGGCCGAAGCCGCCCTGCGCAGCATCTGCGCGGGCTTCAACGGCATGCCTTCCGATCAGTATACCCCGGCCTTCCTTCTCAACACGGCAGGCGGTATCGATTGCCCGGTGACGATCCAGAAATACGGCGAGTTCAATTTTCTTCTGGCCGCTCCGGCGGCACGCGCCGCCTATCTTCATACGCACCTTCAACACGGTCTGGCGAAATTCCCCGGTGTTCAACTGCTCGACGTTACGGCCGCGGGCGCGGTGTTCATCCTCGCGGGCCCGAATGCCCGGAAAATCCTGGCATCCGATTTCGAGGGTGAGCTCGCCGCACCGGATGGGCACATCGCGCCGGGATATCTGGCCGGCGCGCCGGTCCGGATCATCGGCACGACATCCTTCGGCAGCGGATTTGAAATTCACGTCAGCACGGAATATGCCGCCCATATCTTCGAGACCCTTGAACAATCCGGAGCCTCGCATGGGCTTCGCCTTGCGGGGGCGCTGGCGCTCGATATGCTGCGCATCGAAAACGGCATTCCGGCCATCGGCCGCGAGATGAGCGCAAAAACGAAACCGCAGGAGATTGTTGCGGCAGCGGGTGGCACGAGCCGGCTGAAACAGCTCTTCGTGCGCGGCAGCGCCATCCGTCCCAGGGGCCATGAAAGCGTGCTGTGCCGGGGGAAGCGCGTGGGGACCGTCACCAGCTCGACCTATTCGCCGGTCGCGGACGGCAGCTTCCTCCTCGCCTTCATGGATTCCGCTGCGCCTGCGGCCGATCTTGAAATCGAAGCCCATACGGGCGTGGCCCCCGCGCTCGTCTGCGAGCGCATTCATTCCGAGGCATGAGACGATGACGGGGGACGCACGCCGATCCAAATGGATGACCTGGCGCTCGCAACAGGTCTTCATTGCGGTTTGCCTTGTGCCGGTTCTCCTGTTTCTGTTTCTGACGTCGGTGCTTCCAACCATCGTGGCGCTGGGCGACAGCCTCACCAACTGGAACCTTACGGGCTTCGCCAACCGGCCGCGCATCATCGGCCTTGCCAACTATCAGGAACTGCTCCGGAAGGACCCGCAATTCTGGAGCGCCCTTGGCCGGACGGTGCTGTTTGTGATCATCGTCGTCCCTGTCGAACTGGTGCTCGGGCTGGGAGCTGCCCTGTGTTTCGACCGCATGTTTACCGGGCGGCGGCTTGCCATGACATTGGTGATGATCCCCACCATGATCGCCCCCGTCGTGGTTGCGATGATCTGGCGTTTCATTCTCGCCCCCAGCTTTGGCGCGGGAACCTATCTCCTGCAGGGCATGGGCCTGTTTGTGGATGTTCCTGTCTTCTCCGATCCGATCACGGCCTGGGCCGCGATCATGCTGATCGACATCTGGGAATGGACGCCCTTCATGATGCTGATCATGATCGCCGGATTGTCCAGCCTGCCGTCAGAGCCGATCGAGGCTGCGTGGATCGACGGTGCCAGGCCGGCTCAGATTCTGTGGCATGTGCAGATTCCCATGCTCAAGCCGCTGATCATCGTGGCCGTCCTGTTCCGCACCGTCGACGCCTCCAAGCTGTTCGATTCCATCTATGTTCTGACTGGCGGCGGGCCGGGCGCCGATGCTACCTCGACCATCACGTTCTTCGCCAACAAGGCGATCTTCGGATCATGGCGGCTCGGCTATGGATCCGCCATCTGCATGGTGCTGGGCCTTCTCTCGCTCATTGCCGCCGCGGCCTTCCACAAATTCATCTCGACGCAGAAGGAAGTCTGATGAGCCAGGTTACAGTTCAGCTCCGCCGCCGGCGCACGGTCAGGCACTGGCTGCGCACCGCGTCCTGGGTCGTTCCGCTTCTCCTCCTCCTCGCGGTGGCACTGCTTCCCTATCTGTGGATCCTGCTGACCAGCTTCAAGCCGAAGGACCAGATCTTCGTAACACCCCCCAGCCTGTTCTTCGATCCGGCGTTCGACAGCTACAGGTCGGTTTTCATCAACAAGGGATTCGGGCGCTATCTACTGAACTCGGTGGTGATCGGGCTGTCGAGCACGCTCCTTGCCGTCACCATCGGAACGCTGGCCGCCTATGCGCTGGCGCGGCACAAGATTCCGGGCTCCAATCACCTGCTGTTCTTCATCCTGTCGACCAGGCTAGGCCCGCCGGTGGCTTTCGCGCTTCCCATGTATCTGATCTTCTACAAGCTCGGCATGCTCGATCTCGGTGTCGCGGTGGTGCTTGCACATGCGAGCTTCAACCTGGTTCTCGTGGTCTGGATGATGAAATCCTTCTTCGAGGACGTCCCGCGCGAAGTGGAGGAGGCAGCCTATCTTGATGGCTGCAGCCATTTTGGCGTATTTTTCCGTATCAGCCTGCGGATGGCATGGCCCGGAGTCGTGACGGTCGCGATCTTCGTTCTCCTGTTTTCGTGGAACGAACTGCTGTTTTCGCTCATCCTGTCCGCCGGGCAGTGGCGGACGATGACGGTCATGATCCCGACGCTTGTCGTCCAGACAAGCACTCTCTGGGGCGAGGTTGCTGCGGCCTGCGTGGTGCAAAGCATCCCCGTCATCATATTTACATTCCTGGGGCAAAAGCATTTGGTACGGGGACTGACCTTCGGCGCGGTGAAGGGCTAACATGGGCCGGGAGACACGTGCGTGAGCGACGATGCGGCAGAAAGCGAAGGTGGACGGCGTCTGGATCGCGAGGGCCGTCTGAACGCCTATACGGCGAACTATCTCGGAACGGCGCAGGGAGCATTCAACAACGTCGTCAAATATCTTCAATCGAAACCGGACCTGCTGGAAGATGATACCGTCTGCATGATGGTCTACGAGATGGATTCGGCCCTGCAGGCGGCACGCACATCACTGTGGTATGCCTGCTGGCTGTGGGAACAGAAAGACTACGCCGCAGCCGAGCTGGCAGCATTGCGCGTCAACAGCAGCGCCAAGCAGGCCGCCCTGATGGTCACCAACAAGGCGTTCGAAGTCTGTGGCGCACGTTCCGCCTTTCGCGACATGCCGTTTGAGCGTGCGTGGCGCGACGCACGCATGTTCAGCCTTCATACCCGCGAATCGAAGAACGCCCGGCTGCATGCGAAAGCCATCGTCACAGGGGATTTCCACGCCAAGCGGGAATACTCCAAATCAGCCGAGCGTCGCCGCTGGGAGGACTACGGCGTTACGCCCCCAGCCTCGCACCAGTGACGGCGCCTCTCTGCGCCGTTCAAAGCGGGCGTTTCATTGCACACAGACGAGAGTGCGAACTTCGCGGTGAGCAATCCGGCAATTGCTATCATCGGCACGATAGGCGAAGCGGCCGAATTCAAATACAGGCGCCAGAGATAGATCTGCTCCGACCATCCCGCCGTCGAGAGACAAACTATTGCAGCCGGTTGCCGTCGCCATCGAAGATGTGATGGTGTTTGAGAGGGGCCGCGACGGAGAGCTGGTCGCCGTCGTGCAGTCCATCGGTGCGCGGAATGCGAGCGGTTACAAGCGGCCCGGAGGTCTGAAGCTCGATGATGGTTTCAGCCCCAAGATGCTCCACGACTCCCACCGTGCCCGCAATCGCGCCCTCGGATTCCGGCGGCACGATGCGCAGATGCTCCGGCCTTATGCCGAGATGCACCGTTCCCGAAGCCACAACCGGACATGCGATCGCGATGTCATTCACCCGGAACATGCCGTCGGTGACCACGCCCTTGATGATATTCATGCTGGGCGAACCGATGAACGTTGCGACGAACAGATTGGCTGGCGTATCGTAAACCTCGAGCGGGGTGCCGATCTGCTGGGCGATGCCGCCATGCATGACCACGATCCGGTCTCCCATCGTCATCGCCTCCACCTGATCATGGGTCACATAGATCATCGTAGCCTTGAGCGATTTGTGGAGCCTGATGATTTCATTGCGCATCACGGTGCGCAGCTTGGCATCAAGGTTGGACAAGGGTTCATCGAACAGGAATACGTCCGGCTCGCGGATGATGGCGCGCCCCAATGCCACGCGCTGGCGCTGGCCGCCCGACAGGGTACGCGGCTTGGCGCCGAGATAGCGCTCGATATCGAGGGTGGCGGCCACGGAAGATACCCGATGCTTGATCTCGTCCCTGGAAACGCCCGCCAGCTTGAGCGCGAAGCCCAGATTCTCGGCGATCGTCATGTGCGGATAGAGGGCGTAGGACTGAAAAACCATGGCGATCTTCCGGTCGGGAGGATCGAGATCGGTCACGTCGCGATCGCCGATCATGATGGTGCCGCCGCTCGGCATCTCGAGGCCGGCGATCATGCGGAGCGTGGTCGTCTTGCCGCATCCAGATGGGCCGACGAGCACAATGAATTCGCCTTCGGCGACCTCAAGGTCAATGCCCTGCACAACAGTATAGCCGGCAAACCGCTTGCTGAGGTTCTGCAAGCTGACACTCTTCATTGCATGGCTCCGAGATAGATCATTTCAGCGACGAGGAAGATGACCATTCCCCAGAATCCGACTTCCCCGCTGTCGAATAGATGGCGCCTGTTGTTCCACCAGCCCAGCGCGAGCTGCAACGGAAACACGGCAAAGACAATGATGAGATGCGGTATCATCGGGGCTCAGTACCGAGGCGCCTGGCAAGCCAGAGAACGAGTGAAGCTAGCCCCGGCAGAACCACCAGTCCCGCCGCCGCCACGGCATAGCGCGAGATGCCGAACTGGAGGGCTGCAGGCGAGATTACCACGACCATGAGGCCATAGAGGAAGGCCCACAGGCTGCCCCGGAAACTGTCATTGGATAGGCTGAAGAAGCGGTTCTGCATGGCGCCTGCCTGTGGAAGATAAGCGGGTCCGTGAAAGCCAGCTCACGCCGGCTCCCACGGACCGGCGGTCACTGTTGCTGCAGAACTTCGTTGAAGCCGTCCTGCAGGTTTTTCAGCGTCGTATCCGCATCCTGCTGATCGGCACCGGCGGCACTCAGCTGATCGAGAACGATGGGTTGCAGTTCAACCCATTGCGGCAAGGTCGGACGGGGATAGACAAGGTTCGGGTCGGCCAGCAATTTCCGGAACGCCATTGTGGCACCGTCATTGTCAAGCGAGGGGTCGGAAAGAACGTCCTTGCGAAAGCTGAGGCATCCCAGCGGATGGCAGCGTTTCTGCACGTCGAACGAACCGAGGAACTGGGCCAGCAGGAAGGCTGCTTCCTTGTTCTTTGACTTGGCGGGGATCACCCATGATGATCCATCCGAAACGGTGTGCGGACCGGGGTGAAGAAAATAGCCGATCTTGCCGGCGACGGCCGGGCACTCCTCCGGCTTTTCTTCCATTGCCGTCGAGTCGGCCCAGCCCGGCGTCGAGAAGAGCTTGCCGGTGCAGAAATCCGAATATTCCTCGTCCCAAGTATATTCCCTATAGGACGGCGGTGCGAATTTTCGCCAGCCGAGGAAATAGTCGAGCGCCTTCTTGGCTTCCGGCTTGTCGAACTGGGGAACACCCTTGTCGTCGATCATGACGCCGCCCATGCCCAGCAGGATGCGCTCATAGTCATAGAACACGGTAACATGCCGCTTGAACGCAGTGGCCGTGCCCCACAAATTGTTTTCAAGCACCTGGCCGCCAGCCTTCTCGCCCTTCTTGCGATTGTAGAACTCGGCAACATCCAGCCACTTCTGCCAGCTGTCGACGGTGATCCACTTGTCGCCGTTGAACGGCGTATCGTAGCCGTACTTCGCCTTGAAAGCGGCCTGCTCTGCCGGGTCAGCGGCGATATCCTTGCGATAGATGCCGAAGGGGGAATTCAGCATATAGGGCAAGCCGAGCAACTCACCCTTGTAGGTGCCGGTGCTGGCGATCACGCCGGGCGCCATATCTTCCAGCTTGTAGCCAGGATCGCGCAGGGCCGGATTATCAAGGAGAGGCTGAATGGGCGTGGCGAAGCCGTGCTCGCCCCAGGCGCCGATAACGAGATTGGTTGTCTGCACCAGATCGTAGACCTGAGTCCCGGTCAGTGCATCGGTCATGGTCAGCTGCTGAAGCTGTCCCAGATCGCCGGCCTCCACTGTTACCTTGATGCCGGTGCGCTGCTCGAATTCGGGGATGAATTTCTGAAACGCGATGCAGGGCGCGTAGGCTTCGCAGGCGAGGTGTATAGTCTGGTCCTTGTAGGGGGCGGCGGCCTCCTCCAATGTCCAGGCGGCGGCGGGACCACCGGCGGCAGCAAACAGGCCAAGGGCCGCGGCCGCCGCTAGGGTTGTTCGATGTGTACCCTTCCATAACTTCATGTTGGTTCCTCCTTCTCAGCGCGTTTGAAAAAGCGCATCCAGCCGGCGCAGATCAGCTGGGACGCTTCAAGCCCGTATTTCGATCGCCCCGAAAATGTCGACGTGTTCGGCGAGTACAGTTCTGAACCGGCCGCCGTTGAGTTCGCTGTAACCTTCATATGACGGGGCATAAGCGCCATAGGTCGAGGCCATCGACGCGGCGACGGTGTCCTGCGGCAGATCGGAGACGATTTCCTGAACCGGAGCCCACAGATATTCCATGAGCGAGACGATCACGCAGAAAAGCGAGAACAGTTTTTTCTCGGCGGCATCCGGAGCCTGCCCTGAATAGGCGAAGAGAATGTCGTCCCATTGCGCGCGCGGGATGTCGCCGTTAACCGCCATGCTGGCGAGGTCAGCCATCGGATGGCCGATCCCCGAATAGTCCCAGTCGATGAGTTTGAGCGATCCATCAGAATCGCGCACAAAATTCTGTGGCAGCACGTCGGTGTGCGCGATGGTCGGAATGAAAGGGGGTACCTGAACTTCGATCGCCTGGCAGAGTCCCTCATATTCCGGAATCTCGGCGGCGATCCTGCTCCCGGCGCTTTTCAGGAAAGCACAATACCGGCTGACCTTTTGAAACGGATAGCTGTACCGCAACGGTCCGGGGAGATTGCTTCCCAGCGCATGCAGCCGCTTGAGAAGGTGAACGCTTGCGGTCAGCAATGCGGGATCGGAAAACAGGCCGGCGCGGAGCGCTCCTCCCGGCGCGAAATCCATGACGGTGATAGCACCGTTCATGTAATGCAGGCGCGGCGAAATGCCGGCAGCGGCGGCGGCGGCCATCGCCGTCGCAACATGGCTCTGATAGATGTCATGCACCGGATTGTCGAACGCAACGCGCGTCACATAGACACCGGCATCGTCACGGACCGTGAAGTTGAGATTGGTCAGGCCGCCGATCAGGGGTTCGACCCGCGGCGTTCCGCGCCACAGGTCGAGCGAGGCGATATGCGCCATGACGCGATCGGTTCCCCAGGTCTTTTCAATCACTCCCCGGTTTCCTTGTTGTTTTTTACAACGTAAGTTTTGTATTTTACACAGCTTTGCACATAAATTCCAATATGTGAAGCGACACGCCCCAGGACTCGCGCATGACTTATGTCGTCACCGAAAACTGCATCCGCTGCAAATACATGGATTGCGTGAACGTCTGCCCCGTCGACTGCTTCTACGAGGGTGAGAACATGCTCGTTATTCATCCCGACGAATGTATCGACTGCGGTGTCTGCGAGCCGGAATGTCCGGCCGAAGCCATCGTGCCCGACAGCGATCCCGCCGCCAGCGACTGGATCGGCCTCAATGAGCGCTATGCCGCTCTGTGGCCAAACATTTCGGTTGCAAAGCCGCCCCCGACCGATGCTGCGGCGATGGATGGGGCGCCTGACAAGCGGCGTCTCTATTTTTCCGAACGGCCGGGAGAAGGCGATGTCTGAGCCGACATTCCCCAAGTGGCCTGCCGCTTGACTTCAAGATCGCCTGATTTTGCTCGCTGGGCAAGCGTTTTTCGCCCCGAGCGGTGTCTGTCGTCGCGCAAACGGCCGAAGTCGGGTGGATCAAGCCTCGAACCCGCAGCATTCTGGCCCGGCAGAGCCGCTTTTCCGCGCGGCAGACGGACCTGTCCTGCCGCTTTCGTTCAGCTTGGGCATGGATCGTGGTCATGCGCATGACGGAGGCGTTCGAAGACGGCGGATGGCGGCAAGGACGGCCCGCACCATCGGGCCGGTGACGGCGACCTCGGCCAACTGGAAGGTAATGGCGCGGGCGTGGCGGACGACGCGGGCGCCGATCTTGATCAGCTTGAGTTGCAGGCTGGTCAACGACCAGTCCGCCATGGCCTCGGGCAGTTCGATGCAGCGCAGGAAGGTTGCCAGGTTGTAGGCCAGCGCGTGCAGTTGCAGCCGCACCTCGTTGTGCCGGAACTTCCGGCATGACAGCCGCGTCCAGCGAAAGGCATATTTGCCTTCCTTGATGTGCTGCTCTGCGGTGCCGCGCTGGTTGTAGAACCTCACCACCCAGCCTGGCTCCATCGGCAGGTTGGTGACGATGAAGCCGACTTTGGGGAACAGCTCGCCCGGATGCCATTCGATCTTGGCGATGACGCGGCGCGGCTTGTCCCAGGACGCCGCCTGATACTCGAAGTCCTCGAAGAACCGTTTGACCTTGGTCAGCGAAGGCCGTCCCACGGGCCGTGTCAGCCGATGCGCGATCTTCTCGCGCAAGACGGCGTTGGCGGGCAGACGGATGGCGTAGAAGAACCTGGCTTCTTCCAGCCGCATATAGATCGCGGGGATCGCGTAGGCAGCGTCGGCCCGGAAGAAGCGTCCACCAAGGTCGCGGCCAGCATATCGGGCAATGACGGGATCAAGGACATCCCGCCAGCCATCGGCGCTGTGGACATTGCCGTTACGCAGGGCGCAGCGCTCCAGCATGCCAAACTGGTTGAACAAGAAGATGGGGTGATAGCAGGTGCAGTCGAAATGCCCGTTCCAGGCAGCACCTTCCTGATCGCCGTGGGTGGGGCTGACCGAGCTGTCCATGTCCAGCACGATGTATTTCAACCCGTTGCGGTCATGAAACCGGTCGATCCATTGGCCGTTCAGATCGGCCAGCGCCGCCCGGTTCGCGGCCAGAGCCAGCGTCTCGGTCTCGAACCGTCCCATCTGCGATGCCGAAGCAGCTTGCGCCTCGACGGCCCTGCCGCCAACGACCTGACGCATCACGGGATCGAGGGCCAAGCGGTCGGCATCGTTCACATCCTCGTATCCGGCCAGTCGTCCGAACACCGATTGCCGGAACAATCCGTCAAGCCGATGGAGCGTGTTCTTCCCGGTGCGGCTGTCTCGCAGCGCCTCCGACGCCAGATTGGACAGGCCGAGCACGTCATCAAGCTCGCGCATCACCAGCAGGCCACCGTCTGAACTGATCTGCGCACCACGGAACTCCAGACGCACACGGCGGTCGAAATCAACCCGATCTCCCCGCGCCAAGCCCGCACCCTCCAGGTGATCCATGAAACGCGCCCCTCGCAGCCGTCAACGCCATGATTTATATGCGAAATATCACGATTACGACAGCGAAATCAGCGACTTACTTGGGGGATTTGATGTTTAAATTAGTCGCGTTCGAGCTGCCGGTAGAGCCATCGGGCCAGTTCGCGCAGGGCTTCAGCGACAATGTTGTCAGCATCACGCGTCATGTCCTGCATGGTGGGGCTGTCGCGCTCGACCGCTATTTCCATGCAATATTCGTGGGTATAGCGCCTACGGTGGCGAATATCGGCGCGAAGCTGGTAGAAATTTCGTCGCTGAATGGCCTGCAAGGCATCCGCGATCTCGTGCAGATCCGTGTCCATCGGCGCGTATTGCCTGATCTTCGCGGCGGCGTGACGCCCGTGAGCGTATTGGCCCTCGAAGCAGGCGCCATCGCCCTGACTCCAGAATCCACGAAAATAGATACATGGCTCCGAACGTGATCCCCCGCCCATGAGCCGGACGGCATTGGTTCGCAACGTCACGCCGAGGATGGCGCAGATGCTTTCAAAATCGACATAGACGGCGTCGTGCCAGTCGTGGTCGAAGGCGCCGTCACGATACCAGGCGCGCGCCTTGTCCTTGGCGTCGCCCGATAATTCCTCAAGCCGATAGACGGTGGTTTCGATGATCTCAGGCATCGCCGTCACCTCCGTCGAGAACCGAAGCCAGCCAGCCATCGGTATAGATCCAGCCAACGGTCTCGCCGGTGGCGAGGTCGAGCACATGCGCGCCGCCGCCAAAACCATCGAGCCGCGGTTTCGAGCAGGTGTTGGCGTATTGAAATCCCCATAGGCCGCTCAAATGAAATGCAGTGGCGCAGCGTTTGACGAACTGGATGACGCGCTCGGGATCGCCAGCGCCATCGTCGCGCATCCACAGATTCGTGCCGCCGTGCTCCGGCTGGATCGACAGCAGGAACCCTTCGGAAGGTGGGTCTTCTGATGCACCTTCTGCGGAAAGAGCGTTGTAGAGGTCGAGCGCAAGAGCGGCTTTCTCGGGTGCGCCGACATCGAGCAGGCACGAGAAGTGGGTGAAATAGTCGGCCATATCAGGCTCCTGAAACAAAAATGCCCGGCGCGAGGCCGGGCAAGTACGGGAATGTAGGTGAGATTGGCGGGGAGCGTCGCGCCACTCCCCGCCGGGATCGCTCACTCGGCGGCGATCATGCTTTCCTCGTCCTCCTCAGTGTCGGCGTGATCTTCCTCGTCGTCCTCTTCGGTAAGGAAAGCGGGAAGCGCTTCATCGCCGCCGGCCTGATCGGCAGGTGCGGCAGCGCTGTCGCCATCGGCACCGGCCAGGCGCAGCGGCTCGGGCAACCAGCCGGTGTCGGCCAGCAGACGTTCGGCCTCCTTGGCCATGTCGCCCTTCTTCATGTGGTCGATGAGCTGCGCGGCCCGCTCGCCGGCGGCCTCGCGGACGGCCTCCACGATGCGGGTCTTGGTGACGCGGCCGAGATAATTGCCGACCGTCGGCCGCCATCCGACTTGCGCCATGTCGAGGCCCGTCGCCCGCGCCAGTCGGTCGGCCTGTGCGAGGCGGACCTTCAGCCCGTGCTCGCTGACACCGGAGCCGCTATAGGGATTGGGCCGTTCGTAGAGCGCGTTGATGCCATAGCTGACGCAATGGGCGAGCAACTCCATGCGATTGTCGTCGTCGAGCGCGACGAGCCAATCCCACAGCGCCTCGTCATCGGCCGGAACATGGTCGCCCCAGCGATCATGCCGGTCGGTGACGGATTTTGCCGAAGGGCTGTCTTTCAACTCCTCGGCCTGTGCGGCGAAGTGAACCTCCCGGACATTGGCTTCCAGCGCGCCCGTCGCCGGGCGGTGCAGGAAGGTGTCCGAGACCAGCTTGTGCAGCAGCGCGGTCATGGCGATATGCGGGTGGTCCGCCACGGCGTCGCGCAGGGCGAGCGTGCGATGCGCCGTCAGTTCAGTGACGAGGCGCTCGGGCAGCGGCTTGATGCCATCCTCCTCGTCTTCCTCCGCCGCTGCCGGGGCAGGCTGGCCGCCGATGGTGATGGCGGCACGCTGGATGGCAGGAGCTTTCCCGGTCTCATGATCGCCGCCCTCCTGGACATCGTCACCTTCCAGCTGGGCGGGTCGTTCGTCCTCCGGGCGGACATAGCCGCGATCGACGACCAGCTTGCCTTTGGCGTCGAGGGTTGCGAAGACGCCGGCAATGGCGATCTCGGCGGGATCGTAGTGGACGGGCCGATTGTCGAGTTCCTCCATCGCCGCCTCGATCTCGCCAAGGCGTTGATCGATCTCGTCCGGCAGCTCGTCGGCATCTTCATATTCAGCGACCAAGCGATCAAATTCCACCTGCAAGGCGTCGCGCGTTGCCTGTTCCGCCTCGCTCATATCGAGCGGCGTCCCGGCAATCTCCCGCATTCCGTGGGTGACACCGTAGGGAATGCTCAACGCGGCCTCGACCCATTTCCAGCCCTCAGTAGCGATCTCGTCGGCGATGACCTTGAGCTTCTCGGCAACCAGGCGATCGAGCAGGCCGACATCCTGAAGCCATCCGCCGTCGTCGGACTGGAAGAGGTCGCGCAGCATCATGCCGCCGGCCGCCTCGTAGGCGTCGATGCCGACGAACACGGCGCGCTTGTCGGACGCGCGCACGGTGGTTTCGGTCAGCATCCGCCGGATCTGCCACGGCTCCTTCTGCCAACCGGCGCTGATCGCCTCCCAGACCTGTTTCTGCCGAGCGTGATCGGCCGACACGGTGAAGGCCATCAGCATTTCGAGCGTCATGTCGTCCTCGGCATAGATGTCGAGCAGCGTGGGCGAGACCGACGCCAGGCGCAGGCGCTGCTTCACCACGTTGACGCCGACGAAGAAGGCGGCGGCGATCGCTTCCTCGGTCATGCCCTTGTCGCGCATGGCCTGGAACGCCCGGAACTGGTCGAGCGGATGCAGCGGCGCCCGGTCGATGTTCTCGACCAGCGAGATTTCGTCGATCAGGATACCGCTGGCGGCGTCGCCGACGACGCATGGGACGGGCGTGGTTTTGGCGAGGCGCTTCTGCTTGGCGAGCAGTTCGAGCGCGCGATAGCGCCGACCGCCGGCGGGCACCTCGAACATGCCAGTCTCTACGCCCTCGGCGTCGAGGACGGGGCGAACATGCAGGGACTGGATGAGGCCGCGCCGGGCGATGGACTCGGCCAGCTCGTCGATCGACACGCCGGATTTCACGCGCCGGACGTTGGCCTGGCTGAGCACCAGCTTGTTGAAGGGAATGTCGCGCGACGACGAGAGGGTGATTTTCTGGATGGCAGTTGCCATTGTCATTACTCCGCGACGGGCAGCCGGGAGACTCTCTCTCGACCTCCAACCCGTCACGAAGCGAAGCGCCGCCCTCTTCCTCTGAAGGGGCAGCGCACGAGTACAGTGATCGGTAAGGGGAAACGGAACGCCGATTCCCAATCAGCGGGCTTCTGACTCCCAATCAGCCGGACTCGCGGCCGAGGGTGAAAGCCGGAAATACGGCAAACCGCATCTCCGGCTTTGATGAGATCAGGCAGCCCGATCGAGCAGCTTCTTCGCCTTGGCTTCCATGTCGAGGCGGGCGTCCTGATGCGGCTTTTCGCGCGCGACCGCGGTGATGCCCTGCACGAAATCGAAGATGCTCTCGGGCGGGCGACCTTCCTCGACCAGCACCGCGTCGATGATCTTTCCGGTCTCGGCCTTGGAGAAGCCCCGCTTGCGCAGGAAATCGCTGCGGTCCTCATCCGTGCGCGCCACTATCCGCTCACGCGCCGTCTTGATCCCGTTGATGAACGGCAGCGGTGACGAGTTGGCGAAATTCAGCAGCGCCGGTTCGGCTTCATGGGCGAAGCGCGACGCGGCATATTTGCTGTGGCGGATGCTGATCTCCTCGAAATCCTCCACGCCCCACAGATTGCGGTTCTGGCACACAGCGCGCAGATAGAAGCTCGCCATGCCGAGCGTCTTGGCGCCGACCTCCGAGTTCCAGGCGTAGAAGCCGCGGAAGAACAGGTCGGGTGAGCCGTCCGGCAGGCGACCGGCCTCGATGGGGTTCATATCATCGACGAGGAACACGAACACGTCGCGATCGCTGGCGTAGAGCGTCGTCGTGTCCTTCGAGATGTCGACGCGGGGATTGTAGATCCCGGTCGACCAGTCGAGCACGCCCGGCACCTTCCAGCGCGTGTCTCCCGTGCCGTTGCCGGCGATGCGTTGCACAGCCTCGATCAGTTCGTGGTCGTAGATGCGGCCATAGTCCGGGCCGGTGACGGCGCGCAGTTCAACGCGGCCGTTCTCGGTTTCCAGCGTTTTGATCTGCTCGGCGCGGTTCGAGGTCAGGCCGTATTGCAGATTGATGCCGGCGAGCGCCGCCGGAAGATTGCGCAGATAGGCAGCGGGAGCGCCGACCTGGCTCGCCAACTGGCCGAAGCTCCAGTGTGTAGGAGCCACAGGCGCCTCGGCGCCGGGCAGGATCAGCGACAGCCGCTCGGGATCTGTGCGGCTTGCCTCGACATGGATCAGCGCGGTTTCCACCACGCGGGTCCGGCTGCGCTCGGACCGATCGCGCACCGAGCGGGCCAGCTCGCCGAGTGACAGGAAGCGCTCATCGTCGGGCCGCGAGAACCACTCCGATGACACCCGGCCGACGCGCTCGCCGCGCGTGACATCCACCTTGTAGCCGCCGCTGAGATCGCGGCGCGCATCGAGTACCTGCATGTTCATGGGAAAAACTCCATGACGGGCGCCGAAAGCCTCTCTCTCGGCACTTTACCCGTCACGGAAATCCCTTCCGCCCTCTCACTCTAAAGGGGGTGTTGCGGGGGCTCCCCGCAGAAGGGGTCGGCCGAGACCGTGGCTCGGACGCAGGGGAAGACCTTCCCCGTATCGGCCTCGCCCACACGACTTCCTTGAAAACTGTCAGAAAATCGCGTATGTTTCTAACAGGAGAATGACATGACTCGCCTGACCGAACAGATTTTGATGCATGCAACGGGCTTGCCTGAAGGTGTGCCGTTGTCTGCCAAAGGGTTGCTGCATCTCGGAAATCGGGCGGCGGTAGATCAGGCATTGTCGCGTTTGGCCGAGCGCGGACAGCTCATTCGCGCGGGCCGTGGCGTCTATTTGCGGCCCATCACCAGCCGGTTCGGTACGCGCACGCCTTCGGTCGAACAGGCTGTCGAGGCCCTTGCGAGCCAAAAGGGAGAGATCATCGTCTCGAACGGCGCCGCTGCCGCGAACGCCCTTGGCTTGACGACGCAAGTGCCCGTCCGTTCGGTTTATCTGACCTCCGGGCGCAGCCGAAAGATGCACCTCGGCAAGCAGGTCGTAGAATTGAAGCACGCCCCGCGTTGGCAATTGGCCTTGGCCCACCGCCCGGCTGGGGAAGCTGTGCGTGCGCTGGCCTGGCTCGGCCCGGAAAAGGCGGAAACCGCACTCAAGACGCTAAAGCGTAAGATGCCACCTGGCGCTTTCGGCGAACTGGTCGCCGCCGCGTCGCAACTTCCGACATGGCTCGCGCAAAGCGTCGGAAAGGCAGCCTATGGCTGACATCTTTCTCAAGCTTTCCGACCAGGATCGGCGCGACGCGCTGGGCGTCGCCGCCGATCGTTCGGGTCGTCCTACCCATCTTCTTGAAAAAGATGTGTGGGTGGTATGGGCGCTGGCGACCCTTTACGCTGCGCCGCTCGGCGAACATCTGGTTTTCAAGGGCGGCACGTCGCTGTCGAAAGCCTATCAGGTCATTCGCCGGTTTTCCGAGGACGTGGATCTGACCTACGACATTCGGGCGATTGCGCCCGATCTGGTCGGGGACAATGGCGAGGGGTTGCCCAAAACCCGAAGCGAGGAAAAGCGCTGGTCCAGTGAGGTGCGTCGGCGGCTGCCTGCGTGGGTCGCGGAAACGGTGCAGCCGGTCATCGCGACCGCACTGGCAGCCGAAGGTCTGGCGGCGACCATCCGCATCGAGGATGAGAAGCTCTTTATCGACTACGAGGCGACTGCGGCCGGGTCCGGCTATGTCGCACCCAGCGTCATGCTGGAGTTTGGCGCTCGCTCGACAGGCGAGCCAGCGAGCCTGCGCGAAGTCGCCTGCGATGCAGATAGCCTGATCGACGGGCTGATATTTCCGACCGCGCGACCGCGCGTCATGCACGCGGAGCGAACCTTTTGGGAGAAGGCGACCGCCATTCACGTCTTTTGCCTTCAGGATCGGCTGCGCGGCGATCGCTTCGCGCGACACTGGCACGATGTTGTAAGGCTGGATGAAGCCGGCTTCGCAGAAGCTGCTTTCGCCGATCGCGAACTGGCCAACGCTGTCGCCCGGCACAAGTCGATGTTCTTCGCGGAAAAGGCCGCCGACCGCACGCCGGTCGACTACGCAGCGGCGGTCAACGGAGGCTTGCAACTCGTGCCGGTGGGGGATGTCGCGAAGGCCCTCGAAGACGACTATGCCCGCATGGTCGAGGACGGACTGCTATTCGACGACGCGGAACCGTTTAATGCGCTCATGGCGCGATGCGCAGACATAGCGGCGCAGGCCAATCGAACGTCGGAATATTCGCGATGATGTTGGTTGAAGTTGGGCAGCACCTTGGCGCGGTGCGGCAGGAAGGATGGAGGGGCAATTGGTAACTCCACTCAGAAAAAAGAGGCTCCGCACGGAAGAACTCTATACGCGCATTCCGGAGGTCGAAGCCAAACTGGCCGAGCTGGAGGGCTTATCAGGGGATGATCTCTTGGCTCGCGTTCAAATTCGCCGCCGGGATGATCTCGGTTATGTACCAAGCGAATGTCTGGTCTATTTAGTGCGGGCCAGTCGCGCGGACAATTCCGCTGCCGGGTTCGACCGGCTGTACAAGGTTTTAGCCGAGCGGGTTTTGCGATCTCTGCCGAGGGCCGAGAGTGCGGACGGCACGACAACGTCACTGACCAACAGCGTTATTCGTGACAGGGTGTTCGGGCGATTTATTGAGCTTTTGTCGGCTGACCGCGGCGAATATTCTGAAAAACTGGACTATTTTGAAGTGCGCTTCGATGGCGCGCTGGCAAGCTTGCGACGCGATGCCCAGGAGCAGGCCTGGCGCGATGAAAACCGCTCAACTTCGCTGGATTTCGACGAAGAGACAGGTGAGCCTTCTGAAGAGGTTGAGAGGGCGGCTGGCAGCTTCGATTGGTCCTCGGATTTGGAAATCGACGGTGCGGATTACCGGTTTCGTCTGGATGCGGCGATTGATGCTCTACCACCAGAACAAATGAGGATCATCGAAATGTTGCGAAAGGGCGTCCCCATCGACTCGAAGGAGGCTGATGCTGTCACTATCGCCAAGGCGCTCGGCAAATCGGAGAAAACCATCCGGACACATAGGGACAAGGCCTTTGCGGCAATACGAGCGGCCATGTCAGGAGAAGAGCCATGAACCCCAACGCTCATCAACCATCGCGGGAAGATGTGCTCGACGCCTTTGCGGTCGAACCCAGCCATGGCCGCGAAATCCTTGAGCGCTACCTGCGTGAGTACCCGCATTTTTCGAACGAGTTAGTGGACTTGTCGAGAGAGCTATCTCGCGTTCCTGATGGAGCCGAGAGGCCGATGTCTCTCCAAGAGCAGGCCATGATTGACGCGGCATGGCAGCAGCATATGCCGATCGAAACGAAATCTGCAAAAGACCCTCTGGCAGATTTGTCGGTTTCCCAACTTCGCGAGATCGCCGTGCAATTGGATGTGCCCCGGCAAGTGGTGACAGCCTTTCGGGAGCGTCGCATTGTGGCAACTTCTGTCCCAAGGCGCTTCCTCACGCGCATGGCAGCCGCTCTGAATTGTACGGTTGATTTGTTGGTGAGCACGCTCACCCTGCCATCAGGGCCCGTGCTTGCGCGCAGCTACAAATCAGACGGAAAGCCGTCGGCGGAAACTGCCGCAACATTTGAGCGGCTGCTGATCGACGCTGGAGTGTCTGAAGAAAAGCGGACGGCCCTGCTGGTGGACGACAACTAGGATGGACGCGGTCGAGCTGGCGAGACAGATTGCAGCCGACCTTCACCGGCAGGCCGTTGCGAAGGGCCATGATCCTTGGCGACCTTATGAGTTTGCCGTTACCGAAGCTCAGCGGCGCGGGTTGGATGTCGAGCCGACCGCGGCAGGCTCGGTGATGCTCGACGGTGGCCGCGCAACCGTCGTTGCCGCAGACAGCCTCATCTTGCACGAAAATATTGGGACGGTGTTCGAGCAGGCATTTCTCGTCGCCCATGAAATAGGTCACATCGAACTTGGTGACGACGTTGCCGATGAGCCGGCGCGCGACATCGATCTGGCAAGGGCGGCAGAACCTTCGCCCGTCGGCGTTGATCGGGTTGTTGACTACGGACGCCGGCAGAGGCGCGAGGTCCAGATGGATCTGTTCGCGCGCGAGTTTCTTCTGCCGCGCGGACTCGTCCGCAAACTTCACCTTGAAGATGGTCAGACCGCGACCGAGATTGCAGCGCGGTTTGGGGCGCCGTTCGATCTGGTTGCCCAGCAACTCTTCGATGCTCTCTTGCTGCCGGAAATAGTGGCTGCGGTCGAAGCTGAAACCATCGAACGTCCCCTGAATCCGCTTCAGGCAACCGCAGCCGCGCATCGTGGCGAGGCATTTCTGCTTGAAGCAGGACCCGGCACCGGCAAGACCCAGACGCTGACGGCCCGTGTCGAGGGGCTCCTGGCGGAAGGCGTCGATCCGCGACGGATATTGCTCCTCACTTTCTCCAACAAGGCCGCTGGTGAGATGGCGGAACGGATCGGCCGCAGGCACAAAGCTGCCGCCGCAGCGATGTGGATCGGCACGTTTCATGCTTTCGGTCTCGATGTCATCCGACGGTTTCACATCGAACTGGGTCTGCCGAAAGATCCCCGGATGATGGATAGGACCGAGGCGGTCGAGCTTCTTGAAGCCGAATTCCCGCGTCTTGGCCTCAACCATTATCGCAACCTTTATGATCCGACGCAGATCATCGCCGACATGCTGGCGGCAATCTCCCGCGCCAAGGACGAGGTAGTCAACGAAGCACGCTATGCCGAACTGGCGGAAGCGATGCTTGTGAGCGCCGCAACGCCAGACGAACGCGTGGCGGCGGAGCGGGCGGCGGAGGTTGCCCGCGTCTACGCGGCCTATGAGGAATTAAAGCGGCAGGCGCATTGTGTCGATTTTGGCGACCTTGTCTCGATGCCCGTGCGTTTGCTCGAAGGGAATCTCGAGATCCGCACGCATCTTCAGGCGCAATATGACCATGTTCTGGTCGATGAATATCAGGACGTGAACCGTAGCAGCGTCCGCCTGATTACGGCCCTGCGAAGCAATGGGCGCAATCTCTGGGTGGTCGGAGATGCCAAGCAGTCGATTTATCGGTTTCGGGGTGCGTCATCGTTCAACATGACTCGCTTCGGAACGTCCGATTTTTCCGGTGGTGCGCGTGGCCGCCTGAAGCGTAATTATCGATCGGTCGATGAAGTGGTGCAGGCCTTCTCAGCCTTCGCCATTCGCATGAAGGCTGGAGACCAAGATAGCGGCCTCGAATCAGAGCGTGGCCGGTGCGGGGCATCTCCTCAACTCCGCACGGTCGACCAATCGCCACAGCAGACGGTGGCGCTTGCCGATGCAATCGAGGAAATGCGCCAGGCCGGGCACAACTATCGTGACCAGGCTGTGCTGTGCACTGGAAATGAAAAGCTCTCAGAGCTTGGGCAGGATTTGGAACGCCTTGGCGTTCCGGTTCTTTTTCTGGGCAGTCTTTTTGAGCGGCCAGAAATCAAAGAGCTTTTGTCGTTGCTGACAATTCTCACCGATCGGCGAGCAATGGGATTGGTTCGTGCGGCGTGCATGTCGGAGTTCGAGATGCCGATCTCTGACGTCGATGCGATATTTAGTCACCTGCGCGCGTCGGACTCTATACCGGGGGCGTGGCTGGGCGAATTAGGTGCGATCACCGGCCTGTCTGAGCCTGGTGGCGCGGCATTGAGGGCTGTTGCGGCTGCAATGCGTGGCTTCGACCAGAGCGACGCACCCTGGACGGTGTTGGCAACGTTGTTGCTCGATCGAACCCGTATCGCAGCACGCATCGGTGGTTCGAGTGACATCGCCGAGCGCACCCGTGGCCTCGCGATCTGGCAGTTCATGAATTTCCTGCGTGTGCAGCCGGGCGGTAAGGGGCTCCCCATTGTTCGGCTCCTTGATCGGGTGCGCCGACTTGTTCGGTTAGGCGATGATCGTGATCTGCGGCAACTGCCTGCCGCCGCGCAGGGGCTCGATGCCGTGCGGCTGATGACCATTCACGGGGCAAAGGGACTTGAGTTTCCCGTCGTGCATGTGCCGGGTCTCAATGGCGACACCATTCCCAGGACGCCACAAGCACCGCCGTGCCCGCCGCCAGATGGGATGGTCGAAGGAGCTCAGGGCCGTGCGCTTGATGTGTTCCGCGCAGGTCATGCCGAGGAACAGGAATGTTTGTTCTATGTCGCGCTGTCTCGCGCCCGCGACCGCCTGTTTCTGTACGCGCCAACCCAGAAATCAAATGGCCATAACCGGCCGCTGTCGAGTTTCCTCGACCGGTTAGGATCGGGGCTGACGCGAACGAAGATCAACCCAACCAGAACCTTGCCGCCCGCACCTGAGGCCGGTGACATCACGCTCGTCGTCGACGGTGCCCTTCGATTTACCGGGGCGCAGATTGCGCTCTACGAACGCTGTCCGAGACGATTCTTTTACACTCACATCCTCCAGGTCGGCGGGCGTCGGACGGCAACGGCCTTCATGCAGATGCACGAAGCGGTCAGAACCGTCTTCCAGGCGGTGATTGCTGACGCGCGCATCATCGGCGGAGCAAGCGACTTGGAAGGGCAGATCGCCAACGCGTTTGCTGCGCATGGACTGGCGGATCACGGCTATGTCTCGGAGTATAAGGGGTTCGCCACCTCAATGATCCAGTATTTCCTCGCGGCGCGCGAAGGCCTCACGCCAGAGACGCCTGCGGCTCTCAGCATTGCGTTTGGCGCCGAGGAAATTATCGTGCGCCCAGATGAGGTTCTGGTGCGATCTGATGGCAGCCGCACGCTTCGGCGGGTTCAAACAGGACATTTTCGCACCGCGGAAATGGATGACGTGGGCGTTGCTGCCTTCCTCCTGGCGGCACAAAGGGCTTTTCCCGGCGCCAGCGTCGAACTCGTCCATCTATCCGACCAGACCATTCGCCCCCTCGATCTAACGGCCAAGAAGCTTCAGAATCGGCAGGAGAAGCTCGCAGGATTTCTGGGGCGAATTCGTGCTGGTAATTTCCCGGCCGCCCCCTCGGCCCGGACATGCCAGGGTTGCCCGGCATTTTTCATATGCGGCCCAACGCCGACGGGTACTCTCAGAAAAAATTTCGGCTGACCTTACCGGTCGGCCATTGTCGCACCGATTGATCCCTTAGAGGCCGGCGCCGCCGGTCCAACCTCTAAGGAATAACGACAATGAATACCGAAGAACCTCTCGATTTTGACGATCTGGGCGAGGCCCTGCGCGAAGGCCGGGCGCTGCGCCCGGCGCGGGGCTATCGCATCCGCTTCGCACAGGACGACCTCAACTTCCGCGACCTCGATGTTGCCGACCCCGTGCCGCTGGGCCGTCAGATTTTGACTGCCGCCGGGCGCGATCCGCATGATGGCTACAGTCTTTTTGCCATCCTGCCGTCCGGCGATTTCGAGGATGTCCGGCTTGATGAGCCGTTTGATCTGCGCGAGCGGGGTGCCGAACGGTTCGTCGCCTTCCAGACCGACCGCGACTTCAAACTGACGCTGAACGATCATCAGCTCGCGTGGGGCAAGCCGGCGATCCGTGGTGCCACTCTCTATGCGCTGGCGAATATCGGCGACGATGAAGCGGTCTTCCTGGAGGTGCGTGGGGGCGAAGATCTGCTGATCGAGCCCGCCGATGTCATTGACCTCACCGCTCCTGGCGTCGAACGGTTCATTACCGCACCCCGGCCTCCCAAGACGTTCGAGATCATCGTCAATTCGCGACCCCGCGAAGTCGACCAGAAGCAGGTTACGTTTGAGCAGGTCGTTCAGTTGGCCTTTCCCGGTCCACACGAAACCAACGTCGTTTTTTCGATGACTTACCGCCACGCCGCCTCGACACCGCACGCCGGCGAACTTGGTGCCGGGGGCAGTGTTGAAGTGAAAAAGAAGGGAACCGTGTTCAATGTCACCCGCACCGTTCAGTCGTAACGCCGACCTCAAGCGTCTTCGTGACGAGGGCTACTTCGTGCAGATCCGGGGCGGGTTCCTCGTGATGCGCGAGGTGCCTTACGTCAATGCTCAACGGGAAGTGCGAACCGGGACTCTCATCTCCAGCCTAACAATGGCTGGAGATGAAACCCGCACGCCCGATACCCATGTGATGCATTTTGACGGTGACTTTCCCTGCCGTGCCGATGGGACGCCCATCCAGCAGATTTCGCACCAGACTGGCGACTTCAACCTCGGGCATGGTCTGAAGGCGAAGCACTCGTTTTCGAGCAAGCCAGAAGGCGGGTACACGGATTATTTTCACAAGATGACCACCTACGCGGCAATCTTGTCGGGGCCGGCTGAGGTTCTGAAGCCCGGGTTGTCGCCGCGAACTTTCAGAACGCCAGAGGCGGAGGAGGAAAGTGTCTTTAACTACACGGAGACAGCATCAGATCGCGCGGGCATCGGCGCTCTGACAGAAAAGCTGGAGCACGAGATTGTAGCGATTATCGGCCTCGGCGGCACAGGTTCGTACATTCTGGATTTTGTCGCTAAGACACCGGCTCGTGAGATTCGGCTAATCGACGGCGACGAATTCCTGCAACACAACGCATTCAGAGCCCCTGGCGCGCCTGGTATCGAGGAACTCCGGGAAGCCCCAAAAAAGGTCGATTACCTGAAGGGCATCTATTCCCGGATGCGCCGTGGCGTTGTCGCCTATGCTGAGGCGCTGTCTGCCGATAATTTACATTTACTGGATGGGATCACTTTTGCCTTCCTCAGCATGGACGCAGGTGACGAGAAGCGCTTGGTCGTCGAAAAGCTGGAGGCCTTGGGCGTGCCCTTTGTGGACGTGGGTATGGGCCTGGAACTGGATGAAGGTTCGTTGGGTGGCATTCTACGAGTCACCACCAGCACGCCGGAAAAGCGTGATCACGTTCATCAGGGCCGCATTTCCTTCGCTGGCGGCGGCGAGAAGGATATTTATGCGTCGAACATTCAGGTTGCCGACTTGAATGCACTCAATGCCGTGTTGGCTGTGATCAAGTGGAAGAAGCTGCGCGGATTCTACCGCGACCTGGAACGGGAGCATCACTGCACCTATACGACTGACGGCAATATGCTGCTCAATGGTGACCTCCCATGATGCGGCATAGCCATCTCGCACATCGGTTCGTGCAACACATTCCAGATAAGCTTGAACCCGGCGTGCTCTATATTTCGATGGAATATGGCACGGCCGCCCACGGATGCTGTTGCGGGTGCGGCGAGGAGGTGGTGACACCCTTCACGCCGACCGATTGGAATATGACGTTTGACGGCGAAACTGTGTCGCTCAATCCGTCCATCGGAAATTGGACGCTCGCTTGCCGCTCCCACTATGTGATCAAGCAAGGGCGGGTGATTGAGGCCGGGCCATGGACTGACAAGCAAATCGAAGACGAACGCCACCGGGATCGTGCGGCCAAAGCGCGCTTCTATGGCGTGACCAAGCCAGATGCACCAACTGCCACATCCCTTGAAGAAGAGCGCCCCACCAAAGCACCAGAAGGCATTTTGGGTCGCTTAGTACGCTGGCTTACCGGAAGCTGAAGTTGACGATGTGGAGGAAATAACTTCGGAATTTACCCAGAATTCTGAGGTTATTTGCTACTCATCCCGATAATCGATAAATTTCATGCTGAAATGCGCTCATCGTTATTTCCGTCGACCGCCCGCGCGAGGAACTGCTTCAACGCCGCTTGCCTGGAATTGAGGTCCAAGGCGTAAGCAGTCTGCTTGAATTCTACACCGTCGAGTAGTCCTTGGATGTAACCGGCGATGGTGTCTGCGGCCATGATGAGCGCCGTGTCGAGCGTATGAATATAACTGCTCGTCATCGTGCCTTTAGAATGGCCGATGAGCGCGGCAATAGTGATTTCGGTAAATCCAAGATCGTTCGAAATGCTGGCAAAGCTGTGCCGCAGGACGTGTGGCGTCACATCGGCAAGTGGCGACTTTCTGAAAATCTGTTCCCAATGGTTCGGAAAGCTTCCGAACGCCGCGCCATTCCGCTCGCCTGGAAACACGTAGCCTTCGCCTTCCTCTTTTCGTCGTTCCTCCAGACACTCCACCACGGGCAAGCCTATTGGACGGACAGAATCGCCTTCCTTGCTATCGATGAGACGAAGACAACTGGAACTGAGGTCAACCTCTCCCCACTTCAAGCCGATGATCTCGCTGCGGCGGCAACCGGTGAGCGCGATCAGGCGAATGATCTCGACCGTCATGGCGTATTTCTCGGTCTTCGCCGCTTCCCGCAGCATGTTGCCGAGCGTGCGATATTCCGCCTCGGTAAGGCGGCGGGTCCGGACGGCATACTTTGGCTTCTTCAATCCGTGTGTGGGATTGCTGTCGATGATTCCTGCGTCGATAGCATAGGTAAGGATGCCGCCGAGCAGCCCGATGGTGCGCGTCGCCGTACCAGGTCCACCTCGAACGATGGCCCTACCGCGCAACTTTTTCGTTTTGACTGACACTCGCGTCTTACCCGCAATGATGTCCTTCATGAGCTTGTTCACGTCGGCTTTGGTCAGATCCTTGACGCGCCAAGAGCCAACTAGGGGAATGATATGGCGCTCGATGCGGCCGGTATCTGTGACAATCGTGGTCGACTTTTTTGGGCGCCCGCCCTTGCCTAGGATGAGACCCGCATTCAGGTCCGCAACGTAGAGAGCGCAAAGCTCTTTGATTGTGATGGCTTTGTGGTCGAGCTGGCGTTCCTCGGCGGGGTTGTCGCCAGCCGCGATACGGCCGAGCTGAACTTTGGCTTCCTGACGCGCGGTTTCGGGCGTCCAGATGCCATGTAGGCCGATAGTGTAGCGCCTAGACCGACGTCCGGCGCGGTATTGGACGAGATAGCTGCGCTTGCCAGACGCGAAGACGCGGAGTCCGAAACCGGGCAGTTCATCGTCCCAAAGGAAATAGTCTTTCGCTTCGGCCTTCGCGGCATCCACGGTCCGTTTTGTGAGCTTCACCATCATCCCATCCTTCGCTATCGGGCTGCTTCCGCGGAAGCACCACGGAAGCAGCCAAGAGGAAATCGCAGCGAAATTGCGGATATGGTTTCGGCGTGGATTTGATAAACATCTAGTAGTTTCAGATGTTTATCGTACCATAGCGGGCCCTATCGCATTTTTCGGATGCATGGGCTAAATTGCTCCGAAGGCAGAGGTCACAGGTTCGAATCCTGTCGGGTGCGCCAAATTCATTCATATAAATCAAGATTGTGAAACCCTAACAAAGCCAACTCGTCTGTTTTGTTCGCTTATTGTTCTCTTTTTAAAAGCTTTACAAAATCATTGTCGCCTGTTGTAGAGAAACCGATACTCACGGTTCTACTCTTTTCAACAGAAGCCGAGGCAGCATTCCGCCATCGCGAAGCAAGTTGACAGAAGTCTTAACCGCTTCATTCATCTTGGTCGGTCTACCAATCTTATTGCCTTGTGCCCTTTCGCGCCTCTGAGCGAAGAAGCCCGTGCCGCGTTACGCTGGCAATTTCCAATTCCGCTGAACGACAAACGCGCCCGCCTGACTTGGCATCGGGCCAATCCTTTCTCGCTCGCGGTGTAACCAAACCGATTCCGGCGAGCGCTCTGGCTTTCGACAAGAAATTTGTAAAAGTTCTTGCATCTGGGGAGAATCTTTCGACATATTGATTGTCGAAAGGAGAATTCATGAAGTTGAGGGACCTCATAGACGCGACGGGGACCACCGAACGGCAGGTCCGTTACCTCATCTCCGAAGGCTTTGTTCCGTCACCAAGGGGAGGACGCTCAAATGCCGACTATGGGGACGACCACGTTGAAGCAATCCAGCGCTATACCCGGCTCCGCGATCTTGGCTTCCCTCCCGCCGCCATCAAACTGATGCTCGATGCAAAGGAAGGAGCGCCATTCCCGGTCGCTCCCGGAGTGACCTTGACGGTTGATCCCGCCCTTCTGGGCAGCGGCCATGATCCCCAACCAATTGTTCGCAGCATCGATACCCTCCTCACCGACATATTGAAAAGGACGTGAAGATGAACCTCGCCACGCAGACATCACGCAATCCTCTCCACGTGTTCCTCACCAGCAAGGGAGCGGGGCGATCTGAACACCCGGTCCCGCTGATCAGTTGCGATCACGACGTCAACATCGAAGCGGGTCTCGCAGTCGTCACCAACCGCCGGGTGTTCCGGAATGCCGAAGACCAAAGCATCGAAGCCATGATCACCTTCCCCGTTCCCGTCCATGCCACGGTTTTTGAACTGCGGGCTAAGGTAGGCGAGCGATCTCTCGTCGCCAAGGCCACAAAGAAAGGGGCGGCCCGTGCGACATACGAGGATGCGATTGATCGCGGCAAGACCGCCGTCCTTCACGAAGAGGTGCTGCGCGGAATCCACATGCTGTCCGTGGCCCACATTCCGCCCGGCGCCACGATCGAGGTGACCTGCATCTGGGCCATCACCCTCACCGTCATCAAGGGGGAAGGCCACCTGTGCATTCCACTGACCGTCGGCGATGTCTATGGCCGTTCGCCGCTTGCCGACGTCGACGACCTCATCACAGGTGGAAAGAGCCAGATGGGCAAAGTGACGGTGAAGTCCCCGGACGCCTCAGTCAGACTGGTGGAAGGCACACTTTCGAACGGCCAAGCAACGGTTCCATTGAACCGCCCGATTGATCTTGTCGTGGGTGAATGGCTGCCTCGCCCGCTCACGGGGGTGACTGCAAGAGGCGACCGGATTTCCATGCGGATCCAGCCCCATTTGAAGAGTGAAGAAGGGCTGAACCTTGCCGTGCTGGTGGACCATTCCGGGTCGATGAATGAGGCTGTCCGCGCTGCTGCAGGTGCGCGCACCAAGCATGCCGAGGTGAAGGCAGCATTGTTGGCCCTTTCGAAGAGACTTGAACACAAAGACATCATCGAACTCTGGGAATTCGATCATACCTCAAAGCTGGTTGGGTCTACGACCGAAGGCAAGGGCCTGATCGATGTCATCCTCCCCCGATCTCCCGGGAAACGCCTGGAGAACCTCGTTCACCGCCTTTCTGGTCCGGCTGGTGGCACAGAAATCGGCCTGGCAATCTCCTCCACCCTTCAACAGTCTACCGTTCAGGACATTCTGGTCATTACCGATGGCAAGAGCCACGCCCTGGATGTTCAAGGCCTCGCGAGAAAGGGCAGGCGCATATCCGTGCTGCTCGTGGGCGAGGACAGCCTCGAAGCCAACATCGGCCATTTGGCTGCCTTGACCGGCGGCGAAATTCTTGTGAGCGGCGGGGCCGATCTGGTGGATTGCTTCTCGGCCGCCGTTGCCACCCAGAGAACGACAGGGCGCGATGAAAACAAATCTCAGGAGCAAGGTGAAGCCGCACGTGCTTACGGACGCGGCGGAGCAAAGATCACCTTCGATATCAGCGAACGCCGGGTGACTCCAGAGCTGTCGACCCTGGAAAGGGCGGTTGCAGCCGTGTGGGCAGGGTTCCTGTTGCCCAGGCTCAGTGACGTTGACGCCGCAGAACTGGCCGAAGCCGAGGGCTTGGTGACGCATCTCACAAGCCTGGTCCTGGTCGACGAGGCCTCGGAAAGCCAGGGTGGCCTTCCTGCTCAACGCAAGGTCCCGCTGCCGGAGCCAGCTACGTCTCGATGGCTCATGGATTCGTTCGCTGAAAAAGAAATTCCCCATCTCAATGCAGCGACCTTCTCTGATCCAGCGTATCCTAAGGACATCAACTTATCGCAATGGTCCCAACCCAGGCTGCAGCAGCAGCAACTTTTCCGCACGGAAAAGGCGTCACCGCTGCCTTCTTCATGGGAGGTCGCAGATGGGATTGATTGGTCGAGGTTGGCATCTGCGCTGGCGGCCGGGGACATCAGCGGCCTGCCGGCTGAAATTCAAACCCGCCTCCACCAGTTTGCGGAGATTGAAGAGATCAAGCTCGCTGCCCTGCAAACGGGCATGGCACCCCTGGTACTCGTGATTTCTCTCATTGCCTGCCTTGCCGGGCCGCATGCCAACCGGCAGGCAGACCGTCTTGCGCGCCTGGCCAAGAACAAGATCGACAAGGCGATGCATGCCCACCTCATCTCATTGATTGAAAGCTGCGGGAGATGATCAAAACGAAATGCGAGCGCACGACCGTTCAATTTCTTGCTGCCCCCAAGGGAAAAGCGAAGCGCGCTGCCCCTTCAAACTCCGCTGAACAGACGGTCATGGGTTACCATTCGCTTCGGAAGAAGGTTGCAGAGCCTTGAAATGAGTGTCCCCAGATCTGCACCATAGCTGGAGCTGCGTGTAGGCCAGCTTGAACCCGTCGGCACAAGGCAGAACTCGTACGCATCCGAAGCGCTTCCGAGGCGGCGATTGATGCGCTGGAGAGGTTCATGCTCACGATACCCGTGCTGCCCGTCTTTTTTGAGTCACAGTATGCCTCTGCAACTCATGGCCGGTCGCCCCTCATCAACCTGCCCTAATCATGTCCGCGGCCTTCTCTGCGATCATGATGGTTGGGGCGTTTGTGTTGGCGCCGACGAGGAGGGGCATGATGGAGGCATCGACAACGCGGATTCCTTCCAGGCCGTGGATGCGCAATCTGGAATCGACGACGGCATTGTCGTCCTGTCCCATCTTGCAGGTGCCCACGGGATGATAATGCGATGAGACAAACTTGCTCATGAAGGCATCGATATCCGCATCTGTCGTGCAAGCGGGGCCGGGGTCCAGCTCCTCGCCGCGGAATTCATCGAAGGCACTTTGGGCATGCAATTCGCGCGCGAGGCGGAAGGCGTAGCGGTTGAGGGCCTTGTCTCCCTTGGTTGAAAGATAGTTGTGCACGATCCGTGGCGCGTCGAGCGGGTTCGATGACCTGAGGCCCACCGATCCCCGTGACTCCGGGCGCAGCCCACACCAATGAATGTTGTAGCCGTGAAACTCCGGCAGATAGGTTGCCGAGCCATTCGGATTCATGGCGTTGGGCACGAGGTAATACTGGATGTCGGGACGCTCGAGCGCGGCATCGCTGCGCAGAAACGCCATGGCATTCATCGGGAACACCGACAAGGGGCCTCGCCCCGCCAACGCATATTGTGCGGCGGCAACAGCCAGCTTCAGCGGGTTGCGCATGTTGTAGTAGGTGACAGGCTTGAGGCAGCGGTGCTGAACGTAGGAACCAATATGATCCTGCAGGTTCTTGCCAACGCCGGGCAAGGCGTGGCGGAGGGCAATGTGGTGCGTGGCAAGCTCAGCGGGATCGCCGATGCCCGACAGCATGAGAAGATGCGGTGACTGATAGGCGCCCGCAGACAGGATGAGTTCGCGATTACAACGGATGGTGAGACGTTCGCCTTGCCGGTCGACCTCCGCGCCGATTGCGCGCTTGCCGTCGAACAGGAGTTTCAGGGCACGCGATTTCGTCCAGATGGTGAGGTTCTTGCGTTTCCGCGTGGGCCACAGATAGGCCCGCGACGCTGAACAGCGCATGGGAAATTTATGGGTGTGGGTGTACTGGGTGTAGACAAACCCTTCCTGCTCAGCCCCGTTGTAGTCAGGGTTGAAGGGGTAGCCCGCACTGCGGCCGGCCTCAATGAACGCCTTGAACAGGCCGTTGTTGTAGCGCCCGAAGGTGGTGCGCAGGGGGCCGTTGCCGCCTCTGAGTTCGCTTGCGCCGCCCTTCCAGTTTTCGGCCTTCCTGAAGTGGGGCAGCACCGTCTCCCAATCCCAGCCTTCATTGCCGAGTTGGCGCCACTCATCGTAGTCGCGATGATGGCCACGGCAATAGACCTGTCCGTTGATGGAGGAACTGCCGCCCAGCACACGGCCCCGCGGCAGGGGAACCTGGTAGCCACCAAGCTGGGCTTCGGGTTCGGATTTGAATTGCCAGTCGGCGCTGCTGCCCACCATGAAGATCTCGCCGGTCGGCATGTGGATCATCGGGTTCCAGTCGCGTGGTCCGACCTCGATCAGCAACACCTTGTTCTCCGGCACCTCGCTGAGCCGCGCGGCCATTACGCTCCCGGCTGATCCGCCACCGACGACGATATAGTCAAATTGAGAGTCTGATCCGGGAGACATGATCCACCTGATTGTTTGAAGAGAGTGTTTGAGGGTCAGGCTGCTGACGCTAGCGCCTTGTGTACTTCTGCATGAAGGTTGTGCTGGATCCTTCGCTTGAGGTCGATGAATGCCGGCTCGGTTGAAAGTTCGTAACTGCGCGGGTGGGGGAAATCGACGGAGATGGTGTCGATGATGCGCCCCGGCCGGGCGGACATCACGTAAACCTTCTCGCCGAGGTAGAGCGCCTCGTCGATATCGTGGGTGACGAAGAGGATTGTCTTGTGTTCCTTCTCCCAGATGCCCAGCAGCAACTGCTGCATGACAACGCGGGTCTGGCTGTCGAGCGCGCCAAAAGGTTCATCCATCAGAATGACCTCCGGGTCATTGGCAAGCGAACGTGCAATCGCGACGCGCTGCTTCATGCCACCCGACAACTGATTGGGATAGGCCGTCTCGAAGTTGGAGAGGCCCACGGCATTGACGTAGTGCCGCGCCCTCTCCGTTGCTTCCTTCGCGGGTTTGCCTTGCAGCGAGAGTCCGAACTCGACGTTCTTGATCACCGTGAGCCAGGGAAAGAGCGAATAGTTCTGGAAGACCATGCCGCGCTCCTTGGCGGGGCCATGGATGGTCTGGCCGTCCAGCTTGCACTTGCCGCCCGTCGGCTCACGCAAGCCTGCGATGATGTCGAGCAGGCTGGATTTGCCGCAACCCGACGGCCCGACGATGACCGCGAACTGCTTGTCCGGAATGCTCATCGACAGGTTGTTGAGGGCAATGACCGGTGATGCGCCGCGTGCATTGAAATGGAGGGAGAGATTTTCGACTGTTACGGTTCCCATGACATCACCTCGCGCGGGCCCAGGGCAGAAGCGCATGCTTCAGCCGTTTGAACAGTTCATCGGTGACAAGCCCCAGGAAGCCGATGGCCAGAATGGCGACGAAAATGACGTCGGCATGAAGCCCCCGCATCGCCTGCATGCTCATGTATCCAAGGCCCGAACTGGAGGCCACGAGTTCCGCCACGACCAGATAGGTCCACGCCCAACCCATGGTGACACGCAGTGTGTCGATGATGCCGGGAAGTGTCGCGGGGAGAAGCACGCGCATCACGATCTGCTTCTTGCTCGCGCCAAGCGTATATGCCGCATTGAACAGTTCGTTGGGAACCTGCCCCGAGACATCCGCGAACATCACAAGCTGCTGGAAGAATGTACCGATGAAGATGACGGCGATCTTCTCCTCGATGCCGATGCCGATCCACAGGATGAGCAGCGGGATCATGGATGTGACGGGCAGGTAGCGCGTGAAATTGACCACGGGCTCAAGCGCTGCCTGCACCACGCGGTAGCTTCCCATCATGATGCCCAAGGGTACGGCGATGATGGAGGACAGGAAGAACCCCAGGTTGATAACGACGAGACTTGCCCAAGCATTGCGCACCAATGAGCCATCTTGCAGCGAACGCCAGAAGGCGGCGGCAACCTGGTGCGGCGGCGGGCAGAAGGTTGTGTCCACAAGCCCGCCGTAGGTGATCACGCACCACAGCAGCAGAATGGTGGCGGTCACAATCGTGCTTACACCGAGCCCCAGCGACCGCGAGATTTCGCGGCGTGGTGTGGCAAGCCTTGTGAACAGGCTGTGGCCGCCCGTCATGGCACTAGCCTCCGACATAGTCATAGCTGATGATGTCGGACGGCTTCACATCCACCTGGATGCGGCCGAAGGACTTCCACACATCAAGTGCCGTGCCCAGGGTCTTGGTGATCTGCCCCGGCGCATCCGTTGTGCCGAAGAAGGCGACGTTCTTGTCCTTGTCGAGATACTCGATGCCGGTCAGCGTTTCGGCAAAGACCTTGGGATCACTCAGCCAGCCGCCCACGCCGGCGGCCATGATGGCATTTGCTTCATCCGGATTGGCCTTGGCAAATTCCAGCGCCTTGTACCAGGCGCGCACGAAGCCCTTCACATCGGCAGACTTGTCCTTGAGCGTGGCATCCGTTGCGGCAACCACGTCGGTGATGAGGCCCGGCTTGTCGGCACTCGACAGCAGGAGGTGGCCATGTTCCGACTTTGCGCCCTGGCTGAGGGCAGGTTCCCATGTCACTGCGGCATCCACCTGCTTTGCGGCAAAAGCCACACCTGCATCTGTTGCCGCCATGTTGACCGGCTCGATGTCGGCCTGGCTCATGCCTGCGTCCTTGAGCAGCGCGTTCAGGAAGAACTGCGAGACGGAGCCTTCCTCGAAGGCCACCTTCTTGCCCTTGAGATCTTCGATCTTGGCAATGTCCTTGTTGGCGGCAATGCCATCACCGCCCTTGGAATTGTCAACGGCGAGCACGTAGTGAACGCCGATGCCGGGCTTCATGTAGACCGGGAATTCGTCGACCGTGGAGGCCACGAGATCAAGCTGGCCCGCCATGAGTGCGCCCATCTTGATGGGCGTGTCTTCCATGATGACGAGTTCGACATCGACGCCCTCTTCCTTGAAGAAGCCCTTGTCGCGGGCGATGTAGAAGGGGCCATAGCCCACCCAGGTGGAATGCCCGAGCTTCAGGCTGCCCGCTTCGGCGATGGAGGCCATCGCCATCAGGGACGCTGCCATCACACTGAATTTCAGATAGTTCTTCATGGTTGTTCCTCCTTGGTGTTCTTATTTCTGATCGCGTTGATGCATGATGCGGCCGATGAAGTTGAGCAGCACCTGGGCCGCAAGAATGGCGGTCGTTCCGGTGTGGTCATAATCCGGGGCAACCTCCACGAGGTCGACACCCACCACGGGGCCCCGTTTCACAAGGCCCGCCAGCAGTTCAAGGATTTCGTAGTAGAGGAAGCCGCCGTGGCTGGGCGTGCCCGTGCCGGGAGCAATCGACGGATCAAAGCCGTCAATATCGATCGTCACATAGTAGCGCTTGCCCGCGGGAATGCGGGCCAGCACCTGTTCGACGCCGAGTTTGCGGAACTGGCGGACGGAGAGGATGTCCGAACCCATGCGGCGCGCATCCTCATAACCCTCGCGCGCGGTTGACGAGACATTGCGAATGCCAACCTGCGTCATGCCTTCGACGTATGATTTCTCGGCTGCACGGCGCAGCGGGTTGCCGTGCCCGAAGCGCACGCCGTGGCGCTCGTCGACGAAGTCGAGGTGGGCATCCACCTGCACGATGTGAATGGGCTCCTCATTGCTGAAGGCATTGATGCAGGGAATGTTGATCGAGTGATCGCCACCGAGGACAATGGGCAGGGCCTTGGCTGCCAGGATCTTGCGCACGCCGAGTTCAATGTTGGCGTGGCTCTTCAGCGTGTCGGTGTGAACGATGTCGGCATCGCCAATATCAACCATGCGCACCTTGTCGGCGGGAAGATAGGTCACATCGTCTTCATGGTCATAGGCACCGGCATGACCGAAGGAGAAAAGTGTGGAGGCTTCGCGGATGGCACGTGGCCCGAAGCGGGCGCCGGAGCGCCATTGCGTGCCGAAGTCGTAGGGCGCACCCATGACGGCGACATCCGCATCAATCTGCTCCCAGTCGAGGCAGAGTGGGGATTTGCCGAATGTCGATATGCCGACGAATGGCAGGTTCAGGCGGCCAGACTGGTATCCGTGAGCGCTCATCGCAATCCTCCTGAAGAAGGGAGGCTATGGTGCGGGATACCCGTGAAAAATATCTTTGTTTCGTGCGACACTATGATATTCTTCAGCGTATGGGGTCGAAATCCTGGCAATTCAACTTCTCTCCCACCGACTTGCGCCTCCTTCGTGTGTTTCAGGCGGTGGTCCGGCATGAGGGCTTTGCGGCGGCGCAGGATGCACTTGGCCTGTCGCCCGGGACCATCAGCAATCACATCACGCATCTCGAAGCCCGCTTCGGAGTCAGGCTCTGCGAGCGAGGCCGCAAGGGTTTCTCGCTGACGCCGGATGGCGTGCGCATTCACGAAGCAGCCGAGAACCTGCTGCGCTCGGTTGAACATTTCTCGGGCACCATCGGCTCAGTGCGGGGTGAGCTTACGGGCACCGTCCACCTCGGCACGGTCGATGCCATGTATACGAACGGCGAAGCCTCTCTCGACAAGGCCATCGCACGCTTCAACACGCTGGCGCCCAAGGTGGTGCTGCATGTGGAGATCGCCTCGCCGCAGGATCTGATGCAGCGGCTGCTCGATGGCCGGCACTCCCTCATCATCACGCCGATCGAAGCCATCCATCCCTCGATTCTGGCGCAGCCTCTGTTCGAGGAGGAGCAGCGGCTCTATTGCGGCCAAGGTCATCCGCTGTTTGACACGCAGGACACGATCACGCTCGAAACCGCAAGCCGCTATTCCTATGCCGGGCGAACCTACATGCAATCGGGCAATCATTTGCGCGACCAGAGTTTTGATTGGGGTGCCATGACCTCGCACATGGAAGCACTCGCCATCCTCATCAAGTCTGGCCGCTTCCTCGGTTTCCTGCCGGAGCATTTCGCCCGCTCGTTCGTGGAGCGGGGCGAGATGAAGAACCTGTTGCCACCGGATGCGACCTATTTTGACCGCTTCTACCTTGCCTGCCGGAAGGATGAGCGCAACCGCGCAGCACTCGCCCTTTCAGCGTGTCTCGTGGAGGCCCTGTCCGCCTCCGTCAGCAAGAAGTGACGTGACACCTCAGGCCTTGCGGGCCTTTCCCACCATGTCTGCCATCACGCAAAGCAGCTCGAACATCATGGTGGCGCCCGCCAGGGCTGTCATGCCGCCCACATCAAAGGGTGGTGCGACTTCCACAACATCGGCCCCCACGATATTCACGCCCTTGAGCAGACGCACCATCTCCTGCGCCTCGCGGGTGGTAAAGCCGCCAATCTCCGGTGTGCCCGTACCCGGCGCCATGGAGGGGTCGATGCTGTCGATATCGAAAGTCACATAGGTTGGCTCGTTGCCGACAATGGATCGCGCCTCTTCCATCACAGATGAGGCGCCGCGCTTCACGAACTCTTCCATGTAGATGATGCGAATGCCCTGGGCGCGGGCCCAGCCGTGCTCGTCCGGATCATAGACCGAGCCCCGGATGCCGATCTGCACGACGCGCCTGGGGTCAAGCAGCCCCTCCTCGATGGCACGGCGGAACGGCGTACCGTGGGTATAAGGGTTGTCACCGAAATAGGTGTCGTTGGTATCGGAATGCGCATCAAAATGGATCATCCCCAGCGGGGCCTTGCCGCGAAGTGCGCGCAGCACCGGCAGCGTGGTCAAATGATCGCCACCGACCGAAAGCGGCAATGCGCCAGCGGCAATGATCCGGCCCATGCCATTTTCAATGCGCTCAAGCCCATTCAGCAGATTGATGGGATTGACCGACAGGTCGCCAACATCGGCGATGTTGGCCATGTCAAACGGCACAACGCCGGAGACGTGGTGCGCCCGCCGCATCAGGCTGGACTGGCTTCGCACCTCGCGGGGACCATGCCGGGCGCCGGCCCTGTTGGTCGTGCCGCCATCCCAGGGAATGCCGATCAACGCGATGTCGAGGCCCTCGGCTGATGTGACGGCGGGCAGGCGCATGAATGTGGGGTGTCCCGCAAAGCGCGGAACCTCGGCGGCATCCACAGGCTGATTGAAGTGGTTGTTCATGAGAGTTTTCCGAAGAATTCACGGTTGACGATCTGGACGATGCCCTCCTCACAATCGCGGAGGAGCCATTCACCCTTTTCAGCTGACGCGCCTGCCGTCAGCGACAGCACCCCGGATCGGGGCACCTCATCCGGCTGTTTGGGATAGCGGTCATATGGCAGGAAGGCGGCCGGGCCATCATTCAGCGCCTCACCGAGGTTCACCAGTTCGGGCCGGAGTGCCAGCATCATCGATGTTTCGAGCACACTCGCATGCTCCAGTTCAATTCCGGGGTAACCATCGGGAAAGACGCGATCCAGTGTCTCCTTGCGGATCATGTCCCAATGATCGATGCGGAGAATGGTGAGGCCCTTGGACTCCTCACGGCCGATCACATCAAGGGCCAGTTCAATGCCCTCAATCGTGGGCCAGAGGTTCTCATAGTGTCCGTTCACAGTGACGATGCGCCGGACATTCTGGCGATAGAGATCGCAGATCACATCACGCACAATGAGAGAGAAGGTATGGGCGGTGATGTTCAAGGTCCCCGGAAAGGCACGGCCTCCTCCGGTTTTCGGTTGCGAACGATTGCCATAGGCTATGGCCGGCAGGACAAGTCCTCCGACGCGGGCGGCGGCCCGTGCGGCAATCGCAGTTGGCAGAACGACATCGACATTGAGAGCCATATGCCGCCCATGCTGCTCGGTTGCGCCGAGCGGCAGGAAGACCGGCGCTCCATCCTTCACCCGGCGTTCTGCAACGGGCCAGGGGAGTTCGGCGTAAAAGACGGATTGGTTCATGACTTTTCAGCTCACGCCATGGCGGCGCCGCCATTGGCGCCGAGGCATTGTCCGGTGAAGAAGGTTGCCGTGGGACCGGCAAGAAACACGACTGCCGCAGCCACTTCCTCGGGCTTGCCGATGCGGCCCATCGGGTTTGCGGTTTCGAGGGCCTTCTGTTCGGCGTTCATGGCCGCATAACCGAGGAGCGGTGTGTCCGTGGGACCGGGCGCCACGGCGTTCACCAGAATGCGCGGTGAAAGCTCCCGCGCCCATGACCGCGTGAGGCCGAGGACAGCCGCTTTCGTGGCGCAATAGACCGAGGCTCCTTGCCTGCCGAGATAGGCAAGCTCGGAAGCGATGTTGATGATGCGGCCTCCTTCCGGCAGATGCGGCAGGGCCTCACGCGCAACGAGGAGGAAGCCCCGCACATTGACCGCGAGCATGCGATCAATATGGGCCACGGTAACGTCCGCGAGTGGCACTTCCTGCAGGATGCCGGCGTTGTTGACGAGAATATCAATGCCTCCCAACTGCTCCGCGGCCTTGCGCACGGCACTGATCACCTGCTCTTCGCGCGTGACATCGCACGCCAGGATCGGAAAGCCCTTGTCGCCGGATTCCAGATCCAGGCCCACAACATCTGCACCGGCGTCACGGAGCGCCACCGCGCAGGCGTGGCCAATTCCGCTTGCCGCACCCGTGACGATCGCACGCTTGCCGGTCAGTGGTTTCACCATGGTACTTCTCCGCGATCGATGCCCAGGGATTGGCCGGTCACATTCGCCGCAAGGTCGGAGGCAAGGAACAGATAAGCCCCCGCCACATCCGGCGGCTCCATCAAACCCGGCAGCGCTTGCGCGCCGACGATGCGCTCAAGCAGTAGATCTTCCGGCAGCCCCTCTTCGGCTGACATGCGTTTCAATGAGCGCATGGAGGCCTCGGTGCGCACCCAACCGGGGCAGACGGCATTGACCCGGATGCCGCGCGGGCCAAGTTCCTTGGCCCAGGTCTTGGTCAGGCCCATCACAGCATGCTTTGACGCCACATATGCCCCGAAGCGCCCTTCGGCAACGCGGCCCCAAATCGACGCCGTGTTGATGATCGACGCGCCGGACTTCATCACCTGCAACGCCCGTGATGTGACGAGTGACGTGCCGATCACGTTGATTTCGATGATGCGGCGAAATGTGTTGCTGTTCTCATCGCCATCGTCGGTGACCGGCGTCAGCAACTCAAGCCCGGCATTGTTGATGAGGACATCGATGTGTTGAAGCCCCTTCAATGCGGTGGCAACCTGTGACTTGTCTGCAATATCGGCCACACACGCCGTTGCTCCCAGCTCGCCCGCGCGCTGGTGAACAGCATCATCGTTGGCGATGAGATGCAGCGCGGCACCCGCCTTGGCAAAGGCCTGCGCAATGCCCAGGCCGATGCCGCGGCTCGACCCGGTGATCACCACGGACTTTCCCTTGATGGACTGGATCACAGGTCCCGCTCCGTCTCGTTTCTGATCTTATGCAGGATGTCGTTGCGCAGATTGAAAAAGGCCTGCGTCTCCCGTGATTCCAGGGTCCGTTCATTGCCCAGCACGGCTGTCACGTCGATGTCGTGGAGGACACGGGCGGGCCGCGCCGAGAACAGAATGATGCGGTCCGCCAGGAAGACCGCTTCCTCGACATCGTGCGTCACGAAGATGATCGTCTTGGCCTCTTCGGCCTGGATCTGGCGCAACTCGACCTGCAGGCGTTCGCGGGTCAATGCGTCCAGTGCGCCAAAGGGTTCATCCATGAGAAGCACATCGGGCCCTGCCGCAAGGCTGCGCGCGATTGCAACGCGCTGGCGCATGCCGCCGGAAATGCGGTTCGGGTAGGACTTCGCAAATTCCTCCAGCCTGATGAGGCGGAGATAGTGTTGCACGCGTTCCGCCTTCTGGCTGGCCGTCAGATCGCGGCGATAGTGCATGCCAAAGGCAATGTTGCCCTCCACCGTGAGCCACGGAAACGAGGAATAGGATTGGAAAACCATGCCGCGGCGCCGGTCTGGCCCCGATACGGTCTCGCCATCCAGGGTAATCGTCCCGGTCGTCGGCAGGTCGAGCCCACCCACCATTCTCATCAATGTGGTTTTGCCGCAGCCGGAGGGTCCGAGGAAAACGACCAGCGAGTTGCGGGCAATGGACATCGTCGTCGTTGAGACAACGGCTGTCTCGGCGAAACGCTTGGTGATGCCCTGGAGGGTGAGATAAGGAGAGGTCATGGCGTCAAAGATACTTGAACATGCGCCGGTGCAGCATGCGCAGCAGCTGGTCCGTCACAATACCGATGATGCCGATCACCACCACACCCGCCATGACTTCCGGCGTTTTCACATAGCGGCGTGCTGACCAGATCACAAAACCCAATCCGGAGTCGGCCGCGACGATTTCGGCCAGGACGAGATAGGTCCAGCACCAGCCCAGCGTGATGCGGAGATTGTCCACCAGAGTCGGGCCCATGGCGCGCAGCGCCACATCCTTCAGCACGGAATGCGGCTTGGCACCGAGCGTGAAGGCAACTTCGACGTATTCGTGCGGCACGCGGCGCATGTCATCGGCGACCAGCAATACCAGCTGGAAGAATGTACCGAGCCAGAGCAGAAAGATCTTCGTTGTCTCGCCGACGCCAAACCAGATGATCGACAGCGGTACCAGTGCCGGAACGGGGAGATAGCGGATGAAATCGATCGTCGGTTCCAGTGAGGCCCCTACAATACGATAGCTGCTCATCAGGATGCCAATCGGGATGGCCATGGCCGCAGCGATCGCAAAGGCCAGCAACACGCGCGACGTGGACACCATGGCATGCCAGAGAAGCGATTGGCTCACCGTCATGGTCCACATGGCCTTGAGCACGGCGCTGGGTGAAGGCAGGAACTGGGGCGCGACCAGCCCCGCGCGTGCAATCAGCTCCCAGAACAAGAGAAGCGCTGCTGCAACAAGGCTGCCGAGAAGAAGATCTGCCGTGCCAGAACTTCTTCCCCTGAATCTGAGCAGGTCGGCCCACATCTCTACAGCATGCTCCCGCGCTTAGGGTGCCACGGTGTTGATGACCGAATTGTCGATCTGCTGGTTTGAATCCAGCTTGTTGTCAGCCGCACCATTGTCGAGGTTCAACTGCATCACTTCATCGAAAATATCATGAAGTTTCCCGCGCTCCCCGGCCTTGCCCAGATAGCCCTGCGCATCGGCCAGCGGCGTATAGGCCAGGCTGGTGGCGAGTGTGTCCTTCACATCGGCCACGGTCAGGCCGAAGTGGGGTGCCGCGAGTTCGGCAAATTTATCGGGCTCGGCCTTGCTGTAGTCGACAGCCTTGTAGATACACTTCAGGAAGCTCGCGTATTTCTTCGGGTTGGCGGCAAGATCGTCTTTCCGCGCGGTAATCACATCGATGATGATGCCACGGTAATCCTTGGACGACAGGAGCACCTTGGCGCCCGCCCGCGTCGAACTTTTCACGGCTTGTGTCATGAACGGTTCATAGGTTGCGACGGCCGCGATCGAACTGTCCGCGAACACGGCGCCGGTATCGGCGGTCGCAATGTCCTTGATCTGGAGATCGGACAGTTTGAGACCCTGCTTCTTCAATTCGAGCTGGAGCAGGAGGCGGGCCGGGATGTTGGGTTCGGCGGCGACAGTCTTGCCCTTGAGATCGGCAACCGACTTGATCGCGTCATCGGCGATGACGCCATCACCGCCCACGGACTCGTCAATGGTTCCAATGATGACACCCGGAGTATCGGGGTCACGCGGGCGGCCCTGATGCTCACCGACCGTCCGCATATCCACTTCGATGTCGCCACGGGTGTAAGCGGCAAGAACGTTGGTGCGGTCATCCTCGAATTTGTAGTCGACCTCGAGGCCTTCGTCCTTGAAGCAGCCGAGGTCATTGGCGACATGGACCGGCGCGAAGCCGAGCCAGGTAGGAGCCAGCATGCGGATCGTCTCCGCCGATTGGGCCGGAGCCACACATCCGGCGGCGGCCAACACCATGGCGGTGCCGCCGAACAGGTTGCGGCGCAACAACGGCATGAGCTTCGCATTCTTGTTGAATGTCATGGACGTTTCCCTTCACGTGATGTTTATTTTTCCCGAACAGTGATACTTTTCTACATCGACTTCCATCTCCATTTTTGGATTGATACATTGAAATTCGTCAATGTATCAGAACGGGTGAAAACTCCCAACCATGCGCCGTCTCGACAATATCGACCTTCGCTTGCTCCGGGTCTTCGTCGTGCTGGCGGATGCCGGCGGCTTCTCGGAAGCCCAGATCACACTCAACCTTTCACAGTCGACCCTCAGCACGCACCTTGCAGAACTGGAAAAGCGCGTCGGCGCAAAGCTCTGCCTGCGCGGCCGTCATAAATTCCGCCTCACCGATGTCGGTCAGGCCACCTATGATGCGGCGCGCAAGCTCTTTGCCGATATTGACGACTTCCAGGCCCGCATCTCATCGGTGAGCGGCGGTGTGACGGGCAGGCTGAAGATCGGGGCATCCGAAGGGACATTCACGAGTTCTCAGCTTGGCCTGCAGAAGATCATCGCCCGGTTGATGAAGCCCGATTTCGATATCTTTGTTGACGTGTTTCTGGGAACTCCGTCGGAACTGGAACAGCGCCTGTCAGACGGCGACCGGGATATCATCCTTGGTCCGCTCACCCAGAAAATTGCCGGCATGGTCTATCAGCCCTACTACAATGAGCCCCACTATCTGTACTGCGGCAAGGGGCATCCCCTGTTTGCGCGCCGTGACAGCACGATCACGCAAGACGTCATTGACGCAACGCGCTTCTCCGTGAGGGCCTACCGGCAATTTGACGACCTCTACCGGGTGGGGCATCCCCGTGCAGCGGCCTCGATCATGCAGATGGAGGCTCAGCTGATGATGATCCTCTCTGGCGAGTTCATCGGTTTTCTTCCAGATCACTATGCCGACAAATGGGTGAAGGACGGCATGCTGCGGTCCATCAGGCCGCGCACATATACATTCAAGTCGCTGCACAATATTGCGTATCGTGAAAGTGACGCAGAGAGACCGGTGATCAAGGCGTTTCGGCAATGCCTGCCGAAACTGGTGCTGCAATGACAACAAGTGGAGATGTCAGACCATGATTAGGAACCCCGTACCCTGGCCGAACGGTGCAAAGGTCGCCTGTGCCATCACGTTCGACATGGATGCCGACAGCCTGGTGCATCTCGAACACCCGAAGGATTCCTTCCGCCGCGTGTCCACCATATCGATGCTGAAGTACGGTCCTGAAGTGGGCGTGCCCCGGATTCTTGAGGCGTACCGGCGCTATGGATTGAAGCAGACATTCTTCGTGCCGGCCTGGTGCATCGAGCACTATCCCGCTGCCGTCGAAGCCATGGTGAGGGACGGTCATGAAGTCGCCTTCCATGGCTATATCCACGAGGCACCCAATTCATTGTCGCGAAAAGACGAACAGTATTGGATGCAGCGGTCCATTGAAACGATCGTGAAGCACACGGGACAGCGGCCCCGCGGAAACCGCTCGCCGCTCTATAACTTCTCGGACAACACGGCGGACCTGCTCATCGAAGAGGGCTTTCTCTATGACTCGTCGCTGATGGGCGATGATGTTCCCTACATTCTTCAGACGGCAAATGGTGAGCTGGTCGAACTGCCAGCGAATTGGGCGACGGATGATTGGCCGCCCTATGTTCACTCCATCGATCTGAACTATGTCATGCAGATCATGGCGCCGGAGAGGGCCATGGAAGGTTTCCTCGCCGAGTTTGAAGCGATGCGCAGTGCCGGCGGCGGCCTGTGGATCGGTATCTGGCACCCGTTCGTCAGCGGCCGGCTGTCGCGGTGGCTCCGCGTCGAAAAGATGATCGAATACATGCTGGGGACCGGCGATGTCTGGTTTGCAACGATGGAAGAAATTGCGCTTCACATCAACCGCTGCCGGAAGGACGGGACCTATGTGCCGCGCGTGGATCATCTGCCCTACTACAAGGGCGAAGTCTCAGCGCGCTGACTCTATCAGCGCTGGTCCGCAGCGATAGGCTTGATGGCGGAGCCGTCTTCGATTTCATCGGAGGGGTGCAGGACGACAACATCGCCTGCCGCAAGGCCCGAGAGCACTTCCGCGTAAGCATCATTGCGCCGCCCAAGCGACACCTCCTGATGTTTCGCCTTGCCGTTGTCGTCGCGATACACGGCCCATGTATCTCCCTGGCGGAACAGGGCGGCAACCGGGACAGCCAGGACGTTCTTGCCCTGCCATACCGTGATGCTGATGACGACGCGGAATCCGTCACCGAGGCCTTGCGGAGATTGGGGTTCGGCCAGATCGAGGATCACGGGAACGCGCTGCTCCTCGATTCCCAAGGCAGACGTTTTTGTGATGGCAGAGGGCTCGATGCGGCGCACCGTGGCCCTGAGCGGAGGGCCGCCCCAATTTTCAACCTGCGCCTCCGCCCCCGGCCTGATTTCGGTGACATCGCGGGAGAGAAGATCTGCGGTGATTTCCACATCAGACGGATTGCCGATGGTGAGGAGCGGTGTTCCCGCCTGAACGACCTGCTCGCTCTCGGCCAGCACGCGGAGGATCCGACCGTCAACGGGTGACTTGATGTCGGTGCAGCATGTGTCGTCACTCGCCGCCGTTTCGATGAGGGCGGCTTCCGCCTTTTCCAACTCGCGCTCACGGACGCTGAGCGAGGCTTTCACGCTGTCAAGATTGGCCGCGCTTGTGTCAACGGCAAGCCGTGCCTTGTCGCGGGCGCTTTCTGAAATCGTGCCCTGCTTCGCCAGCCGTTCGGCGCGGGACAGTTCGGTGCGAAGATATGCCAGTTGGGCTTCCGCCTGCTTCACGTCCGCCGCCGCAAGGTCAACGCCGGCCCGGGCCGATGCGGCAGTGGCCTCGGCGGCCCGGCGCAGACGCACATCCAGCAAGCCCGGCGCAACGGGGCGGATGGAGACAACCGCTTCACCCGCGCGCACGTCATCACCAGCGTGGCGGCCGATGCGCAGCGTCTGCCCGGCGATGGGCGACGACACGGTATAGACTTCGCGGATGCGGGCCTTGCCCTCTTCCTCCACGGTGACGGCGATGTCGTGGCTGGCGATCACCGCCGTCTCGACCTCCAGCGGCCGCGGCCACAGCGCCCAGGCAAATGCCGCACCGGTGAGCAAGACGATCAGTATGGTGGCGATCCGGCGAAGCATGTCATTCCCTCGTCTTCAAGACTTCTATCATGTCCAGCCTGTCGACGCGCCTCCGGACGATGAGACCCGATATGGCTGTTGCGGCGAATACGATCAGGCTTGCCCAGGCGTAGACATTGCGGTTGACCACAAGCGGTACCCGGTAAAGCTCGGTTCTGAAGCCTTCTGTCATGACATAGGCAAAGACATAGCCGAGGCCCCAGCCCAAGGGCTGTGCCAAGAGGACGACGATTGCCAATTCACCCAGGAGGAGGGCCGAGATCTCCGCCTTGGTGAAGCCCAGGACGCGCAGGCTGGCCATCTCGCGCCCCTGTTCCGAGAGGGAGATGCGCGCGAAATTGTAAACGACGCCAAAGGCAATGATCGCGGCCAGCGTGGCATAGACGCTGATCATGATGTTGACATTCTGCGCCAGCGTTTCCCGGAATTTCTGCAGGGCGATGTATTGCAGCGAAATGAAACTTGCCGCCGGCGTGGCCTTCAGTGTCGAGAACAGCTCATCGTGCTTGCTGGCATCCAGCGCCAGATAGGTGCCGCTGATGACCGGGCCTTCTTCCAAAAGCCTGTTCATGGCCTCGATGTCCATGTAGGCCGTGAGGCCGATGAAGCCGGTGACGATGGCCGAGACCGGGACCAGATGGGTTTTCCGGCGGCCTTCGAGGACCGACACAGTCACCATGTCGCCGGTGCGAAGCCGGAGCAGGTGGGCAAGGCTGTCTGAAATGACGACACCGCGCTCCGGCAGCGTGACGGGACGAAGATCGCCATCCAGCACGCGCGCGAGCCCTGCACCGTGTTCGCGGCCCACCAGCGAGACACGCCGCTCCACTGCACCATTGCTGAATTTGACGGCAACGGCGCGGAAGGGTTCCGCCCGCATGACGCCGGGGAGCCGCCGCACATCGTACAGGGCGGATTGCGGGCGAACCTCCGTGAAGGTGATCGCGGCATCCTGCCGGTCGCTCCGCCGGAAGGTAATATCGATCATGTGGTCGATGGAGCCGAAGGACCACAGCGAGCCCACGAGGATCGCAACGGAGAGAGCAACACCCAGAATGCTGGTCGTCGTACGGAAGGGCCAATGGGTGAGGTGCCGCGTGACCATCACGGTCGATTGGCGGAAGTGCAGGTGAAGGCGGGGCATGAAGGAAAGCAGCTTGCGGTAGTGCTGGGGTGCGGGAGGGGCCATTGCCACTGCGGGTGAAAGCCAGGCGACCTCGCGAACCGCGTTCACCGCGCCGAACAATGCTGCCGCATAGGTGGCTCCGGCCGCAATGCCGTAGACGGCGGGATCGCGCGTGAAGACCAGAAACGGGAAGCTGAAGAACCGGGCATAGAGTTTGGCCAAACCGACACCGAGCCACACCCCGGCACCAAGGCCGATCACGATGCCGCCCAGTGCAATCACCGTCACGAAGCCGCCATAGTGGCGCACGACCGCGAAGGAGGAATACCCCATGGCCTTGAGCAGGCCGATCTGTTCGCGTTCGAGCGAGATGAGACGCGAGAGCGTCATGTTCACAAGGAAAGCCGATACGAGGAGGAAGATGGGCGGCAGGATGCGGCTCATGGCCTGAAGCTGTTGCAGCTCGGCATCAAGGAAGGCGTGCGATTGCTGGTCCTTTCGCGGGTAGGCGCCCTGGCCGCCATAACGGTCCAGAAGCCTGTCGATGGAGGCGATCACGGTTTCGGGGTTCACCCCCCGCACAAGGCTCACCGCAAGCGCGTTGAACGCACCGTCGAGATTGTAGGCAGGGGCCAGAACCGTGTCGGGCAGCCACAGGATGCCGAAGCGCCGTTCGTCGGGCATCAGGGCTCCTGGACCGAGCGTGTAGATGAATTCGGGCGAAAGCGCCGTTCCGACAATGCGAATGCCCCGCTGACGGCCATTGATCAGTACACGGATCACACCGCCCTCGGCAAGACCATGGGCCTTGGCAAAGCCAACACTTGCAACGGCCTCGTCCGTCTGCGGTTCGGGCAAGCGGCCGCTTCTGAGGTAGACGCGGTTCAGCACCTGGCGGCCGGTTTCGGGCAGCGAGACAAGCAACACGGATGCAGGCTCAGACATGTCCGGAAGATCCGCGAGGGCAACCTTCTCGACCCGCGTTTCAACTGCCGCGACGCCATTGATCGCCTCAATGTCGCGCTTCAGCAACAGCGGGGCCCGCGTGAGGCTGGCAAAGGCGTCGGCAAAATGATTGGATTCATAATAGTGCTCCCGCGTCGCCGAGAGGGATTGATATGCGCCAACGCCCAGAACCAGTGTGGCAACGCCTGCCGCCATGACGAGCGCGATGGCCAGAGCCTGCGGCCACAGGCGGCGGAGATCGCGCAGCATCTTCCTGTCCAACGCGCGGATCACCAGCTCACCTCCGAAGGTTGCTTGCGGCTGGCGTTCTTTAGTTCCCTGGCGATTGTGCCATTGGCAAAATGCACCACACGATCGGCAATCTCGGCGATGGCGGCATTGTGGGTGATCACCAGCGTCGTTGCGCCAGTCTGGGCATTGGCACGCGTCAACGCTTCCAGCACCCGGATCCCGGTCCTTGAATCGAGCGCGCCTGTCGGCTCGTCACAGAGCAGCACGTCGGGCTGCTTTGCGATGGCCCGGGCGATGGCCACGCGCTGCTGCTCGCCGCCCGAAAGCTGGGCCGGAAAATGATCCATCCGGTCTTCCAGCCCGACCAGCGCAAGTGCCGCCTCCGGCTTCATCGGCCTGCTGGCGATCTCTGTCACAAGCCGGACGTTCTCAAGCGCGGTCAGGCTGGGCACCAGATTGTAGAACTGGAAAATGAAGCCAACGTGATCCCGCCGGTAACGGGTGAGTGCGCCCTCGCTTGCCCCGGTCAGGTCATGGTCGCGGAAGCGGGCCTCGCCCGATGTCGCCCGGTCGAGGCCGCCGATGATATTGAGGAAGGTGGATTTGCCGGAGCCTGAGGGACCGAGGATGACAATGAACTCGCCCGCCTTCGCCGCAAAGTCCACGCCGCGCAAGGCATGCACTTCAACCTCCCCGGTCCGGTAGGCCTTGCACAGGCCACTGACGCGAAAGACAGGAGCAGAGCCGCTATCCATGCTCGGGAGCATAGCGGCAAGGCTATCAGCCGCTTTGACAAGCGTCAAAGTTGATAGGTTCACCCCCGCTGCCGGCCGGGTCTCTGAAACGCTGCCCGAACGGCCAATGCGGGCGCTCCCGGCCGGGTTTCCCGCAGTGCACAGGCGTCAACTTTCCAATTGGTCAAAAAACTGCTTAGGTCGCTCCCAATCCGGTTTCACGGATTGTATCAGGGAGATAAAACATGACATCACGAAACCTCCTCCGGATTGCCCTGCTGGCATCTTCGATGCTGGCCGCGGCAGCGGCGGCCAATGCCAAGTCGCTGGTCTATTGTTCGGAAGGTTCGCCGGAAAACTTCAGCCCGTCGATGAACACGACGGGTACGTCGCTCGATGCGGCGCGTCCGGTCTACAACAAGCTCGTCCAGTTTGCCCCCGGCACCACGGAGCCCAAGCCCGCGCTTGCTGAATCCTACGACATCACCGACGGCGGCAAGACCATCACCTTCCACCTTCGCAAGGGCGTGAAGTTCCACTCCGGCGTCAACGGCTTCACGCCGAGCCGCGACCTCAATGCCGATGACGTGATCTGGTCGTTCGAGCGCATGTGGAAGGCCGAGCACCCCTATGCAAAGGTCTCGGGCGGCGCCTATGACTACTTCAACGACATGGGCATGCCGGACCTGCTCGACTCCATCACCAAGTCCGATGACCTCACGGTGGTGATGAAGCTCAAGGAGCCGAACGCTCCGATCATCGCCAACCTCGCCATGGACTTCGCCACCATCCACTCGGCCGAATACGCCAAGTTCCTGATGGACAAGGGCACGCCGGAACAGTTCGACCAAATTCCGGTTGGAACAGGCTCGTTCTCCTTCGTCGACTACCAGAAGGACGCCGTCATCCGCTACAAGGCCTTCGAGGGCTGGGCGGGCAAGCCCAAGGTCGATGACCTGATCTTCGCGATCACGCCCGACCCGACGGCCCGCTACGCCAAGCTCAAGGCCAATGAATGCCAGATCATGATCGCGCCGAACCCGGCCGATCTTGAAGCCATGGGCAAGGACGCCGACGTCAACCTCATGCAGCAGGCCGGCCTCAACATCGGCTACCTCTCCATGAACACGACGAAGCCGCCCTTCGACAAGCTGGAAGTGCGCCAGGCGCTGGCCATGGCCATCGACCGCGATTCCATCCTGAAGGAAGTCTACCAGGGCGCTGGCCAGAAGGCGAAGAACCCGATCCCGCCGACGATGTGGTCTTATGACGACTCGACGGTGGACTTCGAGTACAATCCCGAAAAGGCCAAGGAAATGCTGGCAGCCGCCGGCGTGAAGGACCTGCAGACGGACCTGTGGTGGATGCCGGTGCAGCGCCCCTACAACCCCAATGCCAAGCGCATGGCGGAAATGATGCAGGCGGACCTCGCGAAGGTCGGCATCACGGCCACGCTCGTGTCCTACGAGTGGGGTGAATACCGCAAGCGCCTGCAGGCCGGTGAACACCAGCTCGGCCTTCTCGGCTGGACGGGCGACAACGGCGATCCGGACAACTTCTTCTTCCTTGCCGGTTGCGACAAGGACGGGAAGCCCGCTGCCCAGAACCTTGGCAAGCTCTGCGATGCCAAGTTCAACGAAGACATGATGAAGGCACGCTCGATCACCGATACGGCCGAGCGCACCAAGATCTACCAGGAAATGCAGAAGATCCATCATGACCAGGTCATGTGGCTCAACATTGCACATTCCACCGTGTTCGAACCGGCGCGCAAGTCGGTCTCGGGTTACAAGATCAGCCCGTTCGGAGCCCATGAGTTCCAGGACGTGGACGTGGCTGAATAAACACTCTAAGGCTGGGGCGGACCTTCGGGTCCGCCCCTTTTTTCTTGATCCGGCCTCATGTTCCGCTTCCTTCTCAAGCGCCTCGCGCTCACCATTCCCACCTTCCTGGCGCTGATGTTCATCACCTTCGTGATGATCCGTCTGGTGCCCGGTGATCCCGTGGAAGCCCGCCGCGGCGAACGTGGCATCTCGCCCGAGCGCCACGCCCAGCTCCTGCACGAGATGGGCCTCGACCAGCCGGTATGGAAACAGTTCGTGGATTACGCCGGCAATATCGCCCAAGGCGATTTCGGCACCTCGATCATTTCCAAGACGCCGGTGCTGCACGAATTCCTGACACTCTTTCCGGCGACGCTGGAGCTCACGCTCTGCGCCATGCTGTTTGCCTCGCTGATCGGCATTCCGGCAGGCGTCTTTGCGGCGGCCCGACGAGGCGGTGTCTATGACCAGACGCTGATGGGCGTTGCCCTCACCGGCTATTCCATGCCGATTTTCTGGTGGGGCCTCATCCTCATTCTCGTGATGTCGAACACGCTCGGCCTCACGCCCGTGTCGGGCCGCGTCGATCTCATCAAGTTCTATTACCAGCCGGTCACGGGCTTTGCCCTCATCGATTCCCTGCTCTCGGGCCAGAAGGGCGCCTTCTGGGATGCGGTGCGCCATCTCATTCTGCCCTCGATCGTTCTCGGCACCGTGCCGCTTGCCGTCATCGCGCGCATGACCCGTTCGGCGATGCTGGAAGTGCTGGAAGAAGACTACGTGCGCACCGCCCGCGCCAAGGGCCTGTCAATGCGGCGCGTGATCGGGCTTCATGCGCTGCGCAATGCGCTGATCCCGGTCATCACCTCGATTGGCCTGCAGGTCGGCACGCTGCTCGCCGGCGCCGTGCTCACGGAAACGATCTTCTCGTGGCCGGGGGTGGGCAAGTGGCTGATTGAATCCATCGGGCGGCGCGATTATCCCGCGCTCCAGGGCGGCATCATGCTGATTGCGGCCTGCGTCATCATCGTCAACCTCGGCGTGGACATGCTCTACGGCCTCATCAATCCGCGGATCCGCCATGGCAAGTGAAACACTCATCGCCCCGGCGCGGAAACCACCGGGGGCGCTGCGCGCCTTCTGGTCGGCCTTCTCGGAGAACCGCGGTGCGGTGATCGGCCTGACGGTCGTCTGTTTCGTCGTTCTGCTGGCGCTCTTCGCGCCGCTGCTGGCGCCCTACAATCCCGTCGAACAGTTCAAGGGCTCCACCAAGCTGCCGCCGTTCTGGTCGGAGGGCCATGACCCGCGCTTCTGGCTCGGCACCGATGCGGTGGGCCGCGACATGCTCTCGCGCCTGATGTTCGGGGCGCGCATCTCGCTCTTCATCGGCCTCTCGGTGATGATGGTGTCCATGGCCGTGGGGGTCGCCCTGGGGCTTGCTGCCGCATGGTTCGGCGGCCTTGTCGATGTCGTCATCATCCGCATCATGGACCTGATCATGGCGATCCCGTCGCTGGTGCTTGCCATCCTCATCATCGCCATCATCGGGCCTTCCCTCACCAACACGATCATCGCCGTCACCATCGTCTACCTGCCACGCTATGTGCGCCTGGTGCGCGCCTCGGCGCTGGCGGAACTGACCAAGGACTACGTGACGGCGGCGAAAGTTGCAGGTGTCCGGCCCTTCCGACTGATGACGGCAACAGTTCTGCCCAACTGCCTGGCACCGCTCATCGTGCAGGCGGCGCTGGGCGTCTCGGATGCAATCCTTGAGGCGGCGGGCCTCGGCTTCCTCGGGCTTGGCGCGCAACCGCCAACGCCGGAATGGGGCGCCATGCTGGCCGATACGCGCGACCTCATGCTGTCACACCCCTGGGTCATGGCGCTTCCGGGCTTGTGCATTCTCATCACCGTCATGGCCATCAACCTGATGGGCGACGGGCTCCGCGATGCCCTCGACCCGCGCCTGAGGAAGAGCTGACGCCATGGCGCTTCTCGACATCCAGAATCTCGTCGTCGAATTCCGCACCTCCTCCGGGTGGTTCCGCGCCGTCGACGGTGTGACGCTCTCCGTCGAACAGGGGCAGATCCACGCGATCGTGGGCGAATCCGGCTCAGGCAAGTCGGTGGCCATGCTCGCCGTCATGGGCCTGCTGCCCAAGACCGCGCGGGTGACGGCCGACCGCATCACCTTCGACGGCCGCGACTTCCTCACCATCAGCGGCGAAGAGCGCCGCAAGATCATCGGCAAGGACATGACGATGATCTTCCAGGAGCCGATGACGAGCCTCAATCCGTGCTTCACGGTGGGCTTCCAGCTGGGCGAGGCGCTGCAGACCCATCTCGGCATGGACAAGGCGCAACGCCGCGCCCGCAGCATCGCGTTGCTGGATGCCGTCGGTATCCCCGCGCCGGAATCGCGCCTCAATGCCTACCCGCACCAGTTCTCCGGCGGCATGGCGCAGCGCGTGATGATCGCCATGGCGCTGGCCTGCAAACCCAAGCTCATCATCGCCGATGAACCGACCACGGCACTCGACGTCACCATCCAGGCGCAGATCCTCGACCTGCTCACCAGCTTGCAGAAGGAAACGGGCACGGCCCTCATCCTCATCACCCATTCCATGGGCGTTGTTGCCGAAACCGCCGAGAAGGTGAGCGTGCATTACGCCGGACAGAAGGTGGAAGAACAGCCGGTGAAAGCGCTCTTCGCCCGGCCGCGCCATCCCTACACGGCGGCGTTGCTCGCATCGCTGCCGGAACGCGCCACGGGCCGCAGGCTTCCCTCGATTGCCGGCATGGTGCCGGGCCAGTTCGACCGTCCTCCGGGCTGCCTCTTCGCGCCGCGCTGCTCGCTGGCGCAACCCGTGTGCCAGACGCCGCCGCCACTCAAAGACGGCGTGCTGTGCTATTTCCCGCTCAACATCAACACCACGGCGAAGGTGCCGGGAGGTGCGGCATGAGCATCGTTCTCGAAGCCCGCGATCTCCGCCGCCACTATTCCGTCAGCAAGGGCTTGTTCGCGGACCCCGCCACGCTGAAGGCGCTGGACGGTGCGAGCTTCTCGCTGGCACGCGGCAAGACACTGGCCGTGGTCGGTGAATCGGGCTGCGGCAAGTCCACGCTTGCCCGCATCCTGACCATGATCGAGGAGCCCACATCCGGTTCCTTCCGCGTCGGCGACACCGAAGTGGTGGGGGCCACCGTGGCGGCCCGCAAGGCGCTCCGGCCCAAGGTGCAGATCGTCTTCCAGAACCCCTATGGTTCGCTCAACCTGCGCCAGAAGATCGGTCATGCACTGGAGGAGCCGCTGCTGGTGAACGGCCGCTTCAGCGGAGCCGAGCGCACCGCCAAGGCGCGCGAGATGATGGCCCTTGTGGGCCTTCGCCCCGAGCACTACGACCGCTATCCGCACATGTTCTCCGGCGGCCAGCGCCAGCGCATCGCCATTGCCCGCGCCCTCATGCTGGAGCCCGACATCCTCGTCCTTGACGAACCTGTCTCGGCGCTGGATCTGTCGATCCAGGCGCAGGTGTTGAACCTCCTCGCCGACCTGCAGGAGCGGTTGCAACTGGCCTATGTCTTCATCAGCCACGATCTCTCCGTGGTGCGCCACATCGCCGACGACGTGATGGTGATGTACCTGGGCAAGGTGGTTGAACAGGGTCCGCGCGACCAGATCTTCAAGAATCCCAAGCATCCCTATACGCGCGCCCTGCTCTCGGCGACGCCTGTTGCGGACCCCGGGCGCAAGAAGGAACGCATTGTCCTCAAGGGCGAACTGCCCTCGCCGCTCAATCCGCCCTCGGGTTGTCCCTTCCGCACGCGCTGTCCGCTGGTGCAGGACATCTGCGCGAAGAAGATGCCGCCGCTTGAACAGAAGGGCGGGCAGCTCGTGGCCTGCCACATGGTCTGACGGCATTCCCGTGAGGAAGCTGTTTCCTCTGCCCGCGATTTTCGCTAAGGCGGCGGCATGACACTGAGACTTGCCATCGCCGGGGCCGGGGGCCGCATGGGCCGGGAACTCGCCCGCATCGTTCACGCCACGGAGGGCTGCACGCTTGCCGGTGGCCTCGAAGCCAAGGGTTCACCTGCCGTCGGCCACGACTACGGCGAGATGATCGGTCTTGGAAAACTGGGTGTCAGCATCAGCGATTCACCCGAAGCGGTGCTCGCGGCCTGTGACGGCATCATCGATTTCACCGTACCCAAGGCGACGCTGGCGCTGGTGCCGCTCACCGCGGCCCAGCAGAAGATTCACGTGATCGGCACAACCGGTATCGATGCCGCCGGTGATGACGCGATCCGCGCTGCTGCGGCGAAGACCTGCATCATCAAGACCGGCAATTTCTCGCTCGGCGTCAACCTGCTGGCGGCGCTGGTGAAGAAGGCGGCGGCGGCTTTGGGCGAAGACTTCGACATCGAGGTGCTGGAGATGCACCACCGCATGAAGATCGATGCGCCATCAGGCACGGCCCTCCTCCTCGGCAAGGCGGCCGCCGATGGCCGCGCGGTTTCGCTCAAGGAAAAATCCGTGCGCGTGCGTGATGGCCACACCGGGGCCCGCAATGCGGGCGACATCGGCTTTGCCACGTTGCGCGGCGGCACGGTGGTCGGTGATCATACCGTGATCTTCGCAGGCAACGGCGAGCGGCTGGAACTCCGCCACGTGGCCGAGAGCCGCGAACTGTTTGCCCGCGGCGCCGTGAAGGCGGCGCTGTGGGGCAAGGGCCAGACGCCCGGACTTTATTCAATGATGGATGTATTGGGATTGAACTGACATGAGTGGAACACTTGTGCTTGTCCGTCACGGGCAAAGCGATTGGAACCTGAAGAACCTCTTCACCGGCTGGAAGGACGTGCCGCTCACCGACAAAGGTGTGGCTGAAGCACGCGCCGCCGGGCAGCGCCTCAAGGCCAAGGGCCTGAAGTTCGACCTGTGCTTCACCTCGGCACTGTCGCGGGCGCAGAACACGCTCAAGCTGATCCTTGAGGAACTGGGCCAGACGGGCCTTCCTGAAACACGCGACCAGGCCCTGAACGAGCGTCACTACGGCGATCTCACCGGCCTCAACAAGGATGACGCGCGCAAGAAGTTCGGCGAGGAGCAGGTGCACATCTGGCGGCGCAGCTTCGACGTGCCGCCGCCCGGGGGTGAAAGCCTGAAGGACACGCTGGCCCGTTCGCTGCCTTACTACATGCACATGATCCAGCCCCATGTGCTGGACGGCAAGACGGTGCTCGTGGCCGCCCACGGCAACTCGCTGCGTTCGCTCATCATGGCGATCGAGGGATTGACGCCCGAACAGATCCTCAAGCGCGAACTCGAAACGGGCGTGCCGGTGGTCTACAAGCTCAAGGCCAACTCGCTGCCCGCCTCGATCGACGTGCTGCACGCGTAAGCTCAGCCCGCGATTTTTCCGGCTTCCCAACCGAGGATGGCGCGTTTTCGGGTGAGGCCCCAGTGATAGCCGGTGAGGTCGCCGGACTTTCCCAGCACACGGTGGCACGGCACCACGAAGGAGATGGGATTGCGCCCGACGGCGGCACCCACGGCGCGGGCGGCCTTGGGTGAGCCCACGGCTGCGGCAATATCGCCATAGGTGGTGGCCTTGCCAGTCGGGATTTTCAGCAGCGTTTCCCAGACGCGGATTTCAAAGTCGGTGCCGATCATGGTGACCCGCAAGGGCTGGCCGTCGCGCCACGCGCCGGGTGCAAAGATGCGCGCCGCATAGGGAGCCGTAGCGGCGGAATTCTCCGTGTACTGAGCATTGGGCCAGCGGCCAGTCATGTCTGCGAGCACGGTCTTCTCTTCGCCCCGGTCAGCAAAGGCCAGGCCGCAGAGGCCGAAGGGGGTTGCCATCACGAGCGCCAATCCGAAGGGTGAAGGGTGAAAGCCGTAGGCAATATCAAGGCCCGCGCCCTTTTCCTTGTAGGCACCGGGCGGCATGCCTTCGTGGGTCACAAAGAGGTCATGCAGGCGGCCCGGCCCGGAAAGGCCCACATCGAGGGCCGTATCAAGAATGCTGGCACGGTCCTGCAGCATGGCGCGGGCGTGGTCAAGCGTCAGCGCCTGCAGGAAGGCCTTCGGCGTGAGCCCGGCCCACCGGGTGAAGAGGCGCTGCAACCCGTCCGGCGACATGCGGGCGCGCGCGGCCAGCACATCGAGCGGTGGCTGGTCGCGCCAGTTTTCCGTGAGGAAGGCGAGAACGTCGCGGACGCGGGCGTAGTCGTCGAGTTGCGAGATGTGATCGTGTGTCATGGCCATCACGCTAGGCTCCGCTTGCCGGCACGGCCACCCGAAAACCGGAGCGCATCATCACCTTCAGATGGCGCGGCGCAGCGCCCGGGCCAGCGACAGCCGCTCGTCGGCCCCGAGAAAGCTCGCGATCTCGTGGGACTCGCCGTGCGAACGCAGGAACAACTTGCCGGTCAATTCGCGCGCCTCGTCCTGTTCCAGGTCCACCTTCACCCAGCGGCGGTTGAAGGTCACTTCGCTGGGCGCGCGCCCTTCGGCGAGGCGGTGGAGATGCAGCTTGCTGTCCTCGGCAATGATCCGCTCCGCGCAGGCGCTATCGGCGAAATTGCGCCGGAAGGCCCAGTACATGATCAGCACGTCCAGCCCGCAGAACCCCACCACCGGCCAGGCGCCGATGGCGAAGAACACGCTGCCGGCAATGAGGTTGAGGACGGCAATCAAGGCCATGACGGCAATGAAACCCTGCCGCGTGAGGGACCGGTGCGGCGTGAGAGTGATGCTCCAGTTGCGGTGATCACTGTTGCTCATGACTGTTGTTTACGCAAAAGAAGGACGGCAGACCAGCGGCAGACATTTCCATGGCAAAAAATCCTCCCGGCAAGACCACATCAGGCAAACCTGCCAAGGCCCGGCGGGTTCCGCGCCTTGCGCCGGAAAATGTGAAGGCCATGTTCTTTCGCTTCCACGCTGCCAATCCGGAACCCAAGGGAGAGCTGACCTCGCTCAATCCCTTCACCTTTCTGGTGGCTGTCGTCCTGTCGGCGCAAGCCACGGATGAGAGCGTGAACCGCGCCACGGGGCCGCTGTTCCAGGTGGCGGATACGCCGGAGAAAATGCTGGCGCTGGGCGAGGCCACGCTCACCGACTACATCAAGACCATCGGCCTGTTTCGCGGCAAGGCGAAGAACGTGATCGCACTTTCAAAGATGCTGGTGGAGCGGCATGGCTCGCAGGTGCCCCATGACCGCGCCGCGCTGGAGGCCCTGCCGGGTGTCGGCCGCAAGACCGCCAACGTGGTGCTCAACGCCGTCTTCGGCGAACCCACGATCGCTGTCGATACGCATCTGTTCCGGCTGGGCAACAGGCTCGGACTCGCAACTGGTGCCACGCCGCTGGAGGTGGAGGAGAAACTGCTGAAAACGGTGCCCGCGCCCTATCTCCAGCATGCGCACCACTGGCTGATCCTGCACGGGCGCTACGTCTGCAAGGCGCGCAAGCCGGAGTGCTGGCGCTGCCTCATTGCCGATCTCTGTCCGTTTACGCCGAAGACCCCCGCACCGACCTGAAGAGGTGCACGAAATAGGACGTGGCAAAGAGCGGCACGACGAGGTTCAGCACGGGCACAAGCGCCAGCAACGCCGGGATGAGCCCGGCCACGAACACATCCAGCGCGTGGGCCTTGCGAAATTCGCGGGCGTCATCCACCGCCATCACACGCATCGCCGCCATCTCGAAATATTCGCGGCTGAGCAGGTAGGCGTTCACCAGCACCAGCGCGATGGCACCAAAGCCCGTGAAGATGAGCGGCAAGGCGAGCACGTTCACCAGCAAGACGAGAAGACCGAACTGCACCGCAAGCAGGATGCTCTTCAACGCCGGTTGGGCCTTGCCGGGCGGGGCCAGCGGATAATGCTTGCGCTCAACCTTCTCCGCCACGGTATCGAGATAAAGGCCTGCGAACATGGCGGTCACGGGGGCCATGAGAAAGAAGAACGCCACCAGCAGGCCCAGCCCCGCGCCCAACGCCAGGATTGTTTCAAGCCAGGGCCAGGGCACGAAGGTCAGGAACCAGAACAGTGCCTCGACGCCGGCGAGGATCAGCACGAAGAGCAGCAGGGCAAGGCCGATCGCCTTCCACAGGATGCTGCGGAATTCCGGCGACGTCACATCGCCCAGGGCCCTGAATGCGGCTTTGATCATGGGGTCACACCTACAGCGTTTTGACGGATCGCAGAAACATCAAAATCGCCATGTGTTCCTGTTGTCGCGCAATTTTCCTGCACTCTCCGGATTCCGTCAAAGTCCGGGTTCATCTGGGGATTGCGGCTTGTTTGCGCAAGTGATCCGGGCTAGCGAGCGGACATGCATGACATTCGCTTCGACGTGTTGACCATCGGCAATGCCATCGTGGACGTGATCGCCCGCGTGGATGATGCCTTCATTGCCCGGGAAAAACTCGTGAAGGGCTCCATGAACCTGATCGATGAGTCGCGTGCCGAGCAGCTCTATGGCGTCATGGGTCCGGCCCGGGAAGTGTCGGGCGGGTCGGCTGGCAATACCGCGGCGGGCGTTGCCTCCTTCGGCGGACGCGCCGCCTATTTCGGCAAGGTGAAGAAGGACCAACTGGGTGACATCTACCGTCACGACATGCGGTCGCAAGGGGTGCAGTTCAACTCCGCTGCCGCTACGGAAGGTCCGGCCACGGCGCGTTCCTTCATTCTGGTGACACCTGATTCAGAGCGCACCATGAACACCTATCTCGGCGCCTGCGTGAACCTGACCACCGCCGACATCGACGAGGCCACCGTGCAGGGATCGCGTGTTACCTACATGGAAGGCTATCTCTACGATCGCCCGGAGGCCAAGGATGCCTTCCGCCGCGCCTCCGACATTGCCCGCGCCGCCAACCGTCTCACCTCGGTCACGTTGTCGGATTCATTCTGCGTGGAGCGGCACCGTGCCGACTTCCTGCATCTCATCCGTTCACGGATCGACATCGTCTTCGCCAACGAGACCGAGATCAAGTCGCTCTACCAGACGCAGAACTTCAACGGCGCGCTGGAAGCGATCCGCAAGGATTGCAGCGTCGCGGTGCTGACGCGCTCGGAAAAGGGCAGCGTCATCGTGCGCGGCGGGGAAACCGTCGAGGTGCCGGCGCGCGCCATCGACAGCGTGGTGGATGTGACGGGTGCCGGCGATCTCTATGCCGCAGGCTTTCTCTTCGGCTTCACCCGCGAGATGCCCCTGAAGCGCTGCGCCGAACTGGGCGGTCTCGCGGCAGCCGAGGTGATCTCCCATGTGGGCGCCAGGCCCGAGGTGAACCTCCGCGACTACGCCAAAGGTGCCGGGCTCCTGTAGTCAGCCGCCTGCTGCAATCAGTCCTTGTCGCCCGCCGTTTCATCGGCGGGCGTGGATGCGCCCGTGAGGTGGATTTTCACCTTCTTCACCCGGCGCGGATCACTGTCGATGATCTCGAACTCCATGCCCGACGCATGGGTGATGATCTCGCCCTTGGAGGGCACGCGACCCTTCATCTCAAAAATGAGTCCGCCCAGCGTGTCGGCCTCATCCTCCTCCTCCGCCGGAAGGAGATCGACCTTGAACATCTGATCGAGGGTGGAGATGGAGATGCGGGCATCGGCAATCCACGTGTCGGCGCCCTGCTTCTTGATCATCGCCACCTGGTCGTCATCGTCATGCTCATCGGCGATGTCGCCGACGATCGCTTCCACGAGGTCCTCGAAGGACACAAGCCCGTCGCTGCCGCCATATTCGTCGACGACAATCGCCATGTGGATGTGCGAGGTCTTCATCTTCACCAGCAGGTCGGAGGCCGGCATGGACGGCGGCACATAAAGCACATCGCGGAGCAGCGAGGGGTGGCCCTTGATCGGCGTCGCCAGTTCTTCGGACGGCAGCGACAGGCCGGATACCTTGCCCTTCACCTTCTTGGTGCGCCCCTTGTGGGAAAGCCAGTGCAGGTAGTCCTTCACGTGGATCATCCCCGTCACGTCATCCAGTGTCTCGCGGTAGATGGGCAGGCGGGAGTGGTTGGCGTCGGTGAACTTCTCCAGAAGTTCCCGCATGGTGCAGGTTTCTTCGAGCGCGGTGATGTCGGCGCGGGGCACCATCAGGTCATCGACGCGCAGGTTGGAAAAACCCAGGAGATTGCCCAGCATGGAACGGGCGTCCTCGGCCATGGCGCGGCCGCCGGAGTGTTCGGCATGGTTCTCGATGACCGTCTCAAGGCTTTCGCGCAGGTCGGCGGTGTGGAGGAAACGGCGCCGCAATTTCTGCAGGATGCCGGGTTTGGATTCGAATGGTTTGTCGTTCGTCATGATTCATATGGATCGGCGATGCCGAGACGGGCGAGGATCTTGCGTTCCTCGTTTTCCATGTCCTCGGCTTCGCCATCGGTTTCGTGATCATAGCCCAAAAGATGAAGCGTGCCATGCACGATCAGATGGGTGGTGTGGTCGGCCAGGGGCTTGCCTTGTTCCGCGGCCTCGCGGCTCACGGTCTCGCAGGCCAGCGCAATATCGCCGAGCGGCGTTGCCTCGCCCTCCGGCACGGGCATGGCGGGTGCCGGGAAGGACAGCACGTTGGTGGGCTTGTCCTTGCCGCGCCAGTCGCGGTTCAACACCTGCATCTCCGCATCGGAGGTGAAGAGCAGGGTCACGGCTCCGGTTTCGCCGCGGTCTTCAAGGGCCGCCGCAACGGCGCGTTCCGCCAGAGCAGCAAGGCCCGGGAGCGCTTCCCAGGCCTCGTGTTCAATTTCGATGGAGAGGGTCATTTCGCCGGCCGGGGACTCCGCGCCTTCTGGGCGGCCTTGTCGTAGGCGCCGACGATGCGGCCCACCAGCTGGTGGCGGACGATGTCGCTGGTCTTGAATTCCACCTGCGAGATGCCCTTCACGCCCTTGAGCACGCCCAGCGCGTCGGCCAGGCCGGAGGTGGCGTTGTTGGGCAGGTCCACCTGCGTCGGATCGCCCGTCACCACCATGCGGCTGCCTTCGCCCAGGCGGGTGAGGAACATCTTCATCTGCTGCGGCGTGGTGTTCTGCGCTTCGTCGAGAATGATGAAGGCGGACGACAGCGTGCGGCCGCGCATGAAGGCCAGGGGGGCGATCTCGATCTGGTTTTCGGCAAGGCCCTTGGCGACCAGCGCCTGGGGCATCATGTCGTAGAGCGCATCGTAGAGCGGGCGGAGATAGGGATCGACCTTTTCCTTCATGTCGCCGGGGAGAAAGCCCAGGCGTTCGCCCGCTTCGACGGCGGGACGCGACAACACGATGCGGTCCACCTCGCCATTCATCAGCGCTTCCGCCGCGCAGGCAACCGCGAGATAGGTCTTGCCGGTGCCGGCGGGGCCGATGCCGAAGACGAGTTCGTTCTTGCGGATGGCGTTGATGTATTCACCCTGCGTCGGGGTGCGGGCGATCACGGCCTTGCGGCGGGTGCGGACAGCGCCTTCCGTCACGTCCTTCTCGGACTGGGCCTTGGCCATGCGGACTGCACCATCCACTTCGCCGCGCGTGATCTCCTGTCCGCGCGTGGCGCGGCCGTAAAGGGCGAGCAGCACGGCGCGGGCGTTTTCGACATTGGCCGCCTCGCCACGGATGGCCACGCGGTTGCCGCGGGGCGTGATGGCGACCGCAAGGCGGTGTTCGATCAGGGCGAGATGTTCATCGTGCTCACCGAACAGCACGGACAACAGCCGGTTGTCCTCGAAGGTGAGCGTGAAGGTCTTGTCGTCGGGCGGATGACCGTGAGGCGAGGTTTGAGTCGAAGGCGTCGCTTGGCTGCGCATGGGATGAAGGGCGCTGATCGTCTGGCTCAAAGGTCTCTGTCTCCATTCCTCTCGAGGGGTCCGGGAATCACGCAAGGACACCGGCATATTGGCCCGAAAGGCTGTTCGGGCCAACACCCAGTATTTGCGTCTCCACAATGTTGCCGATGTGGGGTCCGTCCGGCGGAATGTCCATATGGACACTTTGCAGATAGGGCGACCGGCCAATCACCTGGCCTTCGTTCCGGCCCGGCTTTTCAATCAGAACGGGCAGGCGGCGGCCCACGCAGGCGGCATTGAAGGACTTCTGCTGGCTGGCGATCAGGGCCTGCAGGCGGTGCAGGCGGTCCAGCTTCACGTCTTCATCCACCTGGTCGTCGCGCTCGGCGGCAGGTGTGCCGGGGCGCGGGGAATACTTGAAGGTATAGGCCGAGGCGTAGCCGACGCTCTCGACCAGCGCGAGCGTTTCGCCGAACTCCGCTTCCGTCTCGCCCGGGAAACCGACGATGAAGTCACCGGAGAGGGCGATGTCGGGTCTTGCGGCGCGGACGCGCGCCACCAAGTCCACATAGCTCCCGGCAGTGTGGCCGCGGTTCATGGCCTTGAGGATGCGGTTGCTGCCAGCCTGCACGGGAAGATGCAAATAGGGCATGAGCTTCTGGTTTTCGGCATGGGCAGCAATGAGGTCGTCGGTCATGTCACGGGGATGGCTGGTCGTGTACCTGATGCGTTCAATGCCCGGTATTGACGAAAGTTCCGTGACAAGGCTTGCGAGGCTGGCGAGGCCCTTGCCCTCAGGCCCGCGATAGGCATTGACGTTCTGGCCGAGCAGCGTCACCTCGCGCACGCCCTTGGCGGCGAGATCGCGCGCTTCCGCCAGCACCTGCTGCAGGGGCCGCGAGAATTCGGAACCGCGCGTATAGGGCACCACACAGAAACTGCAGAACTTGTCGCAACCCTCCTGCACGGTGAGGAAGGCCGCCACGCCTGCGCCCGTTGCAGCGCGTGAGGCGAGCGCGCCGAATTTCTCTTCCGCCGGGAATTCCGTCTCCACCACCGTGCGGCCCGTGGCGCGGTGGCGCGCCAGATAATCGGGCAGGCGATGGAACGTCTGCGGCCCGAAGACCAGATCAACGCCCTTGGCGCGCCGGGCGATCTCCTCGCCTTCGGCCTGCGCCACGCAGCCCGCCACGGCAATCACCATGTCCTTGCCTGCATCGGCGCGCGCCCGCTTCATGGCGCGCACCTTGCCCAGTTCGGAATAGACCTTTTCCGCCGCCTTCTCGCGGATGTGGCAGGTGTTGAGGATGACGAGGTCCGCTTCTTCCGGGGCTGTTGCAGCCACGTAGCCCTCGCCCGTCAGGATCGCTTCCATGCGGGTCGAGTCGTAGACGTTCATCTGGCAGCCATAGGTGCGGATGAAGACCTTCTTTTCAGCCGTCACGGGTGGGGCCGCGCCGGGGGTCTGGGGCATATCGTTCATGGGCGGGAATTAGCCGTTTTTGACCGGCCCGTGAAGCGCGTCCACCAGACCGTGGCGGATGGTGCGCTCGGCATGGGCGGCGAGGCGTTTCCTGTCCCTGGCATGGGCCATGGTTTCGGGCTCATGGAATATGACCTCCACCGTGAGCGGCCCTTCGGCAACAGCGTTCCACAGATGCGGCGGCAGGTCCATGTCGCCATACCAGGCATAGCGGGGCACCTCGCGCTGCAACAGCGGAAGCCCCCAGCGCGCGGTGTAGGCCAGCGTCACGGGGATCACGGGAATGTCGGGATCATGGACGGCGGCGAAATAGGAGGAGCGGAACGGCAATATCTCGCGTCCCGTGTGCGAGGTTCCCTCAGGGAAAAGCACGATCATGCCGCCTTCCTTCAGGCGCTCGCTGATCTCGTCGCGCTCCTTGCCGGTGGAGTGGCGGCGTTCGCGGTCGATGTAGACAGTGCGTTGCAGTCGCGACAGCGTTCCGAAGAAGGGCCATTTCGCCACCTCCTTCTTGGCGACGAAACTCACCGGTGCCGCCGCCGAGAGCACGATGATGTCGAGCCAGGAAACATGGTTGGCCACGATGAAGGCCGGACCGCCTGCGGGCCTCTGCCCGGAGATGACGATCCTGATGCCAAGGAGGCGGGCGACGTTGCGGTGATACCAGTGGGGAAAGCGGGCGGCGGCGGCGGGCCAGGCCCAGAGCAGCAGTTGCTGCACCGGCATCAGGGGCAGTGTGAAGGCGGCGAACCCGAACAGCAGCAGGGCCGGCCGGATATGACGCAACGTATCGCCGCTCATGGCGTCCGCGTCATCAGAATGGCATCGCAGGGTGTTGCGTGGTGGCGGGCATAGTAGCCCTTGCGCCGTCCCGTCTCGCGAAAGCCGTGGCTGCCGTAGAGGGCGATGGCCGCTCCGTTGTCGGCGGCGACCTCCAGATGCCAGGCCAGAACATTCTGTGCACGGAGCATCTCCAGCGCGGCCTCCAGCAGCTTTCCGGCCAGGGCGCGGCGGCGCCAATGGGGGGCGGTGCAGAGCGTCAGGATCTCGGCTTCGCCTGCAACACTGCGCAACACGAGGAAGGCACGCGGTGCTCCATCGCGTTCCGCCAGAACGGCCGTGACGCCGGGACTGGAGAGTGTTTCGCCAAGGCTCCCGTCGCTCCAGCCGGCCTCGAAGCACATGCGGTGCAGGCGGGCCAGTGCGGGAATGTCGGCGAGCGTGGCGAGGCGGATTGTCTCCGCCGCAAAGGCCGGCTGTGGCCTGGCGTCCGGTTCGCGGAGATAGAGCGGCTGCGGAAGTGCATCCGTTGCGGGACGTGTTGCGGCAAGACGGGCAAAGCCGGACGCGGCAGGAAGGTCAAAGCCCGTGAGGCGCCTGAGCACCGTTGGCGCCAGGGCCACAATGTCATCTGCGCCTGTGCCGATCACGGAGGGCGTGCCATTCTCCGCCAGGGCCAGAACGGCATCCTGTCCATCAAACAGCAGCGGGCCTGTGACGCCGTTCACGAGCCGGGCGGCATAGAATTGTCCGGTGGCGCCCGCCTTGTGCACCACCAGGAGATCAGGCTCCGCCGCCAGCAGCGGCGCTGCCGTGGCGGTCAGTGTGTCGATCCCCACGGCGGGGCAATGAAGGGCCGTCGCCATGCCATGCGCGAGCGAGAGGCCGATGCGCAATCCCGTGAAGGTGCCGGGTCCTGTCGTCACGGCGATGCAGGTGACATCGTGCGGTAACAGTCCCGCCGCCGCCAGCACGCGCTGGACCATGGGGGCGATTGCCTCGGCATGGCCCTTGTCCATCGCCTGCTGTTCAGCCGCCAGGATGCGGTCTTCCGCCGGGCTGTAGAGAGCCGCGGAGCAGGAGGCGAGAGCCGTATCGATGGCAAGGAGGATCATGCTCGCAGGCGTTAAGCCGATGGCGGGGCGGGCTGCAAGGGCGGCGTGCGCGCCGTGGATCCGTTCAGGCCGCATCCTTGAAGAGCACGTCGCGGTCGGCCATGAAATTCGCGAAAAGCGGCAGGCTGGCAGCGCCCATGGCACGGGCATCAATGCCGATGGCGCCCTCCTCGATGGCAAAGGGCGTGATGCCATCCTTGTTGACGAGCCGGGCCTCGGCCCGCGTTGCCTCCACCAGCCGCTGGCGCACGGCAGGCGGTACGGCTCCGTCAATGATGATGGCGGGGCAATCGACGACGCTCGCAATGCTGGCCACGGCGGAGGCGAGACCCCTCGCGGCGTGGGAAATCCAGGCGGTCATCTCGGGTTCGGCCTCGGACCAGTCTTCGCCACGGCGCCACATGAGGGCCGGCGATTTTCCCGCCGCATGGAGAGCGCGTTCCAGCACATAGAGCGAGGCGAAGTGGATGAGCTGCTCGCTGCCGCCGCCGGGCCGGGGCACGGGCAGTGATCCGAAGGCCGCGGCATTGCCGGTTGGGCCTTGATAAAGCTGACCGTTGATGACGAGTCCGCCCCCAGCGAAATAGCCGACGTAGAGATAGGCGAAGTCGCGGTACCTGCGGCCGGTGCCGTGCAGAAGTTCCGCTGCGCAGGCCGCGGTCGCATCGTTGCAGGAGATGACCGGCCAGTCGCAGAGCTTCATGACCTCGTTGGTGAGATTGAAGTCCTTCCAGGCTTCCATCACGTCATGGGGCGCGCCGATTTCCTCTTCCCACTTCCACAATTCGAAAGGGGCGGCGATGCCCAGCCCCGCCACACGGCGCATCTGCTCACGGCCCAGCTTGGCCGCGATCTCCTTCAATCCCTTGCGAGCGAATCCCAGGAAGTCTTCCGGCGTCGGAAAATGATAGGGCATGTGCACCTCGTGGCGCTTGCGCCCCGCGAGGTCGATGAGCACCAGGTCGCCGGAGCGGCGGCCCACCTTGAGACCGAGCGAAAAGGCACCATCGGGATTGAGCGAGTAAGGCTGCGAGGGCTGGCCCACGCGGCCTTTCACGGAGGCTCCCTTGCGCACGAGATTGTCGCGTTCGAGGCCGCGCACGATCACCGAAACGGTTTGTGCGGAGAGGCCCGTGAGGCGCGCAATCTCGGCCTTCGACAGGCTGCCATGGGTGCGGATGAGGGAGAGGGCCAGCCGCTCGTGATAGATGCGCACGCCGGTCTGGGTGGTGCCGCGCCCTGCCCGTCCGGCATCGGCCACGCCTTCGGAATCCTCCGCCTGGGGGCGCAGGCGTTCAGCCTTGGCGATGTCGGCCGGCAATGCCATGTCCCGTCCCTGCCTCATTGATTGAATTCATGCGAAGGGCGCAGACTTTGCCGTGCCGTATGCAAAGTCAATAAATAAATCACTCTGATTTACTTATTGACAGTCCGCGGATTTCGATTCCATGATTGATGCCGTGCAAGTCCAGGCTGGATTTCGAAAACGGGTCCGGCAATGCTGGTTTTGCGCGAAATCACGACGTTCGCCCGCACGCTTGCGGGTCATCATGGGAGGTATTGAACGTGAAATCATTTCTCAAGACTGCACTGCTGAGCGCGGGCCTTCTGGCCATGGCTTCGTCGGCACAGGCCGCCGGCGTCGGCGCCTGCCTGATCACCAAGACGGACACCAACCCCTTCTTCGTGAAGATGAAGGAAGGCGCGCTTGCCAAGGCCGCCGAACTGGGCGTCGATCTCAAGACCTATGCCGGCAAGGTTGACGGTGATCATGACAGCCAGGTGGCTGCCATCGAGTCCTGCATCGCCGACGGTGCCAAGGGCATCCTCATTGCCGCCTCCGACACCAAGGCCATCGTGGACTCGGTGAAGAAGGCCCAGGCCGCAGGCCTCGTGGTCATCGCCCTCGACACGCCGCTCGATCCGGCAGACGCTGCTGACGCGACCTTCGCCACCGACAACCTGGAAGCCGGCAAGCTGATCGGCGCCTGGGCTGCCGCCACGCTCGGCGACAAGGCCAAGGATGCGGTCATCGGCTTCCTCGACCTCACGCCGTCGCAGCCGACGGTCGACGTTCTCCGCGACCAGGGCTTCATGATGGGCTTCGGCATCGACACCAAGGATGCCAACAAGATCGGTGACGAAGACGATGCCCGCATCGCCGGCCATGACGTCACCAACGGCAACGAAGAAGGCGGCCGCAAGGCCATGGAAAACCTTCTCCAGAAGAACCCCAACATCAACGTGATCCACACGATCAACGAGCCGGCTGCTGTCGGCGCCTATCAGGCGCTCAAGGCCGTGGGCAAGGAAAAGGACGTGCTGATCGTCTCGGTTGACGGCGGCTGCCCCGGCGTCAAGTCGGTTGCGGAAGGCGTGATCGGCGCCACCTCGCAGCAGTATCCGCTGATGATGGCGGCCTATGGCGTGGAAGCGATCAAGAAGTGGGCCGACTCGGGCGAGAAGCCCAAGCCCACGGAAGGCAAGAGCTTCTTCGACACGGGCGTGAACCTCGTGACCGACAAGCCGGCCAATGGCGTCAAGTCCATCGACACCAAGGAAGGCACGGCGAAGTGCTGGGGTTGATCCCCGCCGCATTTCGTTCAATGATCTGACCAGAGAGAGGGGCGGCTCACGAGCCGCCCTTCCACTATCGGGAGTGCGAATGCACCCCAACACACAAGGGAAGGGAGGGCTGTGCAAATGAGTCAGGCGCAGGAGTTCGAGAAGGTTCTGGACAAGAGCGACACAAGCGTCGCCTCTTTTGATGAACACGCCGGCGGCCTTCGCCGCATGCAGCACTTCCTCCATGGCAGCCCTGCCGCCGTCCCGCTGATCGTCCTGATCGGCCTCATCCTGTTCTTCGGCATCGCCATCGGCGGAAAATTCTTCTCCGCCTTCACGCTCACGCTCATCCTCCAGCAGGTGGCTGTGGTCGGCATCCTCGCCGCCGCGCAGACGCTGGTCATCCTCACCGCCGGCATCGACCTTTCGATCGGCGTCATCATGGTGTTCAGCTTCGTGCTGATGGGCAACGGCGTCATCGCCTATGGTCTCCCCGGCCCCATCGCCCTGCTGCTGGGCTTCGCGATTGCCGGCCTGTGCGGCGTCGCCAACGGCTTCCTCGTCAGCCGCGTGAAGCTGCCGCCGTTCATCGTGACGCTCGGCACGTGGAACATCATCATGGCGGCGTGCCTCATCTATTCCGCCAACGAGACCTTGCGCGAAGCCGACGTGACGGCCGCAACCTCCTGGCTGCATTTCTTCGGCACCAGCTTCAAGATCGGCTCGGCGGCCATCACACTCGGCGTGCTGCTGATGATCGCGATCTATTTCGTGCTCTGGTACGTGCTGAACTACACGGCCTGGGGCCGTCATCTCTATGCGGTGGGCGATGATCCCGATGCCGCGCAACTATCCGGTATCCGCGTCGACCGCGTGCTGCTCTCGACCTATGGGCTTGCCGGCATCATCGCGGCCATCGCGGCCTGGGTCTCGATCGGGCGCAACGGCTCGATCTCGCCTTCCACGGTCGTCACCGACTACAACCTGCAGGCCATCACTGCTGCCGTGATCGGTGGCATCTCGCTCTTCGGCGGACGCGGCTCCATCCTCGGCACCTTGTTCGGCGCCGTGATCGTGGGCGTGATGAGCATGGGCCTCAACATGATGAACGCCGATCCGCAATGGAAAGTGCTGCTCACCGGTGCGCTCATCATCGGCGCCGTGACAGTCGACCAGTGGATCCGCAAGGTTTCGGGCTGAAGGAGAACATGACCATGAGCAAGGAACCCATTCTCCAGGCCCGCAAGCTGGTGAAGCGCTATGGCCGCGTCACCGCCCTCGACAATGCCGATTTCGACCTCTACCCCGGCGAGATCCTCGCCGTGATCGGCGACAACGGCGCGGGCAAGTCCACCCTCATCAAGGCGCTGTGCGGCGCGGTCACGCCGGATGAAGGCGAGATCACGCTGGAAGGCAAGCCCGTGCACTTCTCCGATCCGATGAAGGCGCGCGATGCCGGCATCGAAACGGTCTACCAGAACCTCGCGCTGTCGCCGGCACTCTCGATCGGCGACAACATGTTCCTCGGCCGGGAAATCCGCAAACCCGGCGCCCTGGGATCGCTGCTGCGCATGCTCGACCGCAAGGCCATGGAAAAGATCGCGCGGCAGAAATTGTCCGAGCTCGGCCTGATGACCATCCAGAACATTTCTCAGGCGGTGGAAACGCTCTCGGGCGGACAGCGTCAGGGCGTGGCCGTGGCGCGGGCCGCGGCCTTCGGTTCCAAGGTCGTGATCATGGACGAACCGACGGCGGCGCTTGGCGTCAAGGAATCGCGGCGCGTGCTGGAACTCATCCTCGACGTGAAGAAGCGCGGCCTCCCCATCGTGCTCATCTCGCACAACATGCCACATGTGTTCGAAGTGTCGGACCGCATCCACATCCACCGCCTCGGGCGGCGGCTGTGCACCATCAATCCGAAGGACTTCACCATGTCGGATGCGGTGGCCTTCATGACCGGCGCCAAGACACCCCCCGCCGAGATGATGGGCTGACGGTTGCAGCCGGTTCTGGTTCAGGCCGCGGCGAGATCCTTGAAGCGCACGTCATAGGCGCGGCCGAAGCCCGCGACGATGTGGGCTGTTTCCGCTTCCAGACACCAATAGGCGAAGTCGCCAAAGCCCGCATAAAGCTCCGCATAGGGATGGCGCGCCAGGAACGCCTTCGCCGCCACTTCCCTCCCGGCGTCAGGCACCTTCACGAAACTGCCCGAGAGGGTGACGCGCATCGCCGTCTGTGGATCGCCCTCGGGAAAGTTCTCGTGCAGCATCAGGCTGGCGCGCGCATCGGCCTGAAGGCAGCGGGTGTGCAGCGACAACGCCGAGATGAGGATCAAGGGCCGCAATCCTCCATCCACGGCTGTGTTGACCATGGTGACGAGGGGTGCGCCGCCGGCGTCCAGCACCGCCAGTGCCGCCGTTCCACCCGCCTGAAAGAGGCGTTTGGCCGCTTCCATGGCGTCGCGCTTGGGGGATTTCGGCTCGCTTTGGGGCATCTCGGGCCTCGCAATCACAGGGAGAAGGTCCTATATCAGATGCCACATTTTGTTCCACTTTCATACCTATGCGACAGGAGGAAACGAAAGGATGAACAAGAAGATGCCGACGATTGCCCTGGTCGATGATGACCGCAACATCCTCACGTCCGTGGGCATGACCATGGAGGCGGAAGGTTATTCCGTCCAGAAATACAACGACGGTGCCGCAGCGCTGCAAGGCCTGCAGGACAATCCGCCGGATGTCGCGATCTTCGACATCAAGATGCCGCGCATGGACGGCATGGAACTGCTTCGCCGCATCCGCCAGAAGACCGACCTTCCCGTCATCTTCCTCACCTCCAAGGACGATGAGATCGACGAACTCTTCGGATTGAAGATGGGTGCCGACGACTTCATCAAGAAGCCCTTCTCGCAGCGTCTTCTGGTGGAGCGCGTGAAGGCCGTCCTGCGCCGCGCCGGCGCGCGCGATGGTGTGGTGATGCCGCAGGAAGCCAACAAGGTGATCGAGCGCGGCAAGCTCGCCATGGATCCCGACCGCCATTCCTGCACCTGGGACGGACGCCCGGTGACGCTCACCGTCACCGAATTCCTCATCCTCCAGTCGCTGGCCCAGCGCCCCGGCATCGTGAAGAGCCGCGATGCCCTGATGGATGCCGCCTATGATGACCAGGTCTATGTGGACGACCGCACCATCGACAGCCACATCAAGCGCCTGCGCAAGAAGTTCAACCAGGTCGACGAGGCCTTCGATGGCATCGAGACGCTGTATGGCGTCGGCTACCGCTTCAAGGAGCAGTGATCCGGCCGCTGTGACCGGCCACAGGCCACCCCATGCTGGACAAGCCCAAGGACATCGAGACTGAGCGTGCCGATGCGGACGAGACGCTGGAAAGCGACCACGCCGCAGCCGCAGCCGTGCGGCCGCCGCTGCTTTCGCGCCTTGCACCGTCCAGCCTTTCGGCGCGTATTGCCCTCATCAACATCCTGGGCCTGCTCGTCCTCGCCATCGGCATCCTCTACTTCAACCAGTTCCGCCAGGGGCTGATCGATGCGCGGGTGCAAAGCCTCACCACGCAGGCGCAGATCATCGCGGGTGCGATCGCGGGTTCTGCGTCCGCCGACACCGGCAACATCGTCATCAATCCTGATTCCCTCGATGACTTCTCGGAGAACGCCCAGAGCGACATCGATCCGGTGGAGGGGCTCGATTTTCCAATCGATCCGGAAAAGGCGGGACCTGTATTGCGGCGCCTCCTCGCCAACACCAACAACCGGGCGCGCATCATCGATACCGGCGGCAACCTGATCGTGGACAGCCGCTTTCTCCTGGGTGGCGGCGATCTCATCGAATCGGAGACGCCCAGTACCACACCGCCCCCCAACGCCATCGCCCGCTGGTGGAACAGCCTGTTCGACTGGATCTTCGGTTACGACTATCCGGTGCACCAGGAATACAACGTGGATGGCAACAAGGATGCGCCCGAGGTGGCCGCGGCTCTCAACGGCGCATCGGTGAGCATCGTCCGCCTCAATGAGCGCGGCGAGATCATCGTGCTGGTGTCCGTTCCGGTGCAGCGCTTCCGCGCCGTGCTGGGGGCGCTGGTGCTGTCCAACAAGGGTGGCGAGATCGACAACGTGGTCTGGGCCGAGCGCCGCATCGTGCTTTTGACCTTCGGTTTTGCGACACTGGTGGCACTGCTTCTTTCGGTGGCGCTTGCCTCCACCATCGCCAAGCCGATCCGCCTGCTCTCGGCGGCGGCGCAGAAGGTGCGGCGCGGCGTCAACACACGCGTCGAGATCCCGGACTTCACCCGGCGGCGGGACGAGATCGGCCATCTCTCCGGTTCGCTCCGCGACATGACGGGCGCACTCTACAAGCGCATCGATGCGATCGAGGCCTTTGCCGCCGATGTGAGCCACGAACTGAAGAACCCGCTGACCTCGCTGCGGAGCGCCGTCGAGACCCTGGGCTACGTCAAGACCGACGAGCAGCGCCAGCGCCTGTTCGACATCGTCAAGCATGACGTGAAGCGCATGGACCGGCTCATCACCGATATTTCCGATGCCTCGCGGCTGGATGCGGAATTGTCGCGGAGCGAGTCGGCTCCGGTTGACGTGGCAAAACTTCTCGGCGCCATCGTGTTGCTTTCCAATGAAACCGCCAAGGCGGATGATGCCGAGACGCTGCTACACGTGCAGCCGCCAGGCCCCGGCCAGACGCAGGACACCGCCTACCGCATTCTGGGGCAGGACTCGCGGCTCTCGCAGGTGTTCCGCAATCTCATCGACAACGCCCGCTCCTTCACAGCACCGCAAACAAAGATCCTCGTGCGGCTGCGGCGCGTCAGCGGCGACCTCGAAGTGCGTGTCGAAGACTCCGGCCCCGGCATCCGCCCCGAAAATCTGGAGCGGGTGTTCGAACGCTTCTACACCGACCGTCCCGAACAGAGCTTCGGCAAGAACTCCGGGCTTGGCCTCGCCATCTCGCGGCAGATCGTGGACGCCCACAAGGGCCGCATCTGGGCCGAGAACCGCGAGGGCCGCGCCGGACCGGACGGCACGCGGCCCATCCTGGGTGCGCGCTTCATCGTGCGCATTCCCCTGCTTGCGGCGGACTGGGCGCCGCCCTCTCGCGCATGACGCCCTTCAACATCCATGGCACCACGGTGGCCTTCACCGATGCGGCGGGGGGCCGGCATGGCGTCCTCATCCGCGGGCGGCCGGGGAGCGGAAAGTCGGAACTGGCGCTGCGTCTCATTGACGCCGAGGGCTTCGGCGCGGGCGACCGGCCCTTGCGGGCCCAACTCGTCTCCGACGACCAGACCCTGCTGGTGCGCGGCGGGGCGGTTCTCATTGCCTCCCCTCCCGCGGCGCTGGCGGGACTGATCGAATTGCGCGGACAGGGCATCCTCCACATGCCGCACCTGCCATCGGTGGAACTGCGGCTGGTGGTGGACCTCCGGGAGGCGCACGAAATCGAACGCCTGCCGGAGCAGCGGCTCCTCACCACGGAAATCGCGGGCCTCAGCCTGCCCCGCATCGTCCTCGACCAGGCCCAGCCCGTGGGCCCCGCCATCATCCGCACGATCCTCACAGCCCGACTGTGGGCATTGCCGGATGGGGGGCATTCAGCGTAAAGAGCGGCACTTTCTCGCGGTTTCCAGGCGGAGCAGTATGATTCACTTGAAAAGGCATTGCGCGGCATGATCGGACTTGTGCTCGTCACCCACGGGCGACTTGCCTCGGAATTCATCCACGCCGTTGAGCATGTGGTGGGCAAGCAGGAGCAGATCGAGGCGATCTGCATCGGACCCGACGACAAGATGGATGCCCGCCGGGCCGACATCGCCGCCGCTGCCAAGCGCAGCGATACCGGCGAAGGCGTCATCATCCTCACCGACATGTTTGGCGGCACGCCCTCCAACCTTGCGATCTCGCTCCTCGAAGAGGGAAAGATCGAGGTGGTGGCTGGTCTCAATCTGCCCATGCTGGTGAAGCTCGCCCGCGTGCGGCGCGACTGCAACCTGCACAAGGCGGCGGCTGCCGCGCAGGATGCGGGCCGCAAATACATCAACATCGCCAGCCAGGTTCTGGGGGACTGACGCGCGGCATGGCAACACTCTCGCGGGACATGGCAATCACCAACCAGCGCGGGCTTCATGCCCGGGCCTCGGCGAAGTTCGTGAAATGCGCCGAAGGCTTCAACGCCGACATCACCGTGTCCAAGGACGGCCAATCCGTGCCCGCCACCTCGATCATGGGACTGATGATGCTCGCCGCCTCGATCGGCACATCGATCCGCGTCGACGCTTCAGGCCCCGATGCGGCGGTGGCCATTGATGCGCTGGCGGCGCTCGTCGAATCGAAATTCGACGAGGAATGACCTAGCGGCCGCGCTGGCCCAGCAGGTTTTCGGTCGCGAATGCTTCTGCCAGTTGTTCCGCTGTCATCAGCTTTTCCGCCAGCACCACTTCGCGGATGCTGCTGCGTGTTTTCAGCGCCTGCTTCGCCACGCGGCTTGCCTCGTCATACCCGATGTAGGGATTGAGCGCCGTCACTGCGACCAGCGAGTGGTCGAGCAGTTCGCGGCAGCGCTCTTCATCGGCCTCGATGCCCATGATGCATTTGTCGCGCAGGGCCGTCATTCCGCGGCTCAGCATGCGCATGGATTGCAGGATGTTGAAGACGATGACGGGCTCCATGGCGTTGAGCTGCAATTGCCCCGCCTCGGCGCCCAGCGTGACGGTGAGGTCATTGCCGATCACCTGGTAGGCAATCTGGTTCACCACTTCGGGAATCACGGGATTGACCTTGCCCGGCATGATGGATGAGCCGGCCTGCACGGCGGGCAGGCGGATTTCACCGAGACCGGCGCGGGGGCCGCTGTTGAGCAGGCGGAGATCATTGCAGATTTTCGACAGCTTCACGGCAATGCGCTTCAGCACGCCCGAGAAGGTGACGAAGGCGCCCATGTCGGACGTCGCCTCGATCAGGTCTCCGGCGGGAACCAGCGGCACGCCGGAAATGGCGGCGAGCCTGTTGATGACGATGCGGGAATAGTCGCGCGGCGTGTTGATGCCGGTGCCGATGGCCGTGCCGCCGAGGTTCACCTCGCGCAGCAGCGAGGCAAACTCGCGGAGGCGGTCAATATCCTCGCCCACGGTCACGGCGAAGGCCTTGAACTCGGAGCCGAGCCGCATGGGCACGGCATCCATCAACTGGGTGCGCCCGACCTTGATGATGTGATGGAAGGCCTGGGCACGCTCCTCCAGCGCCGACTTCAGGAATTCCTGGGCCGAGATCAGGGCCGGAACTTCGCGCAGCATGGTGAGGCGGACGGCGGTGGGGTACACATCGTTGGTGGACTGCGAGAGATTGACGTGGTCGTTCGGGTTGACGATGTCGTAGCGGCCCCGGGCCTCGCCCAGTTCGCGGAGCGCCATGTTGGCGATCACCTCGTTGGCGTTCATATTGGTGGAGGTGCCCGCTCCACCCTGCACCATGTCGACGATGAAGTGCTGGTGGTTCTCGCCCGCGATCAGGCGGTCGCAGGCGGCGGAAATGGCAGAGGCGATGCGCGGGTCGAGGACCCCGAGTTTGGCGTTGGCCTCGGCAGCGGCCTTCTTGGTCATGGCGAGTGCCACGACAAGTTCGGGATAATGGCGCAGCAGCGTGCCGGTGATGGGGAAGTTGGCGGCGGCGCGGGCGGTATGAACGCCGTAGTCGGCCTCCGCCGGCACAACCCATTCGCCCAATGAATCACGTTCCGTGCGCGTTGACATGAGGAAGCTCTCCCGATTTCGTCACACCAGCATAGGGCGTGCCGGGCTGATTGCCCACCCGTTTACGTGCGGATGACGAAACCGCGGGCGAGATGGTTGCGGACGAAATAGATCATCAGCAGGCCCGGGAGCAGCGACACCGTGCTCATGGCCATGACCAGGCCGACGTCGGTGCGGATGCCGATCAGCGAATTGATGGCCATGGTGATGGGCATGCCGGCGGTGACGGTGAGGATGCGGGCGAAAACCACCTCCACCCAGGAGAAGATGAAGCAGAAGAAGGCGGTGACGCCGATCCCTGGAGCGATGGCCGGGATCAGCATGCGCACGAAAAAGCCGGGCAGGGAATGGCCGTCGAGGAAAGCCGTTTCATCGAGTTCCGCCGGAATGGCCGAGATGAAACTCTCCAGGACCCAGATCGCGATCGGCACGTTGAAAAGGCAGTGCACCAGGGCAATGCCGAGGGGAGAATTCACCAGCCCGAACTTCGAGAACAGGATGAAGATCGGCAGCGACAGGACCACAGGCGGCGTCACCCGGAAGATGAGCAGGATGAAGAAGGCGTGCCTGTCGCCCACGAAACTGTAGCGCGAATAGGCATAGGCCGCGGGCAGACCCACGGCGAGGCAGAGCGCCACGTTGATCAGCACGTAGAGCGTCGAATTGAGGATCGATTCACGGAGCGCTGGCAGCGCCACGATGTTGGCGTAGTTGATCAAACTCCAAGAACCTTCGGCGATGTCGTCGCGGGGCATGGTGGAGACAAAGCTGAGGATGAAGGATTGCAGGAAAGGCAACAGGATGAAGGCCGCAAGCGCCAGGAACACGACGAGGGGCAACAGGCTGATGCGGCTCCCGGCCTTCTGCACGCGCATCAGGTGTTGATCCCCTGCAAGGCGCTCTTGCGGCGGTCCATGACGGTGCGGAACGTCCAGGCGGCGGTGATCACCAGCAGGAAGTAGACCATGGAGCGCGCCGCTGCCGCGCCATAGGTGAAGCTGCCGATTTCCTCGCCCAGGTCGAGCGAGAGGAACATGGTGGCATTCCGTGGCCCGCCCGCGTTGATGCGGAAGGCCTCGGTGTAGATCATGAAGCTGTCGACGAAGCGCAGCAGCACCGCAATGGAGAGAACACCGCTGATCTTCGGCAACTGGATGTAGCGGAAGACGGCGGTGCGCGATGCGCCGTCAATGGCGGCGGCCTTGTAGTAGTCGGGCGAGATGCCGGAGAGGCCCGCATAGGAGAGAATGACCACAAGGCCCAGCCAGTGCCAGGTGTCCATCGCCAGCAGCACGATCCAGGTGTGGATGGCGGTGAACCTGTAGTCAAAGGGAATGCCCAGCGCCGCCATGGTCCCGCCGGCGATCCCCGTCTTGGCGATGAAGCTCAGCCACATCATGGGGATCATGTTCCACGGCACGACGAGCGGCAGGGCGAGCAGCATGATCACCGGCGTACGCCAGCGCGGATGCTGCGTGAGCATGAGTGCGATGGCGATGCCGAGCGGCAATTGCACCGTGAGCACGAGAGCGGAGAACAGCAGGCTGCGCAGCAGGCTGCCGTGGAAACGTTCGGAGCGCACGATCTCCTGGTACCAGTCCAGCCCCACCCAATGCAGCTTCTGCAGGGTGAAGATGTCGTGGAAGGAATAGTTGAAGACGGCGACGAGCGGCAACACGCCCACGGCCAGCATGATGAGCCCGGCCGGAACCAGAAGCAGCCAGGCGCGGTTGTCATGCCGTTTCATGAATCAGGTCTTGCCCCGGTCAGAGAGTCTGTTGCGGAAGCAAGGCTCTGCGATCACAGGCGGAATGACAACAGCCTTGCAGCGGGGCAGCCATGAGCAATGCGCGGGGCACGTGATTGCTCCCGCACTCCCGCTTCTCAACTGCGCAGCGTGGCGCCCGTGGCCTTGCCGACAGCAGCGACGATCTTGGCCGAGAGCGCGTCGATTTCCTCGTCGGTGAAGGTCCTGTCCCTGGGCTGCAACGTCACTTCCAGTGCCAGTGAGGTCTTGCCATCGGCGAGCTTGAAGACGTCGAAGACCTGCGCCTCGGTGACTGTCACCTTGTCGACGCCGCGAGCGGCCTTCACCAGCTCGGCTGATTGCACCTTGTCATCCACCACGAAGGCGAAGTCGCGCGACACGCTCATGAGGCCGGAGAGTTGCAGCGCAGGTTTCGCCGTGCCCTTCTGGCGCGGCGCGGGGATGAGGTTGAGCACGATCTCAAAGGCCACCACAGGGCCCTTCACGTCCATCTCCGCCAGCACTCCGGGGTGCACCTCGCCGAAATGGGCGATCTTGTTCTGCGGCCCCATCTGCAAGGTGCCGGAGCGGCCGGGATGGAACCAGGCCGGCGCGGTGTTGACGATCTGCAAGGTCGCACCGGCCATGCCGCAGGCTTCCAGCACGGCGATGGCGTCGGCCTTGGCGTCGAAGGCATCGACAGGCCGGGTGCCGCCCTGCCACTGGCGCGACACGGCCTCGCCCTGGCGAATGCCCGCGGCGCGCAGGGTTTCATCCTTGGGCTGGTCGCCGGCATAGGCGTGGCCCACTTCACTCATGGCGAAGCCCGCGACGCCGCGCGCGATGTTGCGCCCTGCCGCGGCGAGCAGGTTGGGCAGCAGCGAAGGCCGCATGTCGGTCAGTTCCGAGGAGATGGCGTTGGCCAGCTGCAGTTCCCGCTGGCCACCTCCGAAGAGTTTGGCCTGCGCATTCGGCAGGAAGGCGTAGGTGACGGCCTCGTTGAAGCCGCGCGAGGCGAGCGTGCGGCGGGCCGCCAGCATGCGCTTCTGCAGCGGCGTCAGCACGGGCCTCGCCACGGGGCTGGGCCTGCTCATCTCCGCGAAGGGAATGTTCTCGAGTCCGACGATGCGGCAGATCTCTTCCACCAGATCGGCCTCGCCGTTCACGTCGGGGCGCCATGCCGGGGGAATGCACGAGGCCCCGCCCGCGGCTTCCGTCACGGCAAAGCCCAGAGCGCGGAGGATCTTCAATTGATCCGCCCACGGACAATCCAGTCCACCCAGTTGCTTCACGCGGGCCTTGCGGAGCGTGATGGTGCGCTTCGTTTCCGGCACCTTGCCGGCCACAACCTGATGCGAGGCTTCGCCGCCACAAAGATCGAGGATCATCTGCGTGGCGATGTCGGAGCCCGTTGGCGTGAAGGCGGGGTCGACGCCGCGTTCGAAGCGGTAGCGCGCATCGGAATTGATGCCGAGCTTGCGGCCCGTCGCTGCCGTGCGCACCGGATCAAACCAGGCGGCTTCGAGGAACACGTCGGTCGTGTCATCCGTGCAGGAGGAGGGAACGCCGCCGATGATGCCGGCCACGGCTTCCGCATGGGCCTCGTCGGCAATGACGGTCATGCCGGACGACAATGTGTAGGTCTTGTTGTCCAGCGCGTCGATCGTCTCGCCGTCGCGGGCGAAACGGGCGCTGATGTTTCCGGTCACTTTCTTCGCATCGAACACATGCAGTGGCCGCGCGTGGGCGAAGGTGACGTAGTTGGTGATGTCCACCAACGCGGAAATGGGGCGAAGGCCGATGGCCTTGAGGCGCTGCTGCATCCACGCCGGTGACGGCCCGTTCTTCGCGCCGCGGATGTAGCGGCCCACGAACAGCGGACAGGCTTTCTCGTCACCCTTGGGGAAATCGAGTGTCACCTTGATGGGTGACTCGAAACTGCCCTTGATCGCTGGCGGGTTGAGCGGCTTCAGCGTGCCGAGGCCCTTGGCGGCGAGGTCGCGGGCGATGCCGTAGATGCCCAGCGCATCGGGGCGGTTCGCCGTCACCTTCACGTAGAACATGGGATCGTCGAGGCCGAGGGCTGTCGCGGCGGGCGTGCCCACCGGCCAGTCGCCCTGAACATCAATGATGCCATCATGTTCGTCGGAGAGCATGAGTTCGCGTTCGGAACACATCATGGCTTGCGATTCCGATCCACGGATCGTGGCAGGCGTGAAGACCTGGCCCGTCACCGGGATTACGACACCGGGCAGGGCGATGATGGCCTTCATGCCGGTCCGCGCGTTGGGCGCACCGCAGACGACCTGCTTCACGCCGTCTTTCGTTTCCACAACGCAGAGGCGGAGCTTGTCGGCATTGGGATGCTTCTCCGCCTTCTGCACGTAGGCAACGGAAAAGGCGGCCAGCGCCTTGGTCTTGTCGGACACCTCCTCCACTTCGAGGCCAATGCCCAGAAGCCCCGCCGCGATCTCGTCAACGGTGGCAGTGGTATCGAGATAATCCTTGAGCCAGGAGAGGGTGAATTTCATGACAGTCCTCCCGCAAGCGTCGGAACTTGCAGTGATTTGAATCCATAGTGACGGAGCCAGCGCAGGTCCGAGTCGAAGAAGGCGCGCAGATCGGGGATGCCGTATTTCAGCATGGCGACGCGGTCGATGCCCATGCCGAAGGCGAAGCCCTGGTATTTGGCGGGGTCGAGGCCGCAGGACTTGATGACGTTGGGATGCACCATGCCGGAGCCGAGAATTTCGAGCCAGCTTTCGCCCTCGCCGATCTTCACCTGGCCGTCTTTCCAGGAACACTGGATGTCCACTTCCATGGACGGTTCGGTGAAGGGGAAGTGCGAGGCGCGGAAGCGCATCTTCACATCGTTCACTTCGAAGAAGGCCTTGCAGAATTCATGCAGCACCCATTTCAGGTGGCCCATGTGCGTGGACTCATCAAGGACGAGGCCCTCGACCTGATTGAACATGGGCGTGTGCGTCATGTCCGAGTCGGAACGGAAGGTGCGGCCCGGTGCGATGATGCGGATGGGCGGCTTCTGCGAAAGCATGGTGCGGATCTGCACCGGCGAGGTGTGTGTGCGCAACACCATGCGGCTGCCATCCGGCTTCTCGTGGAAATAGAAGGTGTCGTGCTCCTGCCGCGCCGGATGTTCGGGCGGCATGTTGAGGGCATCGAAATTGTGGAAGTCGTCTTCGATGTGCGGACCTTCCGCCACGGCGAAGCCGAGGTCGCCAAAAATCTGCACGATCTCTTCCCAGACCTGGGAAACGGGATGGATCGTTCCCTTGAGTTCACCGCGGGCGGGAAGGGTCACATCAACCGTCTCGCGGGCGAGGCGCTCGTTCAGCGCCTTGTCGGCCAGCGCCGCCTTGCGCAACGCGATGGCATCGCTCACCTTGTCCTTGATGAGGTTGAGGGCGGCGCCGAAACTCTTGCGCTCGTCGGGCGAGAGCGCGCCCAGGCCCTTCATCTGCTCGGAGATGGTGCCCTTCTTGCCGAGGGCGGCCACGCGCACGGCTTCCAGTGCTGCCTCATCGGCAGCGGCATTCACCTGCGCGAGCGTGTCCTGCTCCAGCGTTTCCAACGACATCGGGAATCCTCAAAATAAAACCGGGCCCTGAGTACGGGAGATTGCTCTCCCCCTCAAGGCCCGGTGAATGACGTTTCGTAAGTTCAGGACTTACGCGAGAGCGGCTTTTGCCTTCTCGACAAGCGCGCCGAAGGCGGCCTTGTCATGCACTGCGAGATCGGCGAGGACCTTGCGGTCCACTTCGATGCCGGCCTTGTCGAGGCCGTTGATAAATCGGCCGTAGGTGAGGCCGAGTTCGCGGGTGCCGGCGTTGATGCGCTGGATCCAGAGGGCGCGGAAGTTGCGCTTCTTCTGGCGGCGGCCGATGTAGGCGTATTGTTCCGCCTTCTCGACAGCCTGCACGGCAACGCGGAAAACGTTCTTGCGGCGGGAGAAGTAGCCCTTGGCGCGGGCCATGACCTTCTTGTGGGAGCGGCGGGCAACAACGCCGCCTTTTGCGCGTGGCATGGGTCAGACTCCTCTTAGTACTTGCCGGCGTAGGGCATGTGGATCTTCACCAGGCCTTCATCGCCCGGGGCCAGAACCATCGTGCCGCGCTGGTTGCGGATCTGCTTGTTGGTGCGCTTGATCATGCCGTGGCGCTTGCCAGCGGCCCCAGCCTTCACCTTGCCCGACGCCGTGAAGCGAAAACGCTTCTTGGCCGCCGACTTGGTCTTCATCTTGGGCATTTTGTTCAATCCTTTCAGAACATTGCGAAAAACCGCCATGGCAGCCCTTGTACGGCCAGGCGATTGAGGAACCTCAGCTTTATCAGTGAGATGGCGGGGATAAAGCAGAAATGGCCCGATATTGCAAGGTCCGGGCTGCAACCCCTGTCGGGTCTCGCCACCCAACCCCGCGTTGCTTGACCTTCGCCGGTCCCGGCCTATGGTCCGCCCCCTTTTTCCGGACCGGGGCCCAGCAGGGAATCATGAGCACCACAGATTTCGAGAAATTCCACGGCCGCCTCGGCCGGGTCGAGTTCATTGCCCTTGTTGCGGCAATGATCGCCATCAATGCCTTTGCCATCGACATCATGCTGCCGGGCCTGCAGGACATCGGCCAGAGCCTGGGCGAAACCGACGAGAACCGGCGGCAGCTGGTGATCCCGCTCTACATGCTGGGCTTCGGCATCCTGCAACTGGTCTTCGGACCGCTGGCCGACCGCTTTGGCCGGCGCACGCCGCTTCTTGCCGGCATGGCCGTCTATGTGCTGGCCGCCGGGGCCGCCTTCTTCGTCACCGACTTCAATGCCCTCCTGGCGCTGCGCTTCCTGCAAGGGGCTGGTGCGGCGGCAACGGCGGTGATCGCCATTGCGCTGGTGCGCGATCTCTTCGTGGGCGACGAGATGGCCAAGACCCTGTCGCTGGTCTTCATGGTGATGATGGCCTCGCCCATCTTTGCCCCTGGCCTCGGGCAGTTCCTGCTGTCCATCATGCCGTGGCAGGGTCTGTTCGGTTTCATGGCGGGCTTCGGCGCGCTGGTGATGGCTTGGACCTATTTCCGCCTGCCCGAGACCCTGCATCCGGAATACCGCCGCCCCTTCACGGCGCGGGCGATCGTGGAAGGCTTTGCCATCGTCTTCGGCAACCGCGTGTCGCTGTCCTACATCATGGCGACGGCGCTGCTCTTCGGCGCCCTGATGGGCTTCCTCACCTCCTCGCAGCAGATCTATGTGGAGCATTATGGCGTGGGCACGCTGTTCCCGCTGTTCTTCGCGGCGGGCGGCGCCATCAGTGCCTTCGGCGGCTATCTCAATTCGCAGGCGGTGATGCGCTTCGGCATGCGCCGGCTGTCGCACGGCGCGCTGGCGATCTTTGCCGGCGTTTCGCTGGTGATGGTGGTGCTGGGGGCGCTCGGCCTTCTGCCGGTGTTCCTGTTCTTTGCCCTGCTCAGCACCAACTTCCTCGTCTTCAACTTCATCATGTCGAACTTCGGGGCGCTGGCCATGGAGCCCCTGGGCGAGGTGGCGGGCACCGCCGCCTCCACGCAGGGCTTCCTGCAGATGGTGATCGGGGCGGCGCTGGGCACGGTGATCGGACAGCTCTATGACGGCACGCCCGTGCCCATGGCGCTGGGCTTCGTCGTTCTCTCCGCGGCAGCGGGTGCCATTGTCTTTTTTGGAGCAGGGCGTCATGCTCTCTCCAAAGAGACAGCTTCATGACACCCACCACCAAAACCGTCCTCGCCGAACTCAAAGCCCACGCCCGTGAAGGCCTTCCCGACATGCGGAAGACCTTTGCGCCATCGAAGAGGGGCAACGACCGCTTCACGGAATTCTCCGCGAGTCTCGATGACCTTGTCATGGATTTTTCCAAGTGCCGCGTCACGTCCAAGACCATGAAGCTGCTGGCGGCGTTGGCCAAGGCTGCCGACGTGGAGGGCCAGGTGCACAAGATGATGCGGGGCGACATCATCAACACCACGGAAGGCCGGGCCGTGCTGCACACGGCGTTGCGGCGGCCGAAGAGCGAACTGGTCTTCCTCGGCGGCCACAACGTCGTGCATGACGTGCATGACGTGCTGGAAGCCATGGCGCGCTTCGCCGTGGAGGTGCGGCAGAAGCATGTGGCGGGCAAGATCACGGATGTCGTCAACATCGGCATCGGCGGGTCGGATCTGGGGCCTGTCATGGCCACGCTGGCGCTGTCGCCCTACCATGACGGGCCGCGCGCGCACTTTGTCTCCAACGTGGATGGCGCGCATATCGCCGACACGCTGAAGGACCTCAATCCCGAGACCACCCTCTTCCTCGTCGCCTCCAAGACCTTCACCACCATCGAGACCATGACGAACGCACGCACGGCGCGGGCCTGGCTCGTCGAGAAGCTGGGCGAGGCTGCCGTCGGCGACCACTTCGCCGCCATCTCGACAGCACTCGACAAGGTGAAGGCCTTCGGCATTGCCGGGAACCGCACCTTCGGATTCTGGGACTGGGTGGGCGGGCGCTATTCGCTGTGGTCGGCAATCGGCCTGTCGCTTATGTTCGCCGTGGGGCCGCGCAACTTCATGGACATGCTGGCCGGCGCGCACGCCATGGACCAGCATTTCCTCTCCGCCCCGCCGCTCCGCAACCTGCCCATTCTGCTCGGCCTTCTGGGCGTGTGGCACCGCAATGCCTGCGGGCATCCCTCGCGCGCCATCATTCCCTATGACCAGCGCCTCTCGCGCTTTCCGGCCTACCTCCAGCAACTCGACATGGAGAGCAACGGCAAGCGCGTGACGCAAGGCGGCAAGGCGGTGCGCGAGGCGACCGGCCCCATCGTGTGGGGCGAACCCGGCACCAACGGACAACACGCCTTCTTCCAGCTGCTGCACCAGGGCACGGATGTGATCCCGGTCGAATTCCTCATCGCCGCCGAACCGCATGAAGTGGGCATCAAGGTGCACCACGATCTTCTCGTGGCCAATTGCCTGGCGCAGTCACAGGCGCTGATGCGGGGCCGCACGCTGAAGGAAGCGGAAGCGCAACTTGCCGCCATGGGCAAGAGCAAGGCGGAGGTGAAGCGTCTCGCCCCGCACCGCGTCTTCGAAGGCAACCGCCCCTCGATCACCATCGCCTACCGAAAGCTCGATCCGGCAACACTGGGCAAGCTGATCGCGCTCTACGAGCACCGCGTCTTCACCGAAGCCGCCATCTGGGGCATCAACGCCTTCGACCAGTGGGGCGTGGAACTGGGCAAGGAACTGGCCACGGGCCTCCAACCGGTTATCGAGGGCAAACAGGGACTGGAGGGACTGGATTCCTCCACGGCAGGACTGGTCGCCCACCTCAGCGCCCTCAAGTAGGGCTCAGCACTCCACCACGTTGACGGCCAATCCGCCGGTGGAGGTTTCCTTGTAGCGTTCGCTCATGTCGATGCCGGTCTGGCGCATGGTTTCGATGCAGGTGTCCAGCGGCACGAGATGGGTGCCGTCGCCGCGGAGGGCCAATGACGCGGCGGTCACCGCCTTCACCGCGCCGAAGGCGTTGCGTTCGATGCAGGGCACCTGCACGAGGCCGCCCACGGGATCGCAGGTCATGCCGAGATGATGTTCGAGCGCGATCTCGGCGGCGTTCTCCACCTGCGCGTTGCTGCCGCCGAGGGCCGCACACAGCCCCGCCGCTGCCATGGCCGAGGCCGAGCCCACTTCGCCCTGGCAGCCCACTTCGGCCCCCGAGATCGAGGCGTTGTGCTTGATGATGCCGCCCACCGCGGCGGAGGCCAGGAGGAAGGTGCGGATGCCGTTTGTGTCGGCGCCGACACAATGATCGAGATAATAGCGCATGACCGCGGGGATGACGCCCGCCGCACCATTGGTGGGCGCAGTCACCACCTTGCCGCCCGCCGCATTCTCCTCGTTCACGGCCATGGCGTATACCGAGAGGAAATCCATGACGCGATGGGGTTGCACGGCGTTGCCTCCCGTTTCCGCCTGGAGCTTTCCCAGCACGTCGGCGGCGCGGCGCTTCACCTTCAGGCCGCCAGGCAGGATGCCCTGCTGCGAGAGACCGCGCTGCAGGCAGGCGTTCATCACGCGCCACACATGATCGAGCCGGGCATCGAGGGCGGCACCGTGCATCGTTTCCTCGTTGGCGCGCTTCATGTCGGCGATGGACTTGCCCGAGGCTGCGCCCATGGCCAGCATTTCCTCCGCATTCGAGAAAGGAAATGGCACATGGGACGGTGGTGCATCTCCCTTGGCCACGGTGGCGTTGCGCTCGGCTTCGGTCTGCACGAAGCCGCCGCCGATGGAATAGAACGTCTCGATCGCCACCGTCATGCCGCCCGCCTGGACATGCATGATCATGCCATTGGCGTGGCCCTTCAGCGCGGGGCCGAAATCGAAGATCACGTCGGTGGCCGGATCGAAGGCCAGGCGGCGGCCATCGCCGAGGGCAACGGATTTTGCTTCCGCCATGCGGGCGAGGATCGACTCGACCCGGTCGGGATCGATGTCCTGTGGCGTCTCGCCGGCAAGTCCGAGAATCACGGCACGGTCGGTGCCGTGGCCCTTGCCGGTGAAGGCGAGCGAGCCGTGCAGGCTCACATGCAGATGTGAATCCGGCGGCAGATAGACGCCCGCAAGGCCATCGAGGAAACGGCGCGCCGCCACCATGGGTCCCACCGTGTGCGAGGACGAGGGGCCGATGCCGATCTTGTAGAGGTCGAAGACGGAGAGGAACATTCCGGCAAATCTGCCACAGGCGGCAGGGAATGCCCATCTTTTCCGGCCATCTGCCGTGCCGATTGCGTCATGTGGCCGGCAATGCCAGTGTTGCCGCCATGCTTGCCCTGTCCTTTGGTCTTGCCGCAGCCCTGTGCTGGTCGGTGCATGATTGTGTTGCCCGTTCCTATGCCGGCCGTATCGGCCCCTACCGCATGGCCTTCCTGGTTGTACTGACAGGCGCCCTGCTGCTTTTGCCCATCGTGCTGTGGCGGAACGTGATCTGGCAGGCGGAGGGCTGGGCCATTGGCTATGCCCTGGCGCTGGGAGCCGTCTATGCCTTTGCACTCGGCGGGTTGTTCAAGGCCTTCAGCGTGGCGCCCGTTTCCATCGTCGGGCCGACGACGGCGGCTTATCCCGCACTGGTGGTGTTGTGGGGATTGTTCCACGGCCTGTCACCCACGCTCGTGGAGTGGACGGGCGTTGTGCTCGTTCTTGCAGGCGCGATCACGGTCGGAGCGAGCGGACCTGTGGAGGGTGGACGGGCCTCCATCGCACCCGGCCAGGTGCTGATGGCCGTGCTTGCCATTCTGGCCGCCAATGCGGGTTTCGCCTCCGCTGTGATTCTGGGGCAAGCCGCGTCCGTCAGCATGGGCGAGGTGGAAACGACATTCGTCTCGCGCTTTCCCGCGGCCTTGCTGCTGGCGCCGCTTCTGGCGGGGGATGTGCGGCGGCAAGGTTCCTGGCCGCGGCGGGGCACACTTGCCGTCATCGCCATGGCGGCACTCGATGTGGGGGCGGTGACGGCGGTCAACGGGGCCGGGCATTTCCCCGAAAAGGAATTCGCCGCCATGGGCGTCTCCGCCTATGGCGGGCTTGCCGTTCTGGTGGCGATGATCTTCCTCCGCGAAAAGGTATCACGCGGACAATGGCTGGGCATCGCCATGATCGTCGTTGGCATCACCTGCCTGGGATGGCCGAAGGGATAAGGCATCACGCGGCTCTTTGCTTCTGATACTCGTTACCCGGCGACAGGACGCATGACGGGGTTTGGAATCTGAAACTCTGCCGCGCGGGCCAAATTCCGCGGACCCCGTTCAGCCATTCCCCTCAGATCCGGTAAAACGCTGCCGCCGATCCGCCGAAGATGGCATCTGCTCCCTGTGCGCCCACGATCTCCGTCGCGGCGGCGTGCCATTGCGGATAGCTGCCGTTCAATTCCAGCACCGGCCAGTCCGAGCCCCACATCACGCGGCCGGGTCCGAAGCAGTCGATCACATGGCGGGCGTAGGGCTTCAACGTCTCAACCGTCCAGCCGGGTTTTGCTTCCGTTGCGATGCCCGAGAGCTTGCAGAAGACGTTGGTCGTCTTCGCAATCGTTTCCATGCCCCTGGCCCAGTCGTCGAACTTGCCGTCGCGGATCACCGGCTTCATGCAATGATCAATGACGATCCGCATTTTGGGCCGGGCATCGAAGAGGCGGCGGAACGGCCCGACGTGATGGGCATAGCCCAGCGCGTCAAAGGTGAGGTCAAGATCGGTGATGGCGTCATAGGCCCACTGGATGTCCTTGCGATGCATCCACTCCGCATCCGGCAGGTCCTGGATCATGGGACGCACGCCAGCGAATTTGGGATGCCTGGCCAAGCGCTGGAGGTGTTTCAGGTCCTCGCGCTTTTCGAAATCGACCCAGCCCACAACCTTGGCGACAAAGCCGGTCGTGTCGGCGATGCCCAGCATGTATTCGGTTTCGTTGACGGTGGGTGCAGCCTGCACGAGCACCGTCTTGTCCACGCCCGCCGCCTTGAGATGGGGCCGCATTTCGTCGGGGCCGATGGCGCGGCGGATCGGGGCCGCGCCCTCGCCATCCATCCAGTAATAATCACCGCGGGCGGGATGCCAGAAGTGCTGGTGGGAATCGATTTTCATGGTGCTTCATCTCCGGCGCGCGTCTGGACACGGCAGAGGTTGGCGCAGACCGCCGCAACCCCGTCGCAATTTCACGCTTCTTATCCCTTTTCCCGGGTTGTTTTCACAGGCCCCCGGGCCTATTAAACTGTTATATCAGTTTGCGGAACCAAGTCACCATGGATAAAGCGTCTCGCCCCGGCTCGCCTCTCCTGCGCCTTCACGGCACTGACAATGTCGTCGTCGCCACTCGCATCATCGAGAAGGGCGAGACCCTCGAGGGCATCACGGCGCAAGCCAAGATCATGCGTGGCCACAAGATGGCGTCGGTGAAGATCGCCAATGGCGAGCCCATCCGCAAGTTCGGGCAGATCATCGGTTTCGCCAAGAGCGATATCGCGCCCGGTGAATGGGTGCATGAGCACAACGTCATCATGGGCGAACTGGCGCACGACTATGCCTTCGCGCAGGCCGCGAAGACGGAAGAGGTGCTGCCGGAGAACCAGCGCGCCACCTTCCAGGGCTACCGCCGCAAGAACGGCAAGGTGGGCACGCGCAACTACATCGGCATCATGACCAGCGTGAACTGCTCGGCCACGGTCGCGGCACACATCGCCCGCGAGGTCGAGCGCTCGGGCATGCTCAACGACTATCCCAACATCGACGGCATCGTGGCGCTGACGCAGGACAACGGTTGCGTCATCGATTACCGCGGCGTGATCTTCGACACCTTCAAGCGCACCGCCTGGGGTTATGCCACCAACCCGAACATGGGCGGCGTCATGATGGTGGGGCTGGGCTGCGAAGGATTCCAGATCCCGCGCTTCAAGGAAGCCTACAAGGTGGAGGAGAATGAACTCTTCCGCACCATGACCATCCAGGAAACCGGCGGCACCAAGAAGACGGTGGACCGCGGCATTGCCTACGTGAAGGAAATGCTCGACTCCGTGAACAACGTGAAGCGCGAGACGTGCCCCGCCTCCGACCTTGTGGTGGCGTTGCAGTGCGGCGGCTCGGATGGCTATTCCGGCATCACCGCCAATCCGGCGCTGGGTGCGGCTGTCGATATTCTCGTCCGCCATGGCGGCACCGGCATTCTTTCCGAAACGCCGGAAATCTATGGGGCGGAACACCTGCTCACGCGCCGCGCGGCCACCAGGGAAGTGGGTGAGAAACTTGTCGGCATCATCAAGTGGTGGGAGGATTATACCCGCCGCAACAACATGGAAATGAACAACAACCCGTCGCCCGGCAACAAGCTGGGTGGGCTCACCACCATTCTGGAAAAGTCGCTGGGCGCCGCCGCCAAGGGTGGCACCACCACGCTGCAGGCCGTCTACAACTATGCCGAACCGGTCACCGCCAAGGGTTTCGTGTTCATGGATACGCCGGGCTATGATCCCGTGGGGGCGACCGGACAGGTGGCGGGCGGCGCCAATCTCATGTGCTTCACCACGGGGCGTGGAAGCGCCTATGGCAACAAGCCCTGCCCTTCCATCAAGCTCGCCACCAACACCGACATCTACACCCGCATGATCGACGACATGGACATCAACTGCGGTGACGTCGTGGAGGGTGTGCCGCTGGAGGTGAAGGGTCAGCAGATCTTCGACCTCATGCTGAAGACCGCGTCGGGCCAGAAGACCAAATCCGAAGAACTGGGCTACGGCGAAAACGAATACGTGCCGTGGTATATCGGCGCCGTCATGTGAGGGGCCCACGCGGCCCTTGCAGCCATCTTTTACCCATGATTTCCCCGCAACAGCGGGACCAGTAACCGCCCGGCAAGGTCCGGGCCTTTAGGGTGCCGCCGGGTACAACCGGGGGCGGAGTGGACGATGGGCTGGTTTGGCGGCGGAAAGAAGAAAGCCGCGCAATCGCAACGGCGGGGACGGCAGGAACCGCAGTTATTCCCGGAACGGCGCGGGCGCGTGGCAGAACCTGCTCCGCGCAAGCGCCGGCGCAGCCTGTTGGGCTGGCTGTTCCGCTTCACGCTGGCGCTGGGCTTCTGGGCCGCTATCGCCTGTGCCGCGACCTTCGCCTTCATCTGGTTCACGCTGGCACAGAAAGGCGTCTTCCAGGTGCCCGAGCGCGAACCGGGCATCATGATCCTCGCTTCGGACGGAACCGAACTCGCCCAGCGCGGCACCTTCTTCGGCGACAGCGTGAACATCGAGGCGCTGCCCGACTACGTGCCCAACGCCATCATCGCCATCGAGGACCGGCGCTTCTACAGCCATCACGGCATTGACCCGTGGGGACTGGGACGCGCCATGCTGAGCAACCTGCGCGGCGGGCGCATGACGCAAGGCGGCTCCACGCTGACGCAGCAGTTGGCCAAGAACCTCTTCCTCTCGCCCGAGCGAACCATCAATCGCAAACTCCAGGAGGTTGTCCTCGCGATCTGGCTGGAGACCAAGTTCTCCAAGGATGAAATCCTCCAGCTCTACATGAACCGCGTCTATTTCGGCGGCGGGGCCAACGGCATCGACAAGGCCAGCCGGGCCTTCTACGGCAAGTCTCCGGAAGAGCTGTCGATCATGGAAGCAGCTACGCTCGCCGGCGTCCTCAAGGCCCCCACCACCTACAATCCAGCCAGGCGGCCGCAGGAGGCCCGTGAGCGGGCGACACTCGTGCTCCAGAACATGGTGCAAGAGGGCTACATCACGGCGGACGACATGAGCGAGGCGCTCGCCTCCTCCACCAGGACGACGCCCGCCGACTATGTGCCGGCGACGCAATACGCGGTGGACTGGATCATCGACCAGCTGCCGCTCTACACCAAGGACACCCATGAATCGCTGGTGATCGAGACGACGCTCGACACGGTGATGCAGCTCAAGGCGGAAGCCTCGCTCCGGAAGCGCCTCGCCGACAACGGCAGGAAGCTGGCGGTGAGCGAAGGCGCCGTGGTGACGCTCGACACGCGGGGTGCGGTGAAGGCGCTCGTCGGCGGGCGGTCCTACAAGCGCAGCCAGTTCAACCGCGCCGTCAAGGCGAAGCGCCAGCCGGGATCGGCCTTCAAGCCCTTCGTCTATCTCGCCGCCATCGAGAACGGCTATCGCCCGGAAAGCGTCGAGGTGGATGAGCCGATCCGCATCGGCAACTGGGCGCCGCAGAATTACACCGACCGTTACCTCGGACCCGTCACGCTGGAGCGCGCCTTTGCCCTCTCCATCAACACCGTTGCGGCACGCCTCGGGCAGGCGGTGACGCCGCAGGCCGTTGCAGCCGTGGCCCACCGCCTTGGCATCACCTCGCAACTGGGCACCGACGCCACCATTGCACTCGGCACATCGGAAGTCACACCGCTTGAACTCACGGCCGCCTACACGCCGTTTGCCAATGGCGGCTATGCCGTCGAACCCTATGTGGTGACGCGCATCTACACCAAGGCTGGCAAGGTGCTGTACCAGCGCAAGGGCGACGGGCTGGGCCGCGTCGTCTCCGACAATGACCTCGGCGCCATGAACATCCTCTTCCGCGCCGTGGTGCGAGAAGGCACCGCCACCAAGGCCGAATTCGACAACCTCGACATCGGCGGCAAGACGGGCACCAGCCAGGATTACCGCGACGCCTGGTTCATCGGCTTCACGCCCTATTATGTGACGACCGTGTGGATGGGGAACGACGACAGCTCGCCCACGAAGAAGGTGACAGGCGGTTCACTGCCGGCGCTCGTCTGGAAGGACGTGATGGAGGAAGCCCACAAGGGTCTTAGCCCGCGCATCCTGCCGGGTGAAATGCAGGCGCCGCCGGACACCGACGCGGTCGTGGCCGATACTGCGCCCCAGGATGCAATCGAGGCTGATCCGCAGATCGCCGAGGAAGACGTGGCGCCGGTGCCGCGCAAGAAGAAGAAGCGCGGCCTCTTCGCCCGCATCTTCGGCATCGATGACGGCGGCGATGCACCTCCTCCGCCCCCGCGCAAGCGCATGGTCAAGGACGGCGAGCTGTACTGATCAGACGTCGAGGTTGGCGACGTTGAGGGCGTTTTCGCGAATGAAGTCGCGGCGCGGCTCGACGACGTCACCCATGAGCTTGGTGAAGAGGTCGTCGGCCTGGTCGATTTCCGAGACTTTGACGCGCAACAGTGAGCGCACGTTGGGATCGAGTGTTGTCTCCCAGAGCTGCTCGGGATTCATCTCGCCGAGGCCTTTGTAGCGCTGCAACGACACACCCTTGCGGCCGGCCGAGAAGATGGCGTCCAGCAGGCCCAGGGGTCCGTTGATCGGCGTTTCGAAATCCTTGCGCTTCAGCTTGGCAGGATGGGCATAGACCTCCTGCAGATGAGCCGTCTTGCGGTCGAGGCGCATGGCGTCGGCTGATGAGATCAGCTTGTTGTCGATGTGCCAGCTTTCCTTCACGCCGCGGAGTTCGCGCATGAAGTTGAGGCCGCCGTCCGCCGCGATGGCGCCGTGCCAACCACGTTCCGTTTCATCGGAGAGGATGTCGAGGCGGCGGGCCACGTAGGCGGCCGCGGCCTCGGCGTTGGCCTGGTCGGAGAGAACTTCGGGATTGAGGGCGCCCGCAATCGCCGCCTGCTCGATCACCAGCGTGGGATAACGCGAGTGCAGGCCTTCGATGACGCCGCGGATCGCAAGCGCCTCTTCGACGATGGCGCGGAGATCGGCGCCGGCGCGTTCGCTGCCGTTGCCCAGCACCAGCTTCACGCCGTCAAGGCCCTGATCCACCAGGTTCTCCTCCAGCGCCTTGTTGTCCTTCAGGTACTGTTCTGAATTGCCGCGCTTGATCTTGTAGAGCGGCGGCTGGGCGATATAGAGATGCCCGCGCTCGATCAATTCCGGCATCTGGCGGTAGAAGAAGGTGAGCAGCAGCGTGCGGATATGCGCGCCGTCCACGTCGGCGTCGGTCATCACGATGATCTTGTGATAGCGCAGCTTGCCGATATTGAATTCCTCGCGGCCGATGCCGGTGCCCAGCGCCGTGATGAGCGTGCCGATTTCCACCGAGGAGAGCATCTTGTCGAAGCGGGCGCGCTCGACGTTGAGGATCTTGCCGCGCAGGGGCAGCACCGCCTGGTTGTCTCGGTTGCGCGCCTGCTTTGCGGAGCCACCGGCGCTGTCACCTTCGACGATGAAGAGTTCGCAGCGGGCGGGATCGCGTTCCTGGCAATCGGCGAGCTTGCCGGGAAGCGAGGAGATATCGAGCGCGCCCTTGCGGCGGGTCAGTTCACGGGCCTTGCGGGCGGCCTCTCGGGCGGCGGCGGCTTCCACGATCTTCTGCACGATGGAACGGGCATCGCCCGGGTGTTCCTCGAACCAGGCGCCGAGCGCATCGTTGACGTAGCTTTCGACGACCGGGCGCACCTCGGAGGAGACGAGCTTGTCCTTCGTCTGCGAGGAGAACTTGGGATCGGGCACCTTGACCGAGAGCACGCAGGTCATGCCTTCGCGCGCGTCATCGCCGGTCAGCTGCACCTTTTCCTTTTTGGAGATTCCGGAATTGGCGGCGTAGTTGTTGATGACGCGGGTGAGCGCGCCGCGGAAGCCTGCGAGATGGGTGCCGCCGTCGCGCTGCGGAATGTTGTTGGTGAAGCAGAAGACGCTTTCATTGTAGCTGTCATTCCACCACAGGGCGCATTCCACGGTGATGCCGTCGCGTTCGCCCTTGATCAGGATCGGCTCCTTCAGCACCGGCTGCTTGGAACGGTCGAGATATTTCACGAAGGCCGCGATGCCGCCCTCGTAGAAGAGTTCGACGACGTTGGGCTCGACGCCGCGCCGGTCGGTGAGGGTGATGCGTACACCGGAATTGAGGAAGGCGAGTTCGCGCAGGCGGTGTTCCAGCGTGGCGAAATCAAACTCGGTCTTGGTGAAGGTGCCGGTCGATGGCAGGAACGTCACCTCGGTGCCGCGCTTGCCTTGCGCCTCGCCCACAACGCGGAGCGGTGCATCGGGCACGCCATGGGTGAAGGTCATGGTGTGGGTCTTGCCACCACGGTGCACGGTGAGTTCGAGCTTGGTCGAGAGCGCGTTCACCACCGAGACGCCCACGCCATGAAGGCCGCCCGAGACCTTGTAGGAATTCTGGTCGAACTTGCCGCCGGCGTGCAGCTCCGTCATCACGATTTCCGCTGCCGAGCGCTGGGGCTCGTGGTCGTCATCCTTCTTGATGTCGGTGGGGATGCCGCGGCCGTTGTCGGTGACGGTGGCGGAGCCATCGGCGTTGAGCGACACGGTGACCAGCGTGGCGTGACCGGCCAGCGCTTCGTCGATCGCGTTGTCGACGACTTCGTAGACCATGTGGTGCAGGCCCGAGCCGTCATCGGTATCGCCGATGTACATGCCGGGGCGCTTGCGCACGGCATCAAGGCCCTTCAGCACCTTGATCGATTCAGCGCCGTATTCGGCCTGCGGTTTCTGCTCTTGGTCGTTCTGTGACATGGGGGTTCCGGGGTCGTCGGAGAGGGGGCGAAAGGCAGCTCTCAGCGTGATTCGGAGAGCTGTCCGCCATCCACCAGATACACCACTGTGGAGGCTCCCGCGCCATCAAAAAGTGAGACCTCCGTGCCGGTCATAAACACTTGAGATCCAAGGGTTTCCAGCAGCCCGAAAAGGGCCGTGCGGCGGGCCGGATCGAGGTGTGCGGCAATTTCGTCAAGGAGCAGCATGGGGCTTGCCCCGAAGAGACTTTTGGCCGCCCGCGCCTGGGCCAGGATGAGGCCGATCAGGAGCGCTTTCTGCTCGCCCGTGGAGCAGAGTTCGGCGGGCATCGCCTTGGGTCCGTGGACCACATGGAGGTCGCTGCGGTGGGGACCTGCCAGCGCCCGGCCTGCGGCCCTGTCGGCGGCGCGGCCCCGGGCGAGGTCGCGGCGGTAGATGTCTTCCGCTTCCACCGCCGGATGCTGCATCACCAGGTCTTCCATGGCGCCCGTGATCGAGAGGGCCGCCCAGGGAAAGGGACCGTGGTGCTCGCTCAGCGCCACATGGCGGGCGAGAATGCCCACCGCCGCCAGGCGTGCCGCCGCCACGGCAACGGCACTCTCGGCCATCTGCACCTCAAGACTCGCCAGCCAGGCACCATCGGGATTGTTCTCGGAGAGAAGGGCATTCCGTTCGCGCATCAGTTTCTCGAAGGCGTTAACGCGAGAGGCATGCTCGGCATCAAACAGCATCACCATGCGGTCGAGGAAACGGCGGCGATCACCGGGCGCGCCCTGGAAGAGGCGGTCCATGGCGGGGGTGAGCCAGACCATGCGCAACAGTCCCGTCAGCGCGCCGGCGGAGCGTTGCGTCAGTCCATCGATCATGACGGAGCGGGTGCTGGCCGTTTCGCCGTCCTCGCCGGGCTGCCAGGCCGTGCCCACCTGCATGTCACCCGCCGGCGTCACCACATGGGCGGCGACGGCCCACTGCCCAGGGCCACCCTGGCGGGCGAGGGCGGAAAACTCTGCGCCGCGCAAACCCCGCCCCGGCACCAGCAGCGAAACCGCCTCCAGCAAATTGGTCTTGCCCGCACCATTGGCGCCCGCCAGCGCCACAAGCGGCCGCGACGGCTCCAGCCGCATGTGGCCGTAGTTGCGGAAATCGGTCAGCGTGAGGCGCGTGACGGCAAAGGTGGAGGGGTGCATCGCGCCCCTGCTTACACCCGCATGGGCATCAGCACATAGAGCGACTGCGCGTCCTTGGGATCGCGCACCACGGTGGGTGAGCCTGCGTCCTGCAGTTCGAAGCGCATGTTCTCCGCGGTGATCTGGCCGGCCACGTCGAGCAGGTAGCGCGAGTTGAAGCCGATCTCGAGGGGATCGCGGGTATAGTCCACCGCCACCTCTTCCTCGGCGGAACCGGAGTCGGGGTTGTTCACGACGAGCGTCATCTTGCCGTCGGAGAGCATCAGCTTCACGGCGCGGCTCTTTTCCAGCGAAATGGTGGAAACGCGGTCCACGGCATCGGCGAAAGCCTTGGCGTCCACATCCAGCGTCTTGTCGTGACCGCGGGGAATGACGCGCTCGTAGTCGGGGAAGGTGCCGTCGATGAGCTTCGAGGTGAGCACCAGATGGCCCGCCGCAAAACGGATCTTGGAGGCCGAGAGCGAGACCTGCACCTCCGTGTCGTCACCTTCGATGAGCTTCACCACCTCCAGCACGGTCTTGCGCGGCACGATGATGCCGGGCATGCCCGCGGCACCCTCCGGCAACGGCACCTGCGACTGGGCGAGGCGGTGGCCATCGGTGGCGACGGCGCGCAGCACGGGCGCATCGGCGCCCTGCTCCTTGGCCTGGTGCAGGTAGATGCCGTTCAGATAGTAGCGCGTCTCTTCGGTCGAGATGGCAAAGCGGGTCTTCTCGATCAGGCGGCGCAGGTCGCCCGAGGAGAGCGTGAAGCTGTTGCCCAGTTCGCCGCTGGAGAGGTCGGGGAAATCCTCCGGCGGCAGGGCTTGCAACTGGAAGCGCGAGCGCCCGGCCTTGATGTTGACGCGGCCGGCATCGGGTCCCTGCTCCAGTTCCAACTGCGCGCCATCGGGCAGCTTGCGCACGATGTCGTAAAGCATGTGGGCGGGAACGGTGGCGGCGCCATTGCGCGAAGTTTCCGCCGCCACGGTTTCCACGATCTCGATGTCGAGGTCGGTGGCGGTGAGGCGCACCTTGTCCTTGTCCGACTGCACCAGCACGTTGGAGAGGATCGGAATGGTGTTGCGGCGCTCCACCACGCTCTGCACGTGATTCAGGGCTTTGAGGAAGGCTGACCGTTCAATGGTGACGCGCATGGCGGAGGGGTCGTCCGGAAAAAAGTGGATTTGGACTGGCGACCATGGCCCGGAAGGACCGGATATTCAACGTCTTTCCGGTCCCTTTCCGCAGTTTTTCGCCCCCCTCACGCGCCCTGTTCGATGAGCCTGATCAGTTGCGCCAGGTCCTTGGCCAGCTTTTCGTCGGCGCGCATCAGGTCGTCGATCTTGCGCACGGCGTGGAGCACGGTGGAATGGTCGCGGCCCCCGAAGCGGCGGCCGATCTCGGGCAGGCTGCGGCTCGTCAGCTTCTTGGCGAGATACATGCCGATCTGGCGCGGCACCACCACGTTGCGGGCGCGGCGTGGCGAGAGAAGGTCGTTCTTCGAGACATTGTAGTGGCGGCCCACCACCTTGAGGATGTCGTCGATCTTGATGCGGCCTGCATCCTGTCCCTGGGCGGCAGCATCGCGCAGCACCATGGACGCAAGGTCGAGGGTGATGGGCTGGCTGTTGAACTGCTGGAAGGCGGCGATGCGGTTGAGCGCTCCTTCGAGTTCGCGGCCACCGCCGGTAACGCGCTCGGCCACCAGTTCGAGGATGTCATCGTTCACCATGGCACCGGGATCGCGGGCCAGGAGGATGTCGCGGCGCACCGAGAGGATCTTGCGGCGAAGGGCGATGTCCGGCGACTCGATGTCCACCACGAGACCGCCCATCAGGCGCGAACGCATGCGCTGGTCCACCGTGTCGAGCTGGGCGGGCGGCACATCGGCGGCCACCACCACCTGGCGGCGCTGGTCCACCAGCGAGTTGAAGGCGTGGCAGAACTCCTGCTGGATGGCCTTGCCCTGGAGGAACTGGAAATCGTCGATCAGGAGCACGTCGACGGACTGGAACTGGTCCTTGAAGGAAAGCGTGTCGCGCTGCCGCACGGCATAGATGAAGCTGTACATGAAGCGCTCGGCGGTCATCACCATGACCTTGCGCATGGGCTGCGTCTCGCGGATGCGCTTGGCAATGGCGTTGAGCAGATGGGTCTTTCCAAGGCCCGCGCCGGCGTGAATGTAGAGCGGGTTGAAGCCCACGGGCGTGCCCGTGGGCGAATTGGCCACGCGCATGGCGGCGGCGTGGGCGAGCTGGTTCGATTGACCGATCATGAAGCTGTCGAAGGTCTGGCTCTCGTCGATCACCGTGGCGCGCGCGAGGGCCGCTTCCGCGGCCTGCGGCATGAAGCCCGCCATGGGCTGAAGCGAGGATGGCTCGGCATGGCGCCCTTCGCTGCGCGGCAGGTTGACGATGGCACGCGGCACACTGCCCGATTGGGCGGTGACGCCCTGCACGCGCACACGCACCTGCACCTGGCGCAGCCCGGCAAATTCAGCCCCGGCAATCTTGGTCAGCTTCGCGGCATAGTGGTTCTCGATCCAGCTTTTGAGAAAGCGCGTCGGCACCGAGGCGACGAGAACGCCGTCCACGAAACCCTCCGGCTCCATGCGTCCGAACCAGGAGTTGAAGAGATCATCGCCCAGCTCGGCCCGCAGGCGCTGGGCCACCTTGGTCCATGTCTCACGCAGGCCGTCCTGCGCCGCCACCAGTTTGCCCGCCGACCGTTCCGCTGCCTGTCCGCCCATGTTCATCTCTTTTGCCGCCCCCAAATTTTTCAGCGCAAGGCCAAGGGAAAACTCCTCCAGATGAAGACACCTGGTGGTTCACTCCTCAGATCACACCTAACGCTTGTTTCTCAGATTGCGCGTCGCCGACGCCACTTACCTCCGGATGCCATTGCCTCTGCCATCCGGCTGCCGCTCTCTTGTTACACCCCAGCCACTCCTGCTTTGGACCCTGTCCCGGTCCCCGGGCGACGGGCTTTTGCTTTTTTCTCCCGCCGTCCTGTGGACAACTTACAGAGGGGCTTCCGGGCGGCGCAAATTGAATCCGTGAATGATCCGTATACGGAGAGTCAAAGAATTCCCGGGTGCGCTGCGGCGTGGACGGGCTGAACGCTTCAAACGCTTGATTCAGCGACCTGAATCAGACGTTGCAGAAATACCACAAAAACCGGGGCAGCGACGTCGCAGCCCTGCAGCGGGAAGGCGAGTGAGGGGCGATTCCATGTGCTCATGGGGGAGAATTTGTTACCCCTCTGTTTTTAAAGCATTTTTTATTAACAATCTATCCGTTCCCGGAACATCGGGAGGGAGGATGGCAGGCGTCCAGGCATAAAAAAACCCGCCGCGGCGAGGCCGGGGCGGGTTCGTGTGGCTCTTTGCCGGGCGGATTGATCAGCCCTGCATGCCCTTGACGCGCTTGGTCAGGCGCGAAATCTTTCGCGATGCAGCATTCTTGTGCATCACGCCCTTCTGGGCGCCGCGGGCCAGCGCAGGAGCAGCGGCCTTCAGGGCGGCTTCAGCGTCGCCCTTCTTGCCGGAGGTCACGGCTTCTTCCACCTTGCGCACGGCGGTGCGAACAGCCGAGAGGCGGTTCTTGTTGATGATGGTGCGCCGGCCGGCAACGCGGGTTGCCTTCTTGGCGGAGGAGGTGTTGGCCATTGATCAATCCTGCTTCATAAGTTCAAACGGAAATGGCCGTACCCGAACCATGGGACTTTTCAGACCCTCCCTGTGGCGCGGCGACGGCTTTCGGAATGGCGCGCTTATAGGCATGAAGCCAGCCGCGCGTCAATTGCGCGATTCGGGAGCCATTCATGGCACATGTTGCACGGGCCGGGGCCGATATCCGGGTGCTTGGCATCGATCTGGGCACCACGGCCCTGAAGGCCGTGCTGAGCGATGGCCAGCGTGTCATTGCCGCAGCCTCGGCCCCCGTGCCGACCCGCCGCCCCCAGGCCCTGTGGTCCGAGCAATCGCCGGAGGACTGGTGGCGGGCCCTGGCCCGCGCCTGTGCCGAACTGGCCTCCCTGCGGCCCCGCGAGTGGAAGGCGGTCTCGGCCGTCGGGCTGTCCGGCCACATGCATGGCGCGGTACTGTTCAAGAACGGCAAGCCGTTGCGGGCCTGCATCCTGCACAATGACGGGCGGGCCACGGCGGAGGCGCGCGACCTCAACCGCATGCTGCCCGGCCACGCCGCCATCGCCGGGGTACGGGCCATGGCGGGCTTCACGGCGCCGAAGCTGCTGTGGCTGCAGCGGCATGAGCCCGATGTCCTGGCGCAAGCCGAGGTGATCGTCAGTCCCAAGGATGCGCTCCGCTTCCGCCTCACGGGACGTCATGCCACCGATCCCGTCGATGCCTCCGGCATGTGGATGCTCGACGTGGCACAGCGGCGCTGGTGCGACGACATCGCCAAGGCCTGCGGCCTTTCATCAACGCAATTGCCACCGATTCTCGAAGGCAATGCGATCGCCGGGCATCTGACCCCCGCAGCGGCGCGTGCCCTTTCCCTTCCGCGCGGCATCGCCGTCGTCACGGGCACGGGCGATGCCGCTGCCAATACGCTGGGGCTTGGCCTCGTGGGCGAAGGCGACGGGGTTGTCTCGCTCGGCACCGCGGCCCAGATCTTCGTCAGCAAGACGCGCCACGTTCCGGCACCGGACAAGAACATCCACGCCTTCGCCCATGCACTCCCCGGCCTGTGGTTCCAGATGGCGGCACTTCTCAATGGCGCATCGCCCCTCGCCTGGCTTGCACGGGTTCTCGGCGAGGAGGATACGCTCGACACCACATTGAAGCGGGTGGCGCGGCGCATGGCCGAGCCGTCGCGCCTGCTGTTTCTTCCCTATCTCACGGGCGAGCGCACGCCCCATGACGATCCCGCCATGCGCGGCGCCTTCCTGGGGCTTGAGGCGACGACCGACCGCAGCGATCTCACGCGCGCGGTGCTTGAGGGCGTGGCTCTCTCGCTGGCCGATGCCTATGCGGCACTGGTGTCCACCGGCACGGTGCCGCGCACGCTTTATGCCGTGGGCGGCGGTTTCCGCAGTCCGCTCTGGACCCGCATGATTGCCTCGGCGCTGGACCGGCCGCTGCATCTGATCGCCGCGAGCGACATGGGTGGCGCCATTGGTGTCGCGCGGCTGGCGCGGCAGGCGGTGACAGGGGAAGCGGCCTCCGCCCTCTACCGGAAACCGGAGCGCAGCACGGAAGTGAAGCCCGATCCTGTCTGGCGCGACCGGTTTGCAACCCGATTGCCGCAGTTCCGCGCCCTCTATCAGGCGCTACGGCCCATCCGCTGAGCTTGCACCGCGCGCCCTCCCTCATTATGCCGGATGACCCATGACGGACCTTCCAGTTCAGCCCCGCTTCCACATCGGCGCCCATGCCTTCGACGCTCCGGCCCTGACGCCGGGGCTTTACCTCGTGGCGACGCCCATCGGAAACCTGGGCGACATCACGCTGCGCGCGCTGGAAACACTGGCTGCCGCCCAAGTCATCTATTGCGAGGACACGCGCATCACCGTCCGCCTGCTGGAACGCTACGGCCTGCGTGTGCCGCTGAAGGCGTTGCACGAGCACAACGAGTCGCAGCTTGTGCCCGCGATCCTCGATGATCTGCGCAGCGGGAAGGCGATAGCGCTGGTCAGTGACGCAGGAACGCCGCTCATCTCCGATCCCGGCTTCCGGCTGGTGCGGGCCTGCGCCGAGGCGGACCTTCCTGTGACGGCGCTCCCCGGCGCCAATGCCGTGCTGACGGCCCTGCAACTCTCCGGCCTTGCCACAGACTCGTTCCACTTCGGCGGTTTCCTGCCGAGCAGTGATGGCGAACGCGGGCGCGTGCTCGACGGGTTGCTTGCCGGCACGTCCACGGTCATCGTCTATGAAAGCCCGCACCGCCTGCGGGCCGCCGTCACGGACATCGCCGCCCGCGATGCCGCCCGCCCCTTGGCTGTGGCGCGCGAACTCACCAAGCTTCATGAGGAAGTGGTGCGCGGATCAGCGGGTGAAGTCGCCGCTGTTCTCTCTGCACGCGAGTCGATCAAGGGGGAATGCGTGATTGTCATCGCCGGGCGCGTGGCAGACGATGCCGTGCTTGATGACGCGCAGATCGCCCGCATCATTGCCGATGCCGCCGCTGCTCTTCCCGCCGGCAAGGCGGCCCAGCAGGTGGCAAAGCTCACCGGTCTTCCGCGCGACGAGGCTTTCGCCCGCATCGTCAAGATCAAGGGCACGACGCCGTGAGAGACCGGAAGGCGGCGGAGAAACGCGGCCACATGGCCGAGACCATCGCGCTCTGGTTCCTGCGCTGCAAGGGCTACCGCCTGCTGGCGCGGCGCTTCAAATGCGGATCAGGCGAGGTGGACCTCGTCATGCGCAAGGGCGCCACCACCGCCTTCATCGAAGTCAAGGCGCGGGCCACGGTCGATGATGCCGTGATCGCGGTGACGCCGCGGCAATCGAAACGCATCTCGGCGGCAGCGGCAAACTGGATGGCGCGCGACAGCAAGGCCGCCGCCGGGCACTGCCGGTTTGACATCGTCGCCGTCTCTTCTAACTTCCGTCCGACACATATCGAAAACGCATTCTACGGAGACCGGTAAGCCATGGGCCTTTCCGTTGCGGTCCAGATGGACCCCATCACAGCGATCGACATTTCAGGTGATTCCACCTTTGCGCTGATGCTGGAAGCGCAGCGGCGCGGGCACAAGCTGTTCCACTATCATGTGAACGCGCTGGCCTGGCGCGACGGCTCGCTCCATGCCGCGGGCGAGGGCGTGACGGTGCGCGACGAGAAGGGCAACCACGCCACGCTCGGCGCACGCCGGACGATCGACCTCGCCACGCAGGACGTGATTCTCATGCGCCAGGACCCGCCCTTCGACATGGGCTACATCACGGCCACCCATCTGCTCGACCAGATTCATCCGAAGACACTGGTTGTCAATGATCCGGCGGAGGTGCGCAATGCGCCCGAGAAGCTGTTCATCCTGCGCTATGCCGACTACATGCCGGCAACACTCATCACCCGCGACTGGGACGAACTCGCCGCTTTCCGCCGTGCCCATGGCGACATCATCCTGAAGCCGCTCTATGGCAATGGCGGTGCGGGCATCTTCAAGACCCACAAGGACGACCAGAACTTTTCCTCGCTGCTGGAGATGTTCGGGCAGCTGTTCAAGGAACCGATCATCGCGCAGAAATACCTGCCCGAGGTGCGGGCCGGCGACAAGCGCATCATCCTTGTCGATGGAAAAGTCGCGGGCGCCATCAACCGCGTCCCGGCCTCCCACGACCACCGCTCCAACATGCATGCGGGCGGCAAGGCGGAACCGACGACGCTCACCAAACGCGAGCACGAGATCTGCGAGGCCATCGGCCCAGACCTCAGGAAGCGCGGCCTCATCTTCACAGGGATCGACGTGATCGGCGACTACATGACGGAGATCAACGTCACCTCGCCCACCGGCATCCGCCAGGTGCAGCGCTTCGGCGGCGCCGACATCGCCGCCCTGATCTGGGATGCGATCGAGGCCAGGCGGTGAGCGCACTCGACCTCATCGCCTTCGATGCCGACGATACGCTGTGGCACAATCTCATCCACTTCGATGCGGCGGAGAAAGCCTTCGGCGAGATGTTCTCGCATCTCCTGCCGCCGGATGAAGGCGCGCATGCGCTGGCCGAGGCCGAGAAGCGCAACATCGCCCACTATGGTTTCGGGGTGAAGAGCTTCACGCTCTCGATGATCGAGACGGCGATCACCATTTCCGGCGAAACGGTGGACGCCGCGACCATTGCCAAGCTCATCAAGATGGGCCGCACCATGCTCGACCACGAGATCGAGCTGCTGCCCCATGTGGAGGAGACGCTGCAGGCGCTGCACGGCAACCACCGCCTGCTGCTCGTCACCAAGGGCGACCTGCATCACCAGGAGCGCAAGGTGCTGGCCTCGGGCCTTGCGCATTATTTCGAGGGCGTGGAGATCGTTTCCGACAAGAAGCCCGAAACCTACGAACGCATCTGCCGCCGCCACGGCGGCAAGGTGGAGCGCACCCTCATGGCCGGCAACTCCATCCGCTCCGACGTACTGCCGATGATCCGCGCCGGAGGTTATGGCGTCTACGTGCCCTTCGACATCCTGTGGGACCACGAACATGAAGAGGTGCCGGACGACACGCCGCGCTTCTTCGCGGTCAAGGACATCCGCGGCGTGGCGGATGTGGCGGGGAAGCTCGGGTAGTTTTGTTCTTTTTTCGTTCTTGACCGACGGAATTGGCCCGCCCTATCGTCTTGAGGGTAAAGGGGCTGAACATGACATCTCGGGTTGCAACAATTGCCTTTCAGGGGGTGGAGGGCGTTCTCATTGATTGCCAGGCGCAATTTGTTTCCGGGCAGGCGGCGTTCACGGTCGTCGGCCTCCCCGACAAGGCGGTGGGCGAAAGCCGGGAGCGGGTGCGGGCGGCGCTGCATGCCATCGGCCTCGCCCTTCCGGGCAAGCGCCTCGTCATCAACCTCTCGCCCGCCGACCTGCCCAAGGAAGGAAGCCACTACGACCTTCCGATCGCGCTCGCCCTTCTTTCGGCGCTGGGCGTCATCCCCCCGGATTTCCTCCAGTCCTACGCGGTGATGGGTGAACTGGCGCTGGATGGCAGCCTGCTGTCCGTTTCCGGGGCCCTTCCGGCCGCCATGACGGCCCATGCCCACGGCCTCGGCCTCATCTGCCCCAAGGCCTCGGGTGCGGAAGCGGCCTGGGCGGGCGAGGAGGTGGATATCCTCGCCCCCGAAACGCTGATCCAGCTCATCAATCATGTGAAGGGCACGCAGGTGCTGCGCCGTCCGGCGGCGCGGCTGCAGGAGGAGGCCCGGGCCCTTCCCGATCTCTCCGACATCAAGGGGCAGGAGGCGGCCAAGCGGGCGCTGGAGGTTGCGGCCGCAGGCGGGCATCACATGCTGATGGTCGGCCCTCCCGGTGCCGGCAAGTCCATGCTGGCGCAGCGGCTGCCCTCCATCCTGCCGCCCATGGAGGCGCGCGAAATGCTGGATGTCTCCATGATCGCCTCGCTCTCGGGCGAGCTGCGGGATGGCCAGCTGTCGCGGGCGCGGCCCTTCCGTGCGCCTCACCATTCCGCTTCCATGCCGGCGCTGGTGGGCGGCGGCCTGCGGGCGAAACCGGGCGAGATGGCGCTCGCTCATCATGGCGTGCTCTTCCTCGACGAGCTGCCGGAGTTTTCGCCGCGTGTGCTGGAGTCGCTCCGCCAGCCCATGGAGTCGGGCGAGACGGTGGTGGCGCGGGCGAACTACCACGTGACCTACCCGGCCCGCTTCCAGCTGGTCGCGGCCATGAACCCCTGCAAGTGTGGCATGGCAGGCGAGCCGGGGCATGTGTGCCGGCAGGGCCCGCGCTGTGCCGCGGACTACCAGGCGCGCATCTCCGGGCCGCTGCTCGACCGCATGGATATCCAGGTCGAACTGCAGGCGGTGAAGGCGTCCGACCTCACGCTGCCGCCGCCCAAGGAAACGAGCGCCGACGTCAACGGGCGCGTGGCCGCGGCCCGCCAGCGCCAGGCCGAGCGCTACCGGGCGCTGGGACGGCCCACACTTCGCACCAATGCGGAGGCCGACGGCAAGCTGCTGGAAGAGATCGCCACGCTGGACGCGGCTGGAACGAGCCTCATCCGCGATGCGGCGGAAGCCATGAACCTCTCGGCGCGCGGCTTTCACCGGGTGCTGCGCGTCGCGCGCAGCATCGCCGACCTCGACGGGCGCGAGATGATCGCTCGCATCCATCTCGCCGAAGCCCTCAGCTACCGGCAGCGGCCCGCCCTGCTGCGGGCGGCCTGAAATGCCCGCTATCCCCGCAATCCACAGCATTTATTGAAACTTTACCCTGATTCACGGGGGTCATGCTTTGGCAAGGCTTGCAGGGGTAAAGCGAGCCATGAACCGACGCTCGTCCCTCAGCAGGAAAGCCCGGTCCGGCGCTCTTCCGGATTGGCACGCCGCATGGCGCCGGCCGGGGCTTGCCGCGATCTGGAGCGTCGAGATCGTTCTCACCTTCGGGCTGATCGGCCTCATCAATCATTACATGTCGGTGCGGCCGCTGCTGGCGGCGCTGGTGTTGCTGCTGGGCGCGGGGGCACTCTCGGCGCTGGCCTATGTGCTGCTCAACCGCGAGATGCTGCAGCGGATCCGCGTGCTCAAGTCCGGCCTCTCGGCGGAACAGGTTGCGCGCAACGCGGCGGAAGAACTGGCGGAAGAAAAATCCCGCCTCCTCGCCACCATGAGCCATGAAATCCGCACGCCCCTCAATGGCGTCATCGGCATGCTCGGCCTCCTCCTCGAAAGCGAGCTCACGCCGGAGCAACGCAATTATGCCGACACCGCGCACGGCTCGGGGCGCATCCTCCTTTCCATCGTCGATGAAATCCTCGACGGGGCTAAATCCGAAGCGCTCAACAAGGACAAGTTCGTGCCCGTGGACGTGATCGCGCTCGTCGAGAACGTCACGGAACTGCTGGCGCCGCGGGCCCATGCCAAGGGCATCGAGATCGTCTCGCTGTTTGCCAGCGATGTGCCGCAGATGGTGCTGGGCGATGACATGCGGCTGCGCCAGATCCTGTTCAATCTCGCAGGAAATGCCATCAAGTTCACGGAGAAGGGCGGCATTGCCATCTCGCTCGCCCGCCATGGCGCTGATGGCCTCAGCTTCACCGTGTCGGATACGGGGATCGGCATGACGGCGGAGGAACTGTCGCGCATCTTCCAGCCCTTTACCCAGGCCAATGCCGAAACCACGCGGCGCTATGGCGGCACGGGCCTTGGCCTCACCATCAGCCGCCGCATCACCGACCTCCTTGGCGGCAGCATCTCGGCCGAAAGCACGCCGGGACAAGGCACCTCGCTCACCGTCACGCTGCCCGGACTGGCGAGCGTGGATGCAATGCCCCGCCACAGCACGGCGCTGGCGGGACGGCGCTTCCGCCTCGCCATTGGCAATGATTTCGTCGCTGAACATTTTGCCAGCCAGTTGCGCGCGCAAGGTGCGGGCGTCGTCACGCCGGCGGAACTGGGCGTGACTGACCCGCGCCACCTGCTGCGCAACAATATTGATGCCATCATCTGCGACTCGCACTCGGGGCCCGCACTTCTGGAGGCCGCACGCCGCATCGCAAGGCAGGGAAAGCCGCTGCCGCAGATCTGGATCCTGCTGACACCGGACGAACGCCGTCCGCTGCAACACCTGCTCAAGCATCCACTCACGGGCTATCTCATGCGCCCGGTGCGCTGTTCGACTCTCGTCGAACAACTGACCTCGCGCGACTCAGCCTTCATCCGCACCGCCGCCGCACAGTTGCGCACCATTGCCACGCGCGCCCATGCGGGCATCAGCCTCAACGTGCTGCTGGCCGATGATACGCCTGTGAACACCGTCATCGCCCGCACCATCCTGGAAAAGGCCGGGCACCGCGTCACCGCCGTGAGTTCCGGGGAAGCGGCGATTGCGGCGATTGGCGCAGGCGGGCCGTTCGACATCCTGCTGCTCGACATGGAAATGCCCGGCTTGAGCGGACCCGAGACGGCACACCTCATCCGCGCCGCGGAGGCGGAAAACGGCGTGCCACGCCTTCCGATCCTCGCCCTCACCGCAAACACACGGCCAGAGGCCATCCACGCCTGCCTCGCGGCGGGCATGGACGGGCATCTCGCCAAGCCCTTCGACCGCCACGACCTCGAGATCACGGTGGCGCGTCTGGCGCAGCGCACGGCGGCTTGATTCCGTTACCGCCCCGACATGGTTCCGCGATAAGGAGCGGGCCATGACCACCACTCTTGCCGAACGCGGCCCCTTCATCGCGAGGCTCGCCCAATCCGCCGATGACATCGCCGCCGCCCAGCGCCTGCGCCACAGCGTGTTCCGGGGCCAGGGCACGTCCGGGCGAGACGCGGACCGCTTCGATGCGCTGTGCGATCACCTGCTGGTGGTGAAGGCAGGAACTTCCGCTGGCGATGGCATCGCCGTGGACGGCGGAGAACTCGCTGGCACCTATCGCCTGATCCGCGAGGAGGCCGCAGCCAAGGCCAACGGCTTCTACACGCAAGGCGAATACGACCTTGCGCCGCTCCTCGCCCGCAAGCGCGGACTCACCTTCCTTGAACTCGGCCGATCCTGTGTGCGCGCCGACATGCGCGACCAGCCGGTGGCCGAACTTCTCTGGCAGGGCATCTGGAATTATGTGCGCAGCCACCGCATCGATGTGATGATGGGTTGCGCCAGCTTCGAGGGCACCGATCCGGATGTGCACGCCGAGGCGCTGTCCTATCTCGCCCACACCGCGAAGGCCCCGGAGGACTGGCGCGTGCGGGCACTGCCGGATCGCTATGTGGAGATGGCGCGCAGACCCCTTTCGGCGATCGACCAGCGCAGCGCCATGCGGGCTTTGCCGCCGCTCATCAAGGGCTACGTGCGGCTTGGCTGCCATGTGGGAGATGGCGCCGTCATCGACCATGACTTCAACACGACAGACGTGCTGATCGTGCTGCCGGTCGCCGCCATCAACCCCCGCTACTTCGCATATTTCGGAGCACCTGCTGCGGTGTGACGGTTGATGCTCCTCACCAGTTCAGATCATAGGCCGCAATCGCCGCGAGGTTGACGATGTCGTTGGTGGTGGCTGACATCGAGGCAATCTGCACCGAGCCTGCGATGCCCGTGAGCAGCGGTCCGATCACGGTCACGCCGCCCAGTTGCTGGAGCATCTTGGTCGAGATCGAAGCCGAGTGCGCGGCGGGCATCACCAGGACGTTGGCGGGGCCGGTGAGACGGCAGAAGGGATAGAGCGCCATCGCTTCCCGCGAGAGGGCAACGTCGGCCGCCATGTCGCCGTCGAATTCGAAATCCACGCCGCGCTGGCTGAGAAGCTGCACCGCCTCCTTCACGTAAGCCGCACGCTCGCCCTTGGGATAGCCGAAGGTGGAATAGGAGAGGAAGGCGACGCGGGGCTCATAGCCGAACTTGCGGGCAACGCCCGCCGCCTCCTGGGCGATGTCGGCCAGTTCCATGGCGGTCGGCAATTCATGCACCGATGTATCGGCGATGAAGACGGTACGGCCGCGCACCAGCGCCATGGAGACGCCGATCGGCCGGTGGCCTTCGCGGATGTCGATGGCGCGGCGGATGTTGTCGAGCGCCAGCGAATAGTTGCGGGTGAGGCCCGTCACCATGGCGTCGGCATCGCCCATCGCCACCATGCAGGCCCCGAAGACGTTGCGGTCCTGGTTGGCAAGGCGCTGGCAATCGCGGAACAGCATGCCGTCGCGCTGCAGGCGGGCGTAGAGATAGTTGGCGTAGTCCACGTTGCGGTCGGAGAGGCGGGCGTTCAGGATCTCCACGCTCTCATGCAACTCCACGCCCGAGCCCTTGAGGGTGCTGGCGATCACCTCCTCGCGGCCGATGAGAATCGCCGTGCCGAGGCCCGCCGCGGCATAGGCATTCGCCGCGCGGATCATGCGGTCTTCCTCGCCTTCCGCAAACACCATGCGCTTGGGCTTGCGGCGGACATAGCTGAAGACATTCTGCAAGGTACCTGCAATGGGATCGAGGCGGGCCGACAATTGCGCGGCATAGGCCTCGAGGTCGGCGATGTGATGGCGGGCGACGCCCGATTCCATCGCGGCCCGCGCCACGGCAACCGGCACGCGCGAGATGAGGCGCGGATCAAAGGGCACGGGGATCAGGTATTCGCGCCCGAAGGTGAGGCGCGAACCGTGATAGGCCGCGGCCACTTCGTCGGGCACGTCTTCCTGCGCCAGTTCGGCCAGCGCACGGGCGGCGGCGACCTTCATCTCCTCGTTGATGGTGCGGGCCCGCACATCGAGCGCACCACGGAAGATATAGGGAAAGCCCAGGACGTTGTTGACCTGGTTGGGATAGTCGGATCGGCCCGTCGCCATGATTGCATCGCTGCGCACATGATGGGCGTCTTCGGGCGTGATCTCCGGATCGGGATTGGCCATGGCAAAGATGACCGGGTCCTTGGCCATGCTCTTCACCATTTCGGGCGTGAGCGCGCCTGCAACGGAAAGGCCGAAGAACACGTCGGCACCGTTCATGGCATCGGCGAGGGTGCGCATGGGCGTGTCAACCGCATGGGCCGACTTCCACTGGTTCATGCCCTCGGTGCGGCCCTTGTAGACGACGCCCTTCGAGTCGCAGAGGATGACATTGTGGCCGGGCACGCCCAGCGACTTCACCAGTTCGACGCAGGCGATGGCGGCAGCGCCCGCGCCATTGCAGACGAGGCGGAAATCCTTGAGCGAGCGCCCCGTCAGTTGCAGCGCGTTGATGAGGGCCGCGGTGGCGATGATAGCCGTGCCGTGCTGGTCGTCATGGAAGACGGGAATGTCCATGAGTTCGCGCAGGCGCTGCTCGATGACGAAACAGTCCGGCGCCTTGATGTCCTCGAGGTTGATGCCGCCAAAGGAGGGGCCGAGGTAGCGCACCGCGCCGATGAACTGGTCCACATCCTTGGTGTCGACTTCGAGGTCGATCGAATCCACGTCGGCAAATCGCTTGAAGAGCACCGACTTGCCCTCCATCACCGGCTTCGAGGCGAGCGCGCCCAGGTCGCCCAGCCCGAGGATTGCCGTGCCGTTGGAGATCACCGCCACAAGGTTGCCCTTGGTGGTGTAGTCGTAGGCGGTGGAGGGGTCTTCGGCGATCCGCCGCACGGGCGCGGCGACGCCGGGGCTGTAGGCCAGCGACAGGTCGCGCTGGGTCGCCATGGGCTTGGTGGGGTTGATCTCCAGCTTGCCGGGCTTGCCCCTCTGGTGAAACTGCAGCGCTTCCTCGTCGGAAATGGTGGGCCGGCGGGGCATCTTGCGGGGCGGGGTGCTCATGATGGGCTACTGTTTCCTGGATCTGGTCTTGTCTGGTCTTGGGCCAAGGCGGCCGGTTCCCAAACTAGAGAGCAAGTGGCCCGCGCTCAAGGCCGGAAAAGCCTGCAAAAAGTCGTACGCCGCTTTCCGGCTTCGGCAGTGCAGCAAGCGGGTTCCGTTGCGGGGAAAAGCGCGCTATTCGAGTGCCATGCATGGCCTGACCCAGGATGAGGACAAAAGCGGCGGCGGAGACCGCCCGACGCCCATGATGGCGCAGTACCTGGAGATCAAGAAAGCCCATCCCCACAGCCTGCTCTTCTACCGCATGGGCGATTTCTACGAGATGTTCTTTGCCGATGCGGAAGTGGCATCCTCGGTGCTGGGCATTGCGCTCACTAAGCGCGGCAAGCACCTGGGCGATGACATTCCCATGTGCGGCGTTCCCGTCCATGCCGTCGATCACTATCTGCAGAAGCTCATCCGTCACGGGCACAAGGTGGCGATCTGCGAACAGATGGAAGATCCGGCCGAGGCGCGCAAGCGCGGGGCCAAGTCGGTGGTGCGGCGTGACGTCATCCGCCTCATCACGCCCGGCACCATCACCGAGGACACGCTGCTCGACACCGGCAGCGTCAATCATCTGACCGCGCTTGCGTGGCTGCGTGGCAGTGACGAACTGGCCCTGGCCTGGTGCGACATCTCCACTGGCGATCTCTCGGTCACGGTGAGCGAGCGCACCAGGCTCTCCGCCGACCTCGCCCGCATCGCGCCATCGGAACTCATCATCGCCGACAGCGCGCTCGATGAACCACAGCTTGGGCGCATGGCGCGGGAGTGCGGCGCGGCCCTGTCGCCACTTCCCCTCAGCCGCTTTGACGCAACCGCCGCCGAGCACCGGCTGACCCAGCACTTTGCCGTGGCAAGCCTTGCCGGCTTCGGCTCGTTTTCACGGGCCGAGACGGCGGCGCTTGGCGCGCTTCTCGACTACATCCAGCTCACGCAGGTCTCGCAGATGCCGCACCTGCGGCCACCCCGGCAGGACAATCCGGCGCAAGGGCTGCTCATCGATGCGGCCACCCGCGCCAACCTCGAACTCACCCGCACGCTTTCCGGCGAACGGCAGGGAAGCCTGCTCGCCACCATCGATCGCACCGTGACCGCCAGCGGGCGGCGCAGGCTCGCGGGACTCCTCGCCCAACCCCTTGCGGACCCTGCGGCCATCGCGGCACGCCTTGATGGCGTCGCGGCCTTCGCTGCGGCGGATGCCATGCGGGCGGCACTGCGCGATACACTGGCGGCAATGCCGGACCTGGAACGGGCCCTGGCGCGACTCTCGGCCAACCGCGGCGGTCCCCGCGACCTCGCCATGATCCGTGACGGACTGCTGGCCGCACAGCGCATCGTGGAACGGCTGTCGGGTCATGGCGATCTTCCGGCGGCACTCACCGATTGCATGACGGTCATCGCGGCTGCACCGCGCGACATGGCGGAGAGGCTCGGCGCGGCGCTGGCGGCGGAACTGCCCCATCTCGCCCGCGACGGCGGCTTCATCGCGGCTGGCTACCTTGCCGACCTCGACACGCAGCGGGCGCTCCGCGACGACACGCGCCAGGTGATCGCGGCCCTTCAGGCGCGCTATGCCGAGATGACCGGGGTGCGCACGCTCCGCATCAAACACAACAACATCCTCGGCTACTTCATCGAGGTGAATGCCCAGCAGGCCGAGGCGATGCAGTCGCCGGAGCTGCCCACCAAATTCCAGCACCGGCAGAGCATGGCGGGCGCCATGCGCTTTTCGACGCCGGAACTCATGGACCTGGAGCAGAAGATCGCGGGCGCCTCCGAGCGGGCCCTGGCCATCGAGCTCTCCCTCTTCCACGATTTCGTCTCCGCCGTCATGGCCGCCAAGGATGCGGTTTCCGCCTGTGCCGCAGCGCTTTCCAGCCTTGATTGCCTGTCGGCGCTGGCGGAACTGGCGGTGCGCGAGAATTACGTGCGGCCCACCGTCGATACCTCCGCCGCCTTCGATGTACGCGGTGGCCGCCATCCCGTCGTGGAAGCGGCGCTGGCGAAGGCGGGCGATACGCGCTTCACGCCCAATGACTGCGCGCTGGGTGGCGAGGCGGAACGCGTGTGGTTGCTCACCGGTCCCAACATGGCGGGCAAATCCACCTTCCTCCGCCAGAATGCGCTCATCGCCATCCTGGCGCAGATGGGAAGTTTCGTGCCGGCGCAATCCGCCCACATCGGCGTCGTGGACCGCCTGTTCAGTCGCGTCGGTGCGGCCGATGACCTGGCGCGCGGACGTTCCACCTTCATGGTGGAGATGGTTGAGACGGCGGCAATCCTCAACCAGGCGACGCCGCGCTCGCTCGTCATCCTCGACGAGATCGGCCGGGGTACGGCAACCTTCGACGGCCTCTCGATCGCCTGGGCGGCCCTCGAATACCTGCATGAGGTGAACCGCTGCCGGGCGCTCTTCGCCACCCACTATCACGAACTCAACGTCCTCACCGGTACGCTCGCCAGCCTCACGGCGCGCACCATGGCGGTGAAGGAATGGAAGGGCGACATCATCTTCCTGCATGATGTGGTGAAGGGGGCAGCCGACCGTTCCTACGGCATCCAGGCGGCACGGCTTGCCGGCCTGCCGTCCGCCGTGATCACGCGGGCCTTCGAGGTGCTGAAGCATCTCGAACAGCAGCGGGACGAGAAGCCCGCCGGGCATTTTGCCGACGACCTGCCGCTGTTCTCGCTCGCCCGTGCCGCCACGGCGCAGCCACAACCCGACTCCGGCCCAGACCTGTTGCGTGAGAAACTGGCAGGACTGGATCCCGACCAGCTTACGGCACGGGAGGCGCTCACTCTGCTCTATGAATTGAAAACGCTTTCGGGCAAGGACGGCGCGTCATCATGACCACGCCGCTCGCGCCCGACCAGTTTCCATCGGCCCTCACGGCCCTGCTTGAACCGCCGGGGCAGACGCCGTTGGCCTTGCGTACCGCCGCCTCGAAACTCGTCCGCGATTGCCTCACCACCTTGCGCAGCAATGCCGAAGCGCAATTGATGAGGCACGGCCACGGCACCGCCTGCGCCATGATGCTCTCGGACGGCGAAGACGCCATTATCCGAGCGCTGTCCGATTTTGCCCGCAATGACGTGTTCAAATCAGGAGAACTGCCGCTCGCCATCGTCGCCGTCGGCGGCTACGGGCGCGGCACGCTGGCACCGGGATCGGACATCGATCTCCTCTTCCTCACGCCCTCGATCGAGGAGCGGCGCGTGGGCGAGGTGGTGGAGTTCCTGCTCTATGCCCTCTGGGATGCGCGCCAGAAGGTTGGTCACGCCACCCGCACCGTGGCGGACTGCGTGCGCCTCGCCAAGACCGACAACACCATCATGACAGCCGTGCTGGAGGCGCGCTTCATCTGCGGTGACGCCGCGCTCTTTGCCGAACTGCAATCGCAATACCGCAGCGGCATCCTGCAGAAGGAAGCGCGCCGCTTCGTCACCGACAAGCTGGCCGAGCGCGACAACCGCCATGCCAAGTCCGGCGAGAGCCGCTACGCGGTGGAGCCCGACCTCAAGGACGGCAAGGGGGGCTTGCGCGACCTTCACACCCTGTTCTGGATCGCCAAGTTCCTCTTCGATGCCAACTCGCCCGCCGAGCTGGCCGAGAAGGGTGCCTTCTCCCGGGATGACCTGCGCCGCTTCCAGAAAGCGGAAGATTTTCTCTGGGCGGTGCGCTGCCACCTGCACTTCATCGCCAAGCGTGGCGAGGACAAGATTTCCTTCGACCGCCAGGGCGAACTTGCCGAACGCCTGGGCTACAAGGCCCATGGCGGCCTGAAGCATGTCGAGCGCTTCATGAAGCACTACTTCCTGGTGGCCAAGGAGGTGGGCGACCTCACGCGCATCTTCTGCGCCAGCCTGGAGGCCCGGCACCTGAAGGAACCGCGCTCCTTCCGCCGCATCATCGGGCGGCTGCTGCCGCGGGGCCGGACGAAGGCCATGGGCCGTTCGTTCCGCATCGACGGGGCGCGGCTGACAACAACCGGCGAGGACGTGTTCGCCAAAGACCCGGTCAACCTGCTCCGCATCTTCAAGGCATCGGCCAGCGAGGGCCTCGAAATCCATCCCGACGCCCTGAAGCAGGTGCGGAGTTCGCTGCGCCTGATCGACGAGGCGTTGCGCGGCAATGCCGAGGCCAACGCCGTCTTCCTCGACATCCTCACCACGTCGGACGATCCGGAATCGATCCTGCGGCTGATGAACGAGGCGGGCGTGCTGGGCCGCTTCATCCCCGACTTCGGCAAGGTCGTGGCGATGATGCAGTTCAACATGTACCATCACTACACGGTGGACGAACACCTGATCCGCACCGTGGGCGTGCTGCGGCGGATCGAGACGGGCACCTTGTCGGGCGACCATCCGCTTTCGGTGCGGCTCTTCCCCACGCTCACTTCGCGGCGCGCGCTTTACGTGGCGGCGCTGCTGCACGACGTCGCCAAGGGCAGGCCCGAGGACCATTCGGTGGCGGGCGAGAGGATCGCGCTTTCCGTGTGCCCGCGGCTCGGCCTCGATGCGGCCGATACCGAGACGGTGGCCTGGCTCATCCGCCATCACCTGCTGATGAGCGAAACCGCGCAGATGCGCGACCTGAACGACTTCAAGACCATCCTCGATTTCACCTCCGTGGTGCAAAGCCCGGAGCGGCTGAAGCTGCTGCTCATCCTCACGGTGGCCGACATCCGCGCCGTGGGGCCGGGCGTGTGGAACGGATGGAAGGGGCAGTTGCTGCGCACGCTCTATTCCGAAACCGAACCGGTGCTGACGGGCGGCCACGCCGCTACCTCGCGCAAGGAGCGCGTCACCGCCGCGCAGAACGAATTCCTCGCGCAGCACCCGGCGTGGACAGAGGAGCAGCGCAAGCGCGAGGCGGCGCGGCACTATGATGCCTACTGGCTCAACGTGCCGCTCGAGCAGCAGATGCGCCACCAGGCCCTCATCGCCCGCGCTCCCGACCGCGATGTCATCACCCAGACGCGGAGCGATGTCTTCACGGCGGTGACCGAGATCACCGTCTATGCGCCCGATCATCCGCGCCTGCTCGCACTCATCACCGGGGCCTGTGCGGCCGCCAATGCCAACATCATCGGGGCGCAGATCTTCACCACAGCGGACGGCATGGCGCTCGATACGATCCTGCTGCGGCGCGAATTCAAGATGGACGAGGATGAAAACCGCCGGGCCGCGCGCGTCGCCGACACCATTGCCCGCACGCTGCGTGGCCAGCTGCGCCTCAAGGATGCGCTCCGCAACGTGCCGGACCTGACGGAGCGGGTGAAGGCCTTCTCGGTTGCGCCCCGCGTCATCATCGACAACACCTCGTCGAACCGGCAGACCGTGGTGGAGATCAACGGGCTCGACCGCGTCGGCCTGCTCCATGCCCTCACAGAGGCGCTGTTCCACCTCAATCTCAACATCGCCTCGGCGCACATCACCACTTTCGGCGAGAAGGCCATCGACGTGTTCTATGTGACCGACCTCACCGGTGCCAAGATCGAGAATCCGACCCGCCATGCCCAGATCGAAAAACGCCTGATGCAAGTGCTCGCCCCCGAGGCCGAGACGCTCAGGACGGGGACATGAGGAGCCTGCCATGTCGCTTCTGAAATCAGCGGGCCGTGTCGGGGCCCTCACGCTTGCCTCGCGCTTCCTCGGCTTCTTCCGCGACCAGCTCATCGCCTTCACCTTCGGCACGGGGTGGGTGGCGGATGCCTTCGTGGTGGCGCAGCGCCTTCCCAACCTGTTCCGCGCGCTGTTTGCCGAAGGCGCCTTCAACAACGCCTTCGTGCCGCTGTTCACCCGCAAGCACGAAGGCGAGGGCGATGCCAAGGCCTTCCAGTTCTCGCAGGATGCGCTGTCGGTCATGGCCTTCTGGATGCTGATCTTCTGCGGTGCGGCCATGGCGTTCATGCCGTGGATCTTCCCGCTCTTCGCGCAGGGCTTCTCGGATGAACCCCAGACGCGCGATCTCGGCATCGAGCTGACACGGATCTGTTTTCCCTATCTCGGCTTCATGTCGCTGGCGGCGCTGCTGGGCGGCGTGCTCAACAGCCTGGGGCGCTACACGGCGGCGGCGGCGGCTCCCATCCTCCTCAACATCTGCATGATCACCTTCAACCTCGCGGGCTGGTGGATGGGTCTTGGCAACTCGCCGGACAGCGGACGTTTGCAAGCCTGGGCCGTCACGGTTGCAGGTGTTGCACAATTGGCGCTGCTGATGATTGCGGCGGCGCGCGCTGGCGCGCCGGTGTGGCCGCGCCTGCCGCGCCTCACGCCCGACGTGAAGGTTCTCCTGATGAAATCCGTGCCCGGCATCATTTCGGGCGGGGTCACGCAGATCAACCTCGCTGTGGCCACGGCGCTCGCCACCTCTTTCGCGGGCGGGGCCTCCTCTCTTTATTATGCCGACCGCCTGTTCCAGCTGCCGCTCGGCGTCATTGGCGTGGCAATCGGTGTCGTGCTGCTGCCCACGCTGTCGCGCAAGCTGCGGGCGGGTGATACGGCGGGCGCGCTTGAGGTGAAGAACCGCGCGCTGGAGGCAGCCCTCTTCCTCACGCTGCCAGCGGCGATCGCCCTCATCATCATCGGCCGTCCCATCCTGCATGTGGTCTACGAGCATGGCGCCTTCACGCGCGACGCAACACTCGCGGTGATGCCTGCCCTTGCGGCCTTCGCCGTGGGTCTTCCCGCCTTCACGCTCACCAAGGTGTTCCAGCCCGCCTTCTATGCCCGCGAGGATACCAGGACGCCCATGTATTTCGCCATGGCGACGGTGGCCGTGAACATTGCGCTGAGCATCCTGTTGTCGCGCTACCTGCAGCATGTGGGCATCGCGCTTGCCTCCAGCATCGCGGCGTGGCTCAATGCCCTGGCGCTGATCTTCACCGCCGTGCGCCGCGGCTATTATTCCGCCGATCAGCGCTTCCGCAGCCGCCTGCCGCGCATCCTGCTGTCGGCGGCCATCATGGGCGCGGTGCTGTGGGGCCTCCTCACCTTTCTCCTCGCCAGCAACTATGCGGACCGCGCCGGCTTCATTGCAGCGCTGTGGGGCCTTCTCGTGCTGCTGCTGGCGGGCGTTGCCTCCTATTTCGGCGTGGCCCAGGTGACGGGCGCCTTCCGCCTTTCTGAGTTGCGCAAGCCGCCGAGCAAATAGCACTTTGCAGCACCGGGTCCTGCCGCTATCAGGCGCTCGCGAACGGTTGCGCTGTCCAAGGTGCAACTCCACCAGCCTCCATCAAGGGTCCACACCATGAGCCAGTTCCGCCCCCGCGTCCTGTCGGGCATGCAGCCCACCGGCAACCTGCACCTCGGCAATTACCTCGGCGCCATGCTGAACTGGATCAAGATGCAGGAGACGCACGAGACGCTCTATTGCGTCGTCGACCTCCATGCGATCACCCAAGGTGTTTCCGTCTGGGGCGGACCGCAGGTTCTGCACAAGGCGATCCTCGACGTGACGGCGGCCTACATCGCCTGCGGCCTCGATCCCAGGAAGTCGATCCTCTTCAACCAGTCGCAGGTGGCCGAACACGCCGAACTGGCCTGGGTGCTCAATTGCGTGGCCCGCCTCGGCTGGCTCGACCGCATGACGCAGTTCAAGGAGAAGGCGGGCAAGGACAAGGAACGCGCCTCCGTCGGTCTCTATGACTATCCCGTGCTGATGGCCGCCGACATCCTCATCTACAAGGCGACGCACGTGCCGGTGGGCGAGGACCAGAAGCAGCACCTGGAACTGACGCGCGATATCGCCCAGAAGTTCAACCTCGATTTTGCCGAGTCCATTGCGGCGAACGGTTTTGGCGAGGCCTTCTTCCCGATCACCGACCCCGTCATCCAGGGACCGGCGACGCGCGTCATGAGCCTGCGCGACGGCACCAAGAAGATGTCGAAGTCCGATCCCTCCGACCTGTCGCGCATCAACCTCACGGATTCCGCCGACGACATCGCCAGGAAGATCCGCAAGGCCAAGACCGACGCCGATGGCCTGCCCAGCGAGGCCAAGGGCCTCGAAGGCCGGCCCGAGGCGGAAAACCTCGTCGGCATCTATGCCGCGCTTGTCGGACACAGCGTCGACCAGGTGCTGGCGGACTTCGGCGGCGGCCAGTTCTCGGGCTTCAAGAACGCGCTGGCCGATATGGCGGTGGTCAAGCTCGCTCCCATCGCGGGCGAAATGAACCGGTTGCGCGCCGATCCCGGTTACGTGGAGGCGGTGCTCAAGGATGGTGCGGCGCGTGCCCGGGCCATTGCACAACCTGTGATGCGTGACGTGCGCAAGATCATGGGATTTGTTGTTTCCTGACCTGCACAATCGGGATTTTTGTTTAAAACCGTTCCAGTCTGGCCTATATCGGCGCCAGAGGATTTCACATGTTCATTCAGACCGAAGCCACGCCCAATCCCGCCACCTTGAAGTTCATTCCCGGAAAGCCGGTCCTGCCGGGTTCGACCCGTGACTACCGCTCACCCGGCGAAGCGGGCGAATCGCCGCTGGCCAGCAAGCTGTTCGGCATCAAGGGCGTGTCGGGCGTGTTCCTCGGCCATGACTTCGTGACCGTCTCGCGCAAGGACGCGGAATGGCAGCAACTGAAGCCCGCCGTGCTCGGCGCCATCATGGATCACTATCTCTCCGGCGCGCCAGTGCTGGCCGGTGCCGCCACCGCCGCAGCGGACGAGGAATTCTTCGACGAGTCCGCCGGCGACACCGTGAAGACCATCAAGGACCTGCTCGACAGCCGTGTGCGCCCCGCCGTGGCGCAGGATGGTGGCGACATCACCTTCAAGGGTTTCAAGGATGGCGTTGTCTATCTCAACATGAAGGGTTCATGTGCCGGCTGCCCGTCGTCCACGGCCACGCTCAAGCACGGCATCGAGAACCTGCTCCGCCACTTCGTGCCGACGGTGCAGGAAGTCCGCCAGATCTGACCCGATCCGGTCAGCGGTTCCGGAACACCGGCTTCCGCTTTTCCACAAAGGCCGCCATGCCTTCCTTCTGGTCCTCCAGCGCGAAGAGCGCGAGGATGGACTTGCGTTCAAAGGCCAGGCCTTCGCCCAGCGGCATGGTGAAGGCCGCATTCACCGCACGCTTGGCGGAGGCGATCACGGGCTGCGACAGGGATGCGATTTTCTCCGCGGCGGCCAGCGCTTCTTCCATCAGTTTGTCCGCCGGAACCACGCGGGCCACGAGACCGGCGCGTTCGGCTTCGGCGGCATCAATCATCCGTCCGGTGAGGATCATCTCCATGGCCTTGGCCTTGCCCACGGCCCGGGCGAGGCGCTGCGTGCCGCCACCGCCGGGGATGATGCCCAGCGTCACTTCCGGCAGGGCGAAGCGGGCATTCTCCGCCGCGATGATGAAATCCGCCACCAGCGCAAATTCGCAGCCACCACCCAGCGCATAACCCGCAACGGCGGCGATGATGGGCTTGCGGATGGCGGTGATGTGATCCCAGTCGCAGAGGAAATCCTCTTCCGTCACCTCGGCGAAGGTCTTGTCCTTCATCTCCGTGATGTCGGCACCGGCGGCGAAGGCCTTCTCGCTGCCCGTGAGCAGGATGCAGCCCACATTCGAATCGGCATCGAAACGGTCCAGCGCCGCATTCATTTCGCCAATGAGCCGGCTGTTCAGTGCGTTGAGGGCCTTGGGCCGGTTCAGCGTGATGATGCCGGTCTTGCCCTTCACCTCAGTGATGATCGTTTCTTCGCTCATGATACTTACCGCTGGCAGGTTGGACAGAAGAAGGTGGAACGGCCGGATTGCACGATGCGCTTGATCGTCGCCGTGCAGCCCGGCGTATGGCACGGCTCGCCCTCCCGGTCATAGACCAAAAAGCGCTCCTGAAAGTCTCCCTTGCTGCCGTCGGCGGCACGATAATCCTGCAAGGTCGAACCTCCCGCCGCAATGGCCTCGTTCAGCACATCGCGGATGTGGCGCACAAGGTCGTCGGCGCGCGGATCGGACTTGCGGGCGATGGTTCCGGCCTTGCGGCGGGGATTGAGCCGCGCACGATACAAGGCCTCGCAGACATAGATGTTGCCAAGGCCTGCAATGATGCGCTGGTCGAGCAGGGCCGCCTTCAGCGGGGCGGTCTTCCTGGCGAAGGCCTCGCGCAGATAATCGCCATTCAACGCATTGCCGAGCGGCTCGACGCCGATCTCCGCCAGCAGCGGGTGGGCCTCGCCGGGGCGCTCCAGGTCCATAAACCCAAAGCGGCGATGATCGGAGTAGACGATGCGCGTGCCGTCATCGAGATCAAAGACCACGTGGTCATGCGGTCCATCCGCCGTGCCTGCAGCGGTGGTGTCATCGTAGAATTCGCCGGGCGTGGCGACCCGGCCGTTGGAACGGAAGATGGTGAAGCGCCCGGTCATGCCGAGATGCAGGATCAGGCGGTCGCCCCGGTCGGTGCCGGCGAGAATGTATTTGGCACGGCGCTCCAGGCGCTCCACCCGTGCCCCCTCAAGGCGCGCCTTGAAATCCGGAGGGAAGGGAAAGCGCAGGTCCTTCCGGCGCAGGTTCACCCGGGTGATCACCCGTCCCACAAGCGCCGGTTCCAATCCCCGCCGCACGGTCTCGACTTCCGGCAATTCTGGCATGGAATTAGCCATATCGGGGCCTGCGGCCCGGTTGCAATAGAAGTTTCACCCCGTTTCGCCTATGTAAGCGCCCATGACTGATCCTCTTGGCCGCAATGAAACCGCCTTTGGCTTCCGCACCGTGGAAAAGGGCGAAAAACAAGGACTTGTGAACGACGTCTTCGCCAAGTCGGCGGCCCGCTATGACCAGATGAACGACCTCATGTCGGCGGGCATCCACCGGCTGTGGAAGGACGACTTCGTGGCCATGGTGAATCCGCCGAAAGGGGCCACCCCCTTCCACGGCCTCGACGTGGCGGGCGGCACGGGCGACATCGCCTTCCGCATCGTCACGGCGGGCGGGCCCAACACCCGCGTCACGATCGCCGACATCTCACCTGAAATGGTGACAGAAGGACAGCGCCGCGCCGAACGCGAGGGCTTCGCCGGCAAGGTCAGCTTCACCGTCGGCAATGCCGAACAACTTGCCTTTCCAGACCGCAGCTTCGATTGCTACACGATCGCCTTCGGCATCCGCAACGTGCCCTCGATCGAGAAGGCCCTGCGCGAGGCCTACCGCGTGCTCAAGCCCGGTGGCCGCTTCCTCTGCCTCGAATTTTCGCACCTGGACATGGAACTGGCGCAGAAGGTCTATGATGCCTACTCCTTCACCGTCATTCCCGCCGTGGGCAAGGTGGTGATGGGCGATGGGCAGCCGTACCGCTATCTGGTGGAGTCGATCCGCACCTTCCCGAAACAGCAGGAATTCGCCGGCATGATCACGGCGGCGGGATTCTCGCGCGTCACCTGGCGCAACCTCACGGGTGGCATTGCGGCGATCCATTCGGGCTGGCGCATCTGATGGCGACAGCGCTCACCAATTCCGTCCGCCTCATGCGGGCCGGCTTCACGCTGGCGCGCCATGGTGCGCTGCTGCCGCCGGAACAGACGGCGCAACTGCCGTGGGCGGCACGCAAGGCGCTGGGCATTGCCCAGATCGGGATGCGTGATTCCCCCGGTCAGGCGAACCGCCTTTCGGCGGCGCTCTCGGCGCTCGGTCCCAGCTACATCAAGCTCGGCCAGTTCCTCGCCACCCGGCCCGACATCATCGGCGCCAAGCGGGCCTTCGAACTGAAGGTGCTGCAGGACAAGCTGCCGCCCTTCAGCATGGCGGAAGCGCGCGCCTCGTTCCTCGCCGAACTGGGCAAGCCCGTCGAACATTTCTTTGTCTCCTTCAGTGATCCCGTGGCGGCGGCTTCCATCGCGCAGGTCCACAAGGCGGTGACGCATGACGGACGCACTGTCGCCGTGAAGATTTTGCGGCCCGGTGTCGAAAAACGTTTCGCTGCCGATATTGACAGCTTTGGATTCGCGGCCCGCCTGATGGAGGGCACGTCGGCGCAAGGGCGGCGGCTTCGCCCTGTCGCCGCAGTGAGCATGCTGGAACAGTCCATGAAGCTGGAACTGGACCTCCGCATGGAAGCAGCCGCCATTGCCGAAATGGCGGAAGCAACCGGCGAGGACCCACGTTTCCGGCTCCCCACGGTCGATTGGGCAACGACGTCGAAGCGCATCCTCACAACGGAATGGATCGACGGCATTTCGCTCGCCGACGTCGAGGCGATCCGTGCCCAGGGCGTGGACCTCATCGCGCTCGGTGATACGGTCATCCAGAGTTTCCTCCGTCATGCCATCCGCGACGGTTTCTTCCACGCCGACATGCACCAGGGCAACCTGATGGTGGACCGCGCGGGCAATCTCGTCGCACTCGATTTCGGCATCATGGGTCGGCTTGCGCCCAAGGACCGGCTGTTCCTTGCTGAAATCCTGCACGGCTTCATCACCCGCAACTATCTCCGCGTGGCGCAGGTGCATTTCGATGCGGGATATGTGCCGGCGCACCAGGACGTCAACAATTTCGCCCAGGCGCTGCGCGCCATCGGCGAGCCCATTCTCGGTCTTCCCGCCGACCAGATTTCCATGGCGCGGCTGCTCACCCAGTTGTTCGAGGTGACGGAGCAATTCGACATGCAGACGCAGCCGCAATTGCTGCTGCTGCAGAAGACCATGGTCGTCGTCGAAGGCGTGGCGCGCACGCTCAACCCCAATCTCAACATGTGGAAGACGGCCGAACCCGTGGTGCGGGCCTGGATCGAGCGCACGCTTGGTCCCATCGGCAAACTGGAAGAGGCGGGCGAAAGCATCAAGGGCCTGGCGCGGCTGGCGTTGCAACTGCCGGAATTGCTGGAACAGAGCCACAGGGCGATGCAGGTGATGGCGGCAGCGCAGGCGGTGGACGAGGCGCGCAAGCCTGATACACTCGCCGGCATGGCGCCATGGCAACTTGCCGCCATCGTCTTCGGCAGTATCGTGCTGGGCACGATGCTGGTGCAACTGCTGTGAGGAGACCATGACGAAATCAGTCCTTCTCATCATCGGCGGCGGCATTGCCGCCTACAAGTCGCTGGAACTCATTCGCCTGCTCAGGAAGAAGGCGATCGGCGTCACCGCCATCATGACGAAATCCGCGGGCGAGTTCGTGACGCCGCTGTCGGTTGCCAGCCTTTCCGGCAACAAGGTCTATGGCGACCTGTTCTCGCTCACCGACGAGGTGGAGATGGGACACATCGAACTGTCGCGCGCGGCAGACCTCGTGGTCGTCGCACCCGCCACGGCAGACCTTCTCGCCAAGATGGCAACGGGGCTTGCCAATGACCTTGCCTCCACCGCGCTTCTCGCCACCGACAAGCCGGTGCTGGCCGCGCCCGCCATGAACGTGAGGATGTGGCACCATGCGGCGACGCAGCGGAACATCCGTACACTGATGAATGACGGCGTGCATGTGGTTGGCCCCGCGTCCGGCGAAATGGCCTGCGGCGAGTTTGGCCTGGGCCGGATGGCGGAGCCGGACGAGATCACTGCCGAAATCGAACGCCTGCTGGCGCCGCCGCAGGCAAAGCCGCTCGCCGGCAAGCATGTGCTCATCACCGCAGGCCCGACCCGCGAGCCCATCGATCCGGTGCGCTACATCTCCAATCATTCCTCCGGCAAGCAGGGCTATGCCATTGCCGCCGCCGCCGTGCGGTTGGGCGCGCAGGTCTCGCTCATCAGCGGGCCGGTGTCGCTACCCATTCCGCCGGGGGCGGGCATGACGCCCGTCATGACGGCGCAGGAGATGCTGAAGGCGGTCGAGAAATCACTGCCCGCCGACATCGCCATCTTCACCGCCGCCGTCGCCGACTGGCGCGTGGATCATGTGGCGGAGGAGAAACTGAAGAAGCGCGAGGATGGCACGCCGCCCGCGCTGCACTTCGCGGAAAACCCGGACATCCTCAAAACCATCGCCACGCTGAAAAAGGGCCGTCCCCGTCTTGTGGTCGGATTCGCCGCCGAAACGGAATCGGTCGTCGATCACGCCAAGGCGAAACTCGCCCGCAAAGGCTGCGACCTCATCGTCGCCAACGACGTGAGTGCTGCAAACAATGTGTTCGGCGGCGACGCCAACACCGTTCATCTCGTCTCGAAGGACGGCGTCGAGGATTGGCCGAAGCTCTCCAAGGACGCCGTGGCGGACCGCCTGATGCAGGCGCTGGCGGCACGGCTGTGAAACTGTCCATCCTGCGCCTGCCCCACGGCGCCGACCTGCCGCTGCCCTCCTATGCAACTGCAGGCTCCGCCGGGCTGGACTTGCGGGCCGCAGCAGCCCTCACGCTCAAGCCCCACCAGCGCGCGCTCGTGCCCACCGGCCTTGCCATCGCGCTGCCGGATGGGTTCGAGGCCCAGGTGCGTCCGCGCTCGGGCCTCGCCGTGAAGCATGGCGTCACCGTTCTCAATGCACCCGGCACCATCGATGCCGACTATCGCGGCGAAATCCAGGTGCCGCTGATCAACCATGGCGACGCCGACTTTGTCATCGCGCGCGGCGACCGCATTGCCCAGATGGTGATTGCGGCCGTCACGCAGGTTGACCTTGTGGAAGTGGCGGCGCTTGATGACACGGTGCGGGGCGGCAACGGGTTTGGCTCCAGCGGGAGGTCGTGATGGCGCTCTCAGACGACGAGATCGAACGCTACGCCCGGCATATCGTGCTGCCCGAGGTGGGCGGGCCGGGCCAGAACAAGCTCAAGGCCTCTTCGGTGCTGGTGATCGGCGCGGGCGGACTTGGCGCGCCGCTGCTGCTCTATCTGGCCGCCGCCGGAATTGGCCGCATCGGCATTGTCGATCATGACACCGTGTCGCTGTCCAACCTGCAACGGCAGGTGATCCACACAACCGATCGCATCGGCCTGGCGAAAACAGAGAGTGCGGCCCGGCAGATCGCCGCCATCAATCCGCATGTGGTGGTGGAGCAGCATGCGACGCGCCTCACGCCGGACAATGCGCTCGCCCTCATGGCCGGCTATGACATCATCGCCGATGGTTGCGACAACTTCCCGACGCGCTTCATGGCGAGTGATGCGGCGTTCTTTGCCAGGAAGACGCTTGTCTCCGCCGCCGTGGGGCAGTTCGACGGGCAGATCACCACCCTCAAGCCGCATCTCAATTCCCCCGATGGCACGCCCTATCCCACCTACCGCTGCTTCGTGGGCGAATTGCCGCCGCGCGGGTCCTTCCCGGCCTGCGAGGTGGCGGGTGTGCTGGGCGCACTCCCCGGCATTCTCGGTTCGCTGCAGGCGATGGAAGTGATCAAGGAACTTCTGGAGATCGGCGAAGGCCTCGCAGGCCGCATCCTCATGTACGACGCGCTGTGGGCGCGCTTCTTCGAAACGAAACTCGCGTGGAACCCCGACAATCCCTTGAACGGCCGCAACCCCACGGTCACATCACTTGATCCCGCACACTACCGGGATTGAATTGGCACCAGCGTTTGAATGGCCTTGTGCCCTGTCCGGTCCGTCACGGGCATGACAGAGGTGAGCCTTGCGAAAGGGCGCATCCATGCAGGCGCGGAGAGAAGGCTGGCTGAGCGGACTTGCGGGCGTCGTCATCTTCAGCGCCTCGCTGCCGGCCACGCGCGTGGCCGTCGCTGATCTTTCGCCGCTCTTTCTCACCTCGGCGCGCGCCGTTCTGGCGGCAGGGCTTGCTGCGGCATTGCTGTTGATCTTGCGTCAGACCTGGCCGCGCCGCGAAGAGCTGCTGCCGCTGGCGATCGTGGCCTTGGGCGGTGTCGTGGGTTTTCCCCTGCTCACGGCGATGGCGTTGCAGCACATCACCGCTGCGCATTCGATTGTCTTCATCGGACTTCTTCCGCTTGCCACGGCCGCCTTCGGCGTGGTGCGGGGCGGTGAACGGCCGAAGCCGCTGTTCTGGTTGTTCTCATGCTTCGGCAGTGCCGCCGTTGTCGCCTTTGCTTTGGGGAGGGGCGCGGAGTTTTCGCTGGCGGGCGATCTCCTCATGCTCGCGGCGATCCTGGTCTGCGGGCTGGGTTATGCGGAGGGCGCACGGCTTTCCGGCCATCTCGGGGGATGGCAGGTCATCTCCTGGGCGCTGCTCCTTTCCCTGCCTGTCATGGCGGCCGTTGCGCTCGCAACGCTGCCTGCCGATTTCACCGCAGTCCGCGCGCCAGCCTGGCTGGGCCTCGCTTACGTGTCGGTGTTCAGCATGCTGGTGGGGTTCATCTTCTGGTACCACGGATTGGCCAGGGGCGGCACGGCTTCGGTGGGTCAGCTTCAGTTGCTGCAGCCCTTCTTCGGCTTCCTTCTCGCGGCCTTCCTGCTGGGCGAAACAGTCACGCCCATGATGTTCGTGACCACCCTCGCCGTGATCGCCTGTGTCTTCCTGGCGCGCCGCTTCGCCCGGTGAGACAGCCATATAAAGATATCTTTATATAGCCCTTGCCGCCTGTCGCCGGGGTTGCTAGAACGCCGCCCACTTTCAGGAAGGATTTCGATCATGAGCAAGCACGACTATGTTGTCGCCGACATCAAGCTGGCGGACTGGGGCCGCAAGGAAATCGAGATGGCCGAGGTCGAGATGCCGGGCCTCATGACGACCCGCGCCGAATACGCCAAGGAGCAGCCGCTCAAGGGCGCGCGCATCTCGGGCTCGCTGCACATGACGATCCAGACCGCCGTGCTCATCGAGACGCTGAAGGCGCTGGGGGCCGACGTGCGCTGGGCCTCGTGCAACATCTTCTCGACGCAGGACCATGCGGCGGCGGCGATTGCCGCGGGCGGCACGCCGGTCTTCGCCATCAAGGGCGAGACGCTGGCCGACTACTGGGAATACACCGCCAAGATCTTCGACTGGGCCGATGGCCAGCCCTCCAACATGATCCTCGACGATGGCGGCGACGCCACGCTCTACATCCTGCTGGGCGAGAAGGCCGAGAAGAACCCCAGCCTCATCGCGCACCCGAAATCCGAGGAAGAGGAATGCCTCTTCGCCGCCATCAAGGAGCGCATCAAGAACCAGCCGGGCTGGTTTGAAAAGCAGCGCAAGGCCATCATCGGCGTGTCGGAGGAAACGACCACGGGTGTGCACCGCCTCTACGAAATGCAGAAGAAGGGCGAGCTGCCCTTCCCGGCGATCAACGTCAACGACAGCGTGACCAAGTCGAAGTTCGACAACAAGTACGGCTGCAAGGAATCGCTCGTCGATGCCATCCGCCGCGGCACGGACGTGATGATGGCCGGCAAGATCGCCGTGGTTTGCGGCTATGGCGACGTGGGCAAGGGTTCGGCGGCATCGCTGCGGGGTGCGGGTGCCCGCGTCATCGTCACGGAAGTCGATCCCATCTGCGCGCTGCAGGCCTCGATGGATGGCTTTGCCGTGCAGACGCTGGAGGATACGCTCGGCACCGCCGACATCTATGTCACCGCCACCGGCAACAAGGATGTCATCACCATCGATGACATGAAGAAGATGAAGGACATGGCCATCGTCTGCAACATCGGCCACTTCGACAACGAGATCCAGGTGGCGGAACTGAAGAACTTCCCGTGGGTGAACATCAAGCCGCAGGTGGACCTCGTGAAGTTCCCCAAGGGCAACCGCATCGTGCTGCTGTCGGAGGGGCGTCTCGTCAACCTCGGCAATGCCACCGGCCACCCGAGCTTCGTCATGTCGGCGTCCTTCACCAACCAGACGCTGGCGCAGATGGAACTCTACACCAACCGCGCCACCGGCAAGTACAAGAACGAAGTCTACGTGCTGCCGAAGCAGCTGGACGAGAAGGTGGCCCGCCTCCATCTCGGCAAGCTCGGCGTCAAGCTCACCGAACTCAAGCCCGAACAGGCCGCCTATATCGGTGTGACGCCGGAAGGCCCGTTCAAGGGCGAACAGTACCGCTACTGATCCGAAATCCCCAAAGGGCGGCAGAAATGCCGCCCTTTTTTTGTCTTCACGCCTTGTCCGCACCCTGCCGCACGCCCGCTGCCCGCGCGAAGGCGGTGTGCAGGCTTCTGATGTGGGGGCGGGGTTGCCACAGGGCTTCGGCGTCGAGATCGATGTCGGTGACGAGATGCGGATCGTAGTGGCGCAGATGCCGGATGGCCGCCATCTCCACGCGGCGCGCGCGCCAGCCGGTGATGACATCGACTGCTTCCTCGAAAGCGTGATGGAGCTGCCGGGCGATGAATGTCTGCGGGGCTTGGATTGCGTGGGGCATTGTGATTATCTCCTGGCAACAGATTGCCGGGGCACAGTGGCGCGAGTTCAGGGTTCAAGTCCTGAAACCGGCCTGAAGTTGTGGTGAAACCCGGTGAAAGCAGCGACCGACCCTCCTGCCGCCGTCGTTCAGCCCGCCCCTGGCGGTGCGTTTTCCTTTGCGGGCTTCACACTGGACACGGCGAAGGGCGTGCTGCGGCGCGGCCAGGTTCCGGTTGAGCTTCGCCCCAAATCCTTTGCGCTCCTCGGTTATCTCGTCCGCCATGCGGGCCGCGTCGTCCCCAAGGATGAGTTGCTGGATGCGGTGTGGAACGATGTGATGGTGACGGAGGATTCCGTCACGCAATGCATCCGCGACATTCGCCTGGCGCTGGGCGCGGAGGGACAGGTGCTGATCCGCACCCTGCCGCGGCGCGGATATCTGTTTGAAAAACAGCCGGATGCGGCGGCCTCTTCCGCCATGACGGCGGCGCCGGACAGGCACAGCCGGCCACGGCTTGCGGTGCTTCCTTTCCGCAATCTGGGTGGCCGTGCCGATCAGGACTATCTCTGCGCCGGCATCACGGAAGACATCATCACGGCGCTCGCACGGTTTTCCTCGCTCACCGTCACGGGCCGGCACGCGATCAACGGACTGATGGGCCTTGCGGCTGATCCGCAAACGGCGGCGGAAGCCTTCGGCGTCGGCTACATCGTCGATGGCAGCCTGCGCTTTGCCGGCAACCGCATCCGCATCACGGCGCGGCTTCTTGCCGTGCACAGCGGCATCACCCTGTGGGCCGACAACTTCGACCGCGGACGCGACAGCATCTTCGCGATCCAGGATGAGGTTGTAACCTCGATTGCCGCCGCGCTGGATGAACGCCTTGTGGTGGATGGCGCAGGTCAGGCGCGGCAGAAGCCACCCGGCAACTGGTCCGCCTATGATTGCCTGCTGCAGGGCCGCGAACTGTGCAACCAGCACCGCGAGTTCGAATCCCTGCCCTTCCTCAGGGAAGCGGTGGAACGTGATCCTGAATCGGCCCTGGCGCTGGGATGGTATGCCATTGCCCAGTCCTGCGCCTATGCCATGACGGCAAATCCCGTCTATCGTGAGGCAAGCCTGCAATCCGCCACGCAAGCGTTGCAATGTGACGACCGCAACGACACGGCCCATTGGGGCAGGGCGGCAGCCCTGTTGTGGAGCGGGCAGTTGTCCGAGGCGGGGCCCCATTTCCGGCGCGCCATGTCGCTCAATCCCGCCAACATCCAGGTGCGGGGCGATTACGCGGGCTGGCTCCGCTACGGAGGGCACACGGAGGAGGCAGAGCGCGAGATTGATGCGGCCCTGCAGCAGGACCCTTTTGCGCCGCAGTGGTTTCATGCGGTGCGGGCGGGCGTGCTGTTCGACAAGAAAGACTACGCGGGTGCCCGTGCCGAAATTCGCACGCTGCCTTTCCAGAATGCCTGCAATCACATGTATTATATCTCGGCCTGCGCCTGGCAGGGCGATTCTGCGGCTGTTGGTCCCCGGCTGAATGCGCTTCTCCAGCTCATGCCACATGCCTCCATTGCCGCCGCTGCCGGCATCAACCCTTATGCCGATCCCGCACAGCGCCAGCATTTCCTCGACGGGCTGCGCAAGGCCGGATTGCCTGAAGCCTGAGGCGCGAGAAGCGGACGGCGCAGAAGAAACTGGAACAGCAGCACAAATTGGCTTGCCGTGGTGGATTCACCTCGCGGGGTGTTTCTGTCTATACCGGGTCATTCCATGTTGGTTGGTGATTCGCGTTTCGTAGGGGCGGGCGGAGGTGCATTCGTGACTCTGAGGGATGGCATGTGGGGAACTCAGGGCTGCGCCATGCGCGCGGGCCTCTCCATGCTTGCCCTTTTTGCCAGCGCCCCTGGGGCTCTCGCTGAATCCTACCTTCCCCTCAGCGCCGAAAGCCTCACCGCCACGGCGCTGGCTGCGACCGCACTTCTGCTCGCCACCGGCTTTGCCTCGCTTGCCGTTGTCCGCCTGCGCCGCAAGCTGCAAGCCGAGCGCGCCCGCGTGGCTGATCTCGAATTGCTGCTGAACGAAGCAGAGGTTTCGCTGCTCTCGGAACCGCAGGTGCTTGTGATCTGGCGTGGCTCCGACGCAAAGCCGGAGCGCCTCATCAACAACATGCGCGGCACCGCGCAGGTGCCGCCGCAGAGCAACGAGGTGCTCGCCTTCGCCGATTGGCTGGAGCGTGATTCACATGCGGGCCTCACCGCCTCGCTGGCCTCGCTCCGCGGTTCGGGCAAGGCCTTCAACATCGGCATCAAGACGCTCAAGGGCGAGTTGCTGGAAGCGGATGGCCGCGCCGCCGGGGGCCTCGCCACGCTCCGCATCCGCCCCCTCATCGGCGACCGGCGGCAGATGACGGAACTTTCCTTCGATGCCAGCAAGCTCGGCAAGCAGGTGGAGCGTCTCTCCTCCATCCTCGACGCCGCGCCCTTCCCCGCGTGGATCCAGGGCAAGGACGGCGCATTGGCCTGGGCCAACCAGGCCTATGTCGCGGCCGTGGACGCCAGCACCTTCGAAGGCGCACAACAGGCCGGCGGATTGATGAAGGCCACCGATCTCGATGCCAGCCGTGCTGATCCGGCGCGGCATCTCCTCGGCCGCATCCATGCAGTGCAGCAGGGCAACCGCCGCGCCTACAACATCCACGAGATGCCCATCGACGGCGGCACCGCCGGCTTTGCCATCGACGTGACGGCGCTGGAAAATGCCGAGAAGGAACTGGACCGGCACATCCGCGCCCACACCTCGACGCTCGACAAGCTCAATACCGCCATCGCCATCTTCGGGCCTGACCAGCGCCTGCGCTTCTTCAACCAGGCTTACGTGAAGCTCTGGGGCCACGATGTGAAATGGCTGGAGGGACAACCGCTCGACGGCGAGATCCTCGATCGCCTGCGCGCCGCGCGGCAATTGCCGGAACAGGCCAACTACCGGGAATGGAAGACGAAGCAGCTCTCGAGCTACACCACGCTCGATGTGCGCGAGAACTACTGGTACCTGCCGGATGGCCGCTCGCTCATGGTGATCTGCGAGCAGCATCCCTTCGGTGGCGTCACCTATCTCTACGAAAACCTCACCAAGGAACATCAACTCGAAAGCCGCGTAAACGAATTGTTCGACACGCAGCGCGAGACACTGGACAATCTCGCCGAAGCCGTGGCGCTGTTCGGAACCGATGGCTGCCTGAGGCTCGCCAATCCGTCCTTCGAACGCCTGTGGCAGGTGACGGCGGCGGCGAAGTCGCACGTCGATGAATTCTCCCGCCTGCCGGGACTGGAACCCGATGCGCGCGCCGCGTGGTCCGACATCCGCTACGGCATCACGGGACTCGAAGGATCACGCAAGCTGGCGGAAGGGCGCTTCCGCCATGGCGACCTGTTCCTCGGCTTCCGCGCCGTGCCGCTGCCCGATGGCCACGCGCTCGTGACCTTCGCCGATGTCACGGATTCGGTGCGCGCCGAACAGGCGTTGCGCGACCGCACGGAAGCCCTGGAAGCGGCCGACCGCCTGAAGACCACCTTCCTCTCCAGCGTCTCCTACGAAATCCGCACGCCGCTCACCTCCATCTCCGGCTTCTCGGAAGCGCTCGAGGCCGGGATTGCCGGCGATCTCTCCGTCAAGCAGCGTGAATACGTGCTCGATATCCGCCGCTCGGCGGGCGACCTCACCACCATCATCGATGCGATCATCGATCTGTCCGCCATCGATGCGGGTGCCATGGAACTGAAGGTGGCGCCCATCGACGTGATGACGCTGCTCGAAAACGCCACGACACGGGTCATGCCCGCGCTGGAGCGGCGCAACCAGACGATCTCCATCGAGGTCGCCGCCAATGTGCCCGAGATCCGCGGCGATGCGGCGCGGCTGGAGCAGGTCATGGGCCATCTTCTCTCCAACGCCATCGGCTTTTCGCAGCCCGGCGCCAAGATCACCATGGGGGCGCGGCGCGCCAAGGACATGGTGCAGATCTGGGTCGCCGACACGGGCCGCGGCATGGATTCGGAATTCCAGGGCAAGGCCTTCGAGCGCTTCCAGTCAAAGCCCCTGCCGGGCAGCCACCGCGGGCCGGGCTTGGGCCTGTCGCTGGTGAAGAGCTTCACGGAACTGCATGGCGGACGGGTGTCGCTGGTATCGAAGCTCGACCATGGAACCACCGTCGTCTGCTCCCTCCCCGTTGACGGCCCGCAACGCAAATCCGCCGCACGGGCAGCATAGCGGGATGACGCTCAATCGGTGATGGCAGACCTTCATTCAAGAACATCAGCACCCCATATGCTCATCCGTTCCACCTCACCCGCCGAGACCGAAGCTCTTGCAGCGCGCCTGTCGCTGTGGGCGCGGCCCGGTTTTGTGGTTCTGCTCACGGGCGATCTCGGCAGCGGCAAATCCACCTTCGCGCGCGCCTTCATCCGGGCGCTGGCGGACGGGCGCGATGATTTCGATGTTCCGAGCCCCACCTTCACGCTCGTGCAAGCCTACGACGAGACGCGGCTTCCCACCTTCCACGCCGATCTCTACCGCCTGAAATCAACGGGCGATGCCGCCGAACTCGGCTTGGGCGACCTCCTGCAAAGCCATGTGGGGCTGGTGGAATGGCCGGAGCTTCTGCCGCCGGGACTGACGGCGGACATCCTGCGCGTGAGCCTCTCCGGCAGCGGCGAGGAGCGCCACGTCACGCTTGCAGCGGAAGGCGCGTGGGTGAAGGCGCTGGCGCGTGACGCGGAGATCGAACAGTTCCTCCTTTCAACGCAACCCTGCACCCGGCACTTCCTCGAAGGCGATGCTTCGGCGCGGCGCTACGAGTGGCTCACCGTTGCAGACGGTTCACAGCCCATCCTCATGGACATGCCGATGCGGCCCGATGGTCCGCCCGTCAAGGATGGCAAGCCCTACAGCGCCATTGCCCATCTTGCCGAAGGTTTGCCCGCGGTCGTCGGCATGAACACGCTGCTGGTGGCGCGGGGCTACAGCGCGCCACGCATCCTGCGGGCCGATCTGAAGCCCGGTCTGGCGCTCATCGAAAATCTGGGATCGCGCGTCTATGGCAAGATGCTGCTGGCTGGCGAGGACATGACGGAGCCCATGCTGGCGGCTGCCGACGTGCTCGCCGACATGGCCCGCTTTTCCTGGCCCACGGAGGTGCCTGCAGGTGAAGGTGTCGTCCACCGCATCGCGCCCTATGACGCCGATGCGCTGCTGATCGAGGCCGATCTGCTGCCGTCGTGGTTCTGGGCCTACCTCCATGGGGCCGCGCCCCCTGCCAGCGTGAACGCCAGCTTTGCCGGGGTCTGGCGCAAGCTCGTGCCGCACACGGTGCAGGCGCGGCCGCAGTGGGTGTTGCGTGACTACCATTCGCCCAACCTGTTGTGGATTCCCGAGCGCAAGGGCCTGCAGCGCGTCGGCCTCATCGACACGCAGGATGCGGTGATGGGCCATGCCGCCTATGATCTCATGTCCATGACGCAGGATGCACGCGTCGATATTCCCGATGCGCTGGCCGAGAAGACCGTGGCGCATTACCTGTCGCTCCGCAGTGCCGAGACGGATTTCGACCGCAGCGCCTTCCTCACCGCCTACGCCGTTCTGGGCGCACAGCGGGCGACGAAAATTCTGGGCATCTTCGCGCGCCTGTCGAAGCGTGACGGCAAGCATGGCTATCTCCGCCACATGCCGCGCGTCTCGCGCGCCCTTGCCAGGAACCTCGCGCATCCCGTGCTTGCGGAGTTGAAGCAGTGGTATCTCGACCATCTTCCCGAAGCGCTCTCGGTGACGGCATGACGGCGCGCATCGGCCATACGGCGATGGTACTGGCGGCAGGTTTCGGCACACGCATGCGGCCGCTCACCAACACCTGCCCCAAGCCGCTCATCCCCGTGGCGGGACAACCCATCATTGCCCATGACTTCGAGCGCCTGCGCGCGGCGGAGGTGACGAAGGCCATCGTCAACGCGCATTATCTCGCCGATCAGATCGCGGCGTGGTGCGCCACGGTCACGTCGCCTGCCACGATCGTCTCGGACGAGCGCGATGCCATCCTCGATACAGGGGGCGGCATTGCAAGGGCGCTGCCGCTCCTGGGGGATGATCCGTTCTTCGTGCTCAACAGCGACTCCTTCTGGATCGACAGGGGGACGCCCGCGCTCTCGCGGCTGCGCGCGGCCTGGGACGACTCCCGCATGGATTGCCTGCTGCTGCTCTGTGATCCTGTCCACACCACGGGCTATGACGGCACGGGCGACTTTGCCATCGCCGGTGATGGCAGACTCACGCGGGCGAAACACGCGCCCGGACAGATGGCCTTCGCCTATATCGGCGGCTACCTCGTGCATCCCCGTCTCTTCGCCGATGCGCCGGCAGGTGCCTTCTCCATGAACCTGTTGTGGGACCGCGCCATATCCGCAGGCCGCCTTTTCGGCCTTGCCCATGATGGCCACTGGCTTCATGTTGGAACACCCGAAGCCATCGGCGCTGCCGAAGACTGGTTGAAACGGAACACCTAGGATGATGCCACAGCCCCGTGTCTGGACCTGTGGGGCCGGACTGCTTGAGGCTCTGGCCGTGCAGGTGCTTGCCGGTTTCCCGCTTGCCTCCCCCGCAGGACAGGACCTTTCGCGCTGGACGATCCTCGTTCCCACGCGGCGTGCGGCGCGGGCGCTGGAGCGGCGGCTGTTCTCGCTCTCGGGGTCCACGGCGATGCTGCTGCCGCGCGTCAGGCCCATCGGTGATGCGGACGAAGACCTGCTGGCCGACGCCTTCCCCGCTGAGCCCGTTCCTGATGCCGTCTCGCCGATGGGACAGCTCTTTCTCCTGCTGGGCCTCATCGACGAGTGGGCCGAGGCTCATCCCCACCTCGCACTGGCGGCGGAGGTCAGGGCCTCGCGCAGCCAGTCGCTCGGGCTTGCGCTGTCACTGGCCGAACTGGTGATGCAGCTTCAGACGGAAGAGAAGGATGTCGATTTCGCCGGGGTCTTCAGCGAGCTTGACCTCGCCGAACACCGGCTCACCATTCTCTCGCTGCTCGGGCTTGTAAACGAACAACTGCCGAAGCGCCTGCATGCCCGCGACCTGCTCGGTCCGGCGGCGCGGCGGAACCTCCTGATCCGGCTTGAGGCGCGGCGCATTGCGCAAGACCCCGGCTCCGGACCCATCATTGCGGCGGGCTCAACCGGCACCAACCCCGCCACGCGCGACCTGCTCAAGGCGATTGCGGATCATCCGCAGGGGGCGGTGATCCTGCCCGGCCTTGATGGCACGCTTGATGCGCCGTCGTGGGAGCAGGCTGGCCCGAACCATCCACAGCACGCCCTCAAGATCCTGCTCGCCCATCTCGACGTCGACCGCGCCCATGTGCGGGACCTGTGCGAGACGTCGCCACGCATGATCCTGGCGCGCGAGGTGATGCGCCCCGCCGGGACGACCGAGCAGTGGGCAGATCCTGCGCTGCTGCCGCGCAGCGCCGTCGATGCAGCGCGTGCGGGCCTGCGATTGATCGAAGCGCCGGACCGGCAGATCGAGGCGCGAAGTGTCGCCCTGCTGTTGCGTGAGGTGCTTGAAACGCCGGACCGCACGGCGGCGCTGGTGACGCCCGACCGCGATCTGGCCCAGATGGTGACGGCGGACGTGGCGCGCTGGTCGGCGGCCGTCGACGACTCTGGTGGCGAACCGCTGATCCGCTTTGGCCGCGCGCAGCTGTGCAAATTGCTCATCGATTGCGTGGAGCAGGACTTCTCACCCGCGGCACTGGTGGCCCTTCTTTCACACCCGCATGTCACGCTGGGGTGCGCGCCGGACGAGGCCCGCAGGCTGGCCCAGCTTTTCGAACTTGCCCTGTTGCGGCAGGACCTGCCGCCCGCTGGCCCCGGCCAGTTCACGGCAACGCTTGCGCAGGTGCAGCACCTCACCACCTTGGACCGGCACGCACCGCGCTACCTGCAACAGCCGGGCGATGCCGGGTGGCAGGCGCTGGGACAGTTCGCAGCGCGCTTCTCCGCCGCACTGCAGCCCCTCGTCCGCGCCCCCGCCGCTGATCTTGCCGGGCATGTGCAGTTGGTGATGGCATCGCTCGCCATGCTGGCGCCGCAGCCGGATGCCACGCCCAGCGGCCAGCTGTTCGCGGACGTGATGGAGGCCCTGCAGCAGGAATCGCCGCATCATCCCCACGGCTCCCTTGCCCGCGCGCTGGTGAGCATGGTGTGGGCGCTCCGCCAGGAGACGTTGCGTCCACAGCGTCCGGACGCCACGCGGCTTGCGATCTTCGGTCTGGCGGAAGCCCGCATGATCGAGGCTGATCTCGTGGTGATGGCGGGACTGAACGAAACGATCTGGCCCGCCGCCGCCGATCCCGGTCCGTGGATCAACCGCGCCATGCGCGACAGCCTTGGCCTCTCGCAACCCGAACGCAGCATCGGGCAGACGGCGCACGACCTTGCACAAGGCCTGCTGCACCGGAACGTGGTGCTGAGTTGGTCGCGCCGCGCCGGAACGGCACCGCTGATGCCGTCGCGCTGGATCCTGCGCCTGCGCGCCTTGCTGGAAAAATCGGGGATCCCCCCGCAGCAGCAACTGGATGTCACGGTGCCTGCGCTCGCGCGACTGCTCGATACGCCGGTGAGCGCCAGCAGCCTTGCCATGCCGCGCCCGGCACCGCCGGTGGACTTGCGGCCCGTGTCGTTCTCCGTCACAGAGATCGAGAAACTGATCCGCGATCCCTACGCCATCTTCGCGCGCCGCGTGCTGGCGCTGCAGCCGCTCGATCCGCTTGGCGGAACGGCTGACCATGCCTTGCGCGGCACGCTGTTCCATGAGGCGCTGCGGCGCTTCGTACAGGACAGCGGCGAGACGGCGGAGCAATTGATCGAGGCGGGCCGCGTGGTCTTCACACCCTACATGAACCATCCCGAGGTGCAGCATTTCTGGTGGCCGCGGTTCCGCCGCATGGCTCTGGCCTTTGCCGAAGAAGATGCGCTCCTGCGTCAGGACATTGTGGCCCGCGTCGTCGAGCGCCGGGGATCAGCCGTCTTCACCATCGCGGGGCGCGAACACACGTTGCGGGCCCAGGCCGACCGGATTGACGTCACCACGACTGGCAAGGCGCGCTTCATTGACTACAAGACGGGCGCCATCCCCACCGCCAGGCAGGTGGAGGCCGGGCTCAACCCGCAACTCACACTGGAGGCCGCGATCCTCCGCCATGGCACGTTCGAGGGACTGGAAGCCACCGACACGGATGACCTGCTCTACATCCGCGCCGGCGGCGGACGGCCTCCCGTGGAGGTCCTGTCGCTGGCCAAGAAGCTCACGGCCACGGATGTGGTGAGCCTTTCCGAACTGCATTTCGCAGGCCTGAAGAGCCTGCTCAGCCAATACCAGGCGGCAGGACAGGGCTATGTGCCGCGTGCCGTCATGCACAAGGAGGGCGACGCTTCCGACTTCGACCACCTCTCGCGCTTTGCCGAATGGTCGCGGAGTGGCGAATGAGCAAGTTGCCCGGCAAACGAACCGTCACGCCCACCCGGGAGCAGCTCGAAGCAGCGGAACCAACGCGTTCCGTCTGGGTGATGGCCAATGCGGGCTCGGGCAAGACGCATGTGCTGGTGAACCGCGTGGTGCGCCTGCTGCTTGCGGGCTGCACGCCGGAGAGCATTCTCTGCCTCACCTTCACCAAGGCGGCGGCGGCGGAGATGTCGCTCCGGCTGTTCAAGCTGCTGGCCTCGTGGATCGGGCTCAGTGATGCGCAGCTTGCCGCAGCCTTGACGGAGCTGGGACTGGAGCAGGTCTCGCCTGTTGAACTGGCGCGGGCGCGGCGGCTCTTTGCCGTCGCCATCGAAACGCCGGGCGGCCTCAAGATCCAGACCATCCACGCCTTCTGTGAAAAGCTGCTGCAACTCTTCCCCGCAGAATCGGGCCTTGCCCCCGGCTTCCGCGTCATGGACGAGACGGACCGGCAATTGCTCCTCGCCGAAGCCCGCAATGCCGCGCTTGCGGATGCCGCGGACGCGGACGACCTTGCCCTTCTCGACGAAGGCCTCCTGGCGGCGGAAAGTCTGGAAGCCCTGTGCAAGTCGTTCCTGCAGGCCACCTCGCCCCTCAACGCCAGCATCGCGGAAGACGTTGATCCCGGAGCGATCGACGTTGCGTTGCGCAGCATCATCAGGACCCAGTCCCATGGGGGCACGGCCGAAATCGAGACGCTCATCCTGGGCCGCGACCGCGCCCGCTATGCCCATGCTGCGGTGAGCCTCACCGGTGTTGCACCCTATCGCGATCGCGACGCCGCCGCCTTCTTCCACACGGTCCACACCTGCGCCGACGCGCAGATGATGATCACGATCCTCACCGGGACCCTGTTCACCAAACAGGGCGAACCCCGAAAGCAGGGCTTGTTCTCGACAGCCACACGCGCCCGCCTTGCCGACATCTGCGCCTGGTTCGATACGGAGTGTGAGGAGCTTGTCACGCTGCTCACGCTGCACACGCTGTCGCGCAAGGTTGATGCCACGGCGGCCGTGCTCCGTCTCATGCGCCGCATTGACGGCAAGTTCCGCGCCCTCAAGCAGCAGCGCGGACTCTACGACTTCGATGATCTCATCATGCGCACGCGCGCCCTCGTGCACAATTCGCCTTCGGCGCAATGGGTGCTGAAAAAGCTGGATGGCAACCTGGCGCACATCCTGGTGGACGAAGCGCAAGACACGAGCCCGGCGCAATGGCACATCATCACGGCGCTCGCCGACGAATTCTTTGCCGGCCATGGTCAGACCAGCGGCGTCCGCACGCTCTTCGTGGTGGGCGACATCAAGCAGTCGATCTACAGTTTCCAGGGGGCGGATACGGTCGCCTTTGCGGGGGCGCGTGACCATTTCCGCAGCAAGACAGCAGGCAGCGGCTCTCCCTTGCGGGAGATCAATCTGACGGTGTCCTATCGCACGCTCCCTGCCGTGCTGAAGGTGGTGGACACCGTCTTTGCCGCAGATGCCCCGGCGACGAAGGGCCTCCGCCAGGACGGGCGCGACGGCGGCCATTCCGCCAACCGCATGGAGGAAGGTAACGGCATCTTCGAACTCTGGCCGCTGTTCCAGCCACCCGATGCCCCACCGCATGCGCCGTGGCAGGCACCGGTGGACCGGGCCGGAGCCGAATCACCCCGCCAGCAACTGGCCCGCTATATTGCGGCACGCATCAAGGACTGGCTGGGCAAGCGTCTGCTCGTCTCCCAGAACCGCGCCGTCGAAGCCGGAGACATCCTCATCCTGCTGCAAAGGCGCGGTGTGCTGTTCGAGGCGCTTCTGGCGGAACTGCGGCGGCAGGGCATTCCCGTCGCGGGGGCCGACCGGCTGAAGCTGCAGGCGAACCTCGCCGTCATGGATGTGATGGCGCTGATCCAGTTCAGTTTGCTCACGGAAGACGACCTGTCGCTCGCTTCAGTGCTGAAGAGCCCGCTTGTTCCCGTGGCCCTCACGGACGACGACCTCACCGTTCTTGCTCCCGGCCGCAAGGGCACCCTCTGGCAGGCACTCACGGCGAGCGGACGGCATGGCGAAACCGTTGCCTTCCTGGAGAGCTGCCTCGCCCACGCCGCAACGGCATCACCGCATGGCTTCATCACCCATGTGCTGACTGGTGCACGCCAGCGCATCGTGGCGCGTCTCGGCTTTGAAGCACAGGACGCCACGGACATGCTGCTCGACACCGCGCTCTCCTTCGAGCGTGACAGCGGCACCTCGCTTGCGGCCTTCCTGCACTGGTTCCGGGCGCGCGATGAAGACGTGAAGCGCGAACTGGAAGGGCCCGCGGGCGAGGTCCGGATCATGACAGTGCACGGCGCAAAGGGGCTGGAGGCCAATATCGTGATCCTGCCCGATGCCGCCGACATGCCGGGCGCGCGCGGCGGGCCAAACCTTCTCGCCGTTCCGCTCCCCGGCAACGCAGCCGGGTTCATTCCGTTCTTCGACATGACCACGGTCATCAAGCCCGCCGCCGTCAGCCAGTGGAAGGATGTGGAGGGCGACAAGAACAAGGACGAACGCAAACGCCTCCTCTATGTCGCCATGACGCGGGCGCGGGACGAACTCTACATCGGCGGCGCGCAAGGGCAGAACAAGCTGGATGATGACTGCTGGTATTCCCTCGTGAAGGCGGGCTTGGACAATAAGCCGGAAGAGCCGGAGCGGCGCGGCGTCGCGGGCCTTCATCCCGCTGGTGATCTCGTGCGCATCGGTGATGAGCCGGTGGTGGCGGAGGGTGGAGCGGACAGATCATCCGGCGTGCGTCTGCCGCTCCCGGCCTGGGCGCTGGCGCCCGCACCAGCCGACAGCCGCCAGCCAGTCTGGGAGTCCGTCACGCGCGTGGCGGCACGGGGCGGCACGGTGTTCGACCGCACGGCAGCGCAGCGGGGCGTGGCGCTCCACCGCGTGCTGGACCAGATGAAAAGCGGCGACAGCCCTGCGGCGGTGGCGGCGCGCCTCGCACGGCAATCGCTCGATGCTGCCCTGGCGGAACCCTTGCATGGCCTTCTCAGCCGCGCCGACACGGCCGGCTATTTCGCCAGCGATGCCCGCAGCGAGGCCGCCATCGCCGGCAGGCTGGAGGGTCTCCCGCCGGTGCAAGGCCGCCTCGACCGCCTGCGGATCGACGATGATGCGCTGTGGCTCCTCGACTTCAAGACAGGGCGCCCCGGCGACATGCAGCGTGAGTCGCATATCCGGCAGATGGCGCAGTATGCCGCTGTGCTGGCGGCGGCCTTTCCGGGGCGGCCGGTCAAGGCTGCCCTGCTCTGGACGCAGGACATGCGGCTGGAAACACTGGCAGAATCGGCACTTGCCCAGGCCCTCGCGGAGCTGCGCCAGGAACACGCCGGCGGCGCGGCTTGACCCGGCGCACCGTCATCACTACCTCTGTCGCATCACCTTCAACCGGAGTTCCCTTCCATGGCCACCCACAAAGTCACCGACGCATCCTTCGATGCGGATGTTCTCAAGTCCGATACGCCCGTGGTGGTGGATTTCTGGGCGGAGTGGTGCGGGCCCTGCAAGATGATCGGCCCGTCGCTTGAGGAAATCGCCGCCTCGCTCGGCCCCAAGGCCAAGATCGTGAAGATCAACATCGATGAAAACCCGCAGACCCCGTCGAAGTATGGCGTGCGCGGCATTCCCACGCTCATGGTGTTCAAGGGCGGCAAGCTCGCCTCCACCAAGGTCGGTGCGGCACCCAAGGGCGCGCTGCAGAGCTGGATCGAACAGTCGATCTGATCTGAGGCAGGTCAGCGGCGGGCGACGCCGCTCACCGCCGACATTTCCGTTCCCTCTTCCGCCGCCAGCACATGGCCTGCGAGGTAGAGCGAACCACAGATGAGAATACGTGAGGCAGGACCGGAAGCGGCCTGCCTCACGGCGTTTTCCACCCCCGTCGCCGCCTCTGCCGCAACACCAAGATTGCGCACGGTTGCTGCAAGGTCATCCGCCGGAATGGCATTGGGTTCACCAGGTATGGTGAGGGTGATCACCCGGCTGGCGAGTGCTGCGAGCGGACGGAAGAACTGGCTCGCATCCTTGGTGTTGAGCATGCCCCAGACCAGGGTGAGCGGCTTGCCGTCCTTCCGTGCCATGGCCGACAGCGCATCGGCCAGCACCACGCCGGCATCGGCATTGTGTCCACCATCCAGCCAGAGTTCGGACCCTCCCGGCAGCAGCGCCGAGAGATGACCGCCCTTGAGGCGTTGCAGGCGCGCCGGCCACTGCGCGGTTTCGAGTCCGCGGGCGATGGCGTCTTCGCCGATGCGGCTGTCTTCGAGCGCGCGCATGAGGGCGATGGCATTTCCTGCGTTGTTGATCTGGTGGCCACCACGCAGCGCAGGCAGCGGCAGGTCGAGCAGTCCGTCCCCGTCCTGGAACACGAGGCGGCCGTGCTGTTCGAACACATCCCAATCCTGCCCCGCGATGGCGAGTGGTGCGCCTGCCTTCTCCGCCACCTCTTCAATGGCGGCGCGCGCTTCCGGCGGCATGCGGCCGATCACGGCGGGCACGCCGCGTTTCAGGATGCCGGCCTTCTCGCGGGCAATCTGTTCGATCGTCTCGCCGAGAAACTGCTGGTGATCAAGACCGAGCGAGGTGATGGCGGTGGCACGCGGGCGTGGGGTCACATTGGTGGCGTCGAGCCTGCCGCCAAGGCCCACTTCAAGGATGAGATAGTCGGCGGGGGTGCGCGAGAAGGCGAGGAACGCCGCGGCCGTGGTGATCTCGAAGAAGGTGATGGGCGCGCCGCCATTGGCCGCCTCGCATTCTTCCAGCAGGGCCGAAAGCGCCGATTCCGCGATCAGGTCTTTCCCCAGGCGGATGCGCTCGTGAAAGCGCACCAGATGGGGCGAGGTGTAGCAATGGGCGGTCAATCCGGCCGCTTCGATCATGGCGCGGCAGAAGGCGACGGTCGAACCCTTGCCGTTGGTGCCGGCGATGTGGATCACTGGCGGCAGCTTCCGCTCGGGATGGCCGAGGCGCGCGAGGATGCGCTCCATGCGGTCGAGCGACAGGTCGATGATCTTCGGATGCAGCGTCAGCAGCCGCGTCAGGATCGCATCACTGACAGCCATGGTGGATCAGGCCGGCACGAGCGCGGTGGAGGTCATGGATTGCGGCGCCCTCATGAGAATGCGGGCGATCCGTCCGATCGTGGCCTTCATCTCATGGCGATGGACGACGAGATCCACCATGCCGTGATCGCGGAGATATTCCGAACGCTGGAAGCCTTCCGGCAGCTTCTCGCGGATGGTCTGCTCGATCACCCGCTGTCCGGCAAAACCGATGAGTGCATTGGGTTCGGCCAGATGCACGTCGCCCAGCATGGCATAGGAGGCGGTGACGCCGCCCGTCGTCGGGTTGGTCAGCACCACGATGTAGGGGAGTTTGGCGGCGCGCATTTCCTGCACGGCAATGGTCGTGCGCGGCAACTGCATGAGCGAGAGGATACCCTCCTGCATGCGTGCGCCACCAGAGGCCACGAAGATCACGCACGGGCATTTCTTCTGCACGGCGTGGCGCATGGCGGCGATGATCGCCTCGCCCGCAGCCATGCCCAGAGAGCCGCCGATGAAGCTCATGTCCTGCACCATCACGACCATGTCGAGGCCATCAACCTTGCCGAAGCCCGCGCGCACGGAATCGTCGGCTTCCGTCTTGCTCTTGGCTTCCTTCAGGCGGTCGGCATACTTGCGCTCGTCGCGGAATTTGAGCGGGTCCACGCTCACCTGCGGAAAAGCGATCTTTTCCCACTCGCCACCGTCGAAGACGGATTGCATGCGGGCATCGGCGGGCATGCGGTGATGGTGGTTGGAACCGGGAAAGACGAACTGGTTGGCTTCCAGGTCGCGGTAGAACACCATCTGGCCGGACTCGGGGTCCTTGATCCACATGTTCTCCGGCGTGTCGCGCTTCTGGCCGAGCAGCGAACGGATTTTCGGGCGGACGAAATTCTTGATCCAGTTCATGGGGTCAGTTCCTCACTCCCTTGGCGATCTTCTTCACCAGCTTGTGCACGGCTTGTGCTGTCTGGGGCGTGGCCTTGCCCTTGGGGGTCAGCGAATTCGCCACAGCCGAGACCAGCGCCGAGCCGACCACGACACCATCGGCGGTTTCGGCAATGGTGCGCGCCTGCTCCGCCGTCTTCACGCCGAAGCCGACGCAGATCGGGAGCTTCGTATGCTTCTTCAGGCGCTTCACGTTGGCCTTCACGTTCTTCAAGTCCGGTGCCTTGGTGCCGGTGATGCCGAGCACGGACACATAATAGACGAAACCGCTGGTGTTCTTGAACACCGCGGGGGCGCGGGCATCGTCGGTCGTCGGTGTCGTGAGGCGGATGAAGTTGAGGCCCGACTCCATGGCGGGCAGGCACAACTCGTCATCCTCCTCGGGCGGCAGGTCAACCACGATGAGGCCGTCAGCTCCCGCCGCCTTGGCATCGGCAAGGAATTGCTGGACGCCGTAGACGTAGATCGGATTGTAGTACCCCATGAGAACGACGGGCGTGGTGTCATCCTTCTTGCGGAAGTCCTTCACCAGCGACAGCGTCTTCTTCATGGTGGCGCCCGCCTTGAGGGCGCGCAGGCCACCTGCCTGGATCGCCGGGCCATCAGCCATGGGATCGGTGAAGGGCATGCCGAACTCGATCACGTCGGCACCGGCAGCAGGCAATCCGGCAATGATCTTGAGCGAGGTCTTGTAGTCGGGATCGCCCGCCGTGATGAAGGTGACGAGGGCCGCGCGGCCTTCCTTCCTGAGTTCGGCAAACTTGGAGTCGATGCGGGTGGTCACAGCTTCACTCCGAGAATGTCGGCCACGGTGAAGATGTCCTTGTCGCCACGGCCCGACATGTTGATCACCATCAGGTGGTCCCTGGGCAGCTTGGGCGCCATCTTCATGGCATGCGCAATGGCGTGCGAAGGTTCGAGGGCGGGAATGATGCCTTCGAGTTTCGAACAGAGCTGGAAGGCATCGAGCGCTTCCTTGTCGGTGGCGGAAACATATTGCACGCGGCCGATGTCGTTGAGCCAGGCATGCTCCGGTCCGATGCCGGGATAGTCGAGCCCCGCCGAGACGGAATGGCCTTCGATGATCTGGCCGTCGTCGTCCATGAGCAGGTAGGTGCGGTTGCCGTGCAGCACGCCGGGCTTTCCGCCGGTGATGGAGGCTGCATGCTTCGTCTTTGTTTCAAGTCCGAGGCCCGCCGCTTCGACGCCGAAGATCGCGACGTCCTTGTCGTCGAGGAAGGGATGGAACAGGCCCATGGCGTTGGAGCCGCCGCCGATTGCCGCCACCAGCGAGTCCGGCAGGCGGCCTTCCTGGTGCAGCATCTGCTTCTTCGTCTCGTCACCGATCACACACTGGAAATCGCGCACCATCTCCGGATAGGGATGGGGCCCTGCCACCGTGCCGATGCAGTAGAAGGTATCCTCCACATTGGCGACCCAGTCGCGCAACGCTTCGTTCAGCGCATCCTTCAAGGTGCGCGAGCCGGATTTCGCCGGCACCACTTCGGCGCCCAGCAGTTTCATGCGGAAGACGTTGGGCATCTGCCGGGCAATATCGACCTCGCCCATGTAGACGATGCACTTGAGGCCGAAGCGGGCGCAGGCCGTTGCGGTGGCGACACCATGCTGGCCCGCCCCCGTTTCGGCGATGATGCGGGTCTTGCCCATGCGCCGCGCCAGCATGATCTGGCCCAGCACGTTGTTGATCTTGTGGGCGCCGGTGTGATTGAGGTCCTCACGCTTGAAGTAGATCTTTGCGCCACCGAGATGTTCGGTCAGGCGTTCGGCGAAATAGAGCGGCGACGGCCTTCCAACGAAATGGGTGAGGAAGCCATCCAGTTCCGCCTGGAAGGATGGGTCCGCCTTGGCGTCCCTGTAGGCCTGTTCCAGTTCAAGGATGAGCGGCATCAGGGTTTCGGCGACAAAACGTCCGCCATAGATGCCGAAAAGGCCGCGCTCATCAGGGCCGGTGCGGAAGGAATTGGGAGATGCTGCCTGGGTCATGGAGATGCTCTAGCCCGAGGCCTTGGCGGCCTCAATGAATTTCCGGATGCGGGTGATGTCCTTGATTCCGGGCGCGGATTCCACGCCCGACGAGACATCGACCATGGCAGCACCGGTCGTGGCGATGGCCTCATCAACGTTTTCCGGTGTCAGTCCGCCCGCCAGCATGAAGGGCCGGGCGGCGTCCTTCAGGATGGTCCAGTCGAAGGCCAGCCCGTTGCCGCCGGGCAGCACCGCCCCTTCCGGTGGCATGGCATCGTAGAGGATGAAGGGTGACGACGCGTAGTCCGCCGCCTTGGCCACGTCGGCCACGTTTCGCACCCGCAAGGCCTTGTAGGCGGGGATTCCAGTGAGAAGGCGGATGCGCGCCAAACGCTCCGGCGTCTCGCTGCCATGGGCCTGGATCAGGTCTGGCTTCACCGCTTCCGCAATATCCGTGAGAAGAGCGTCCTCGGCATCGACAACCAGCGTCACCACGCGGGCGCGGCCACGGGCCTGTGCGGCGAGGCTTGCCGCCTGGCGCAGCAACACGTTGCGCGGCGACTTCGGAAAGAACACGAAGCCGACGAAATCAGCCCTCGCCTCCAGCGCCGCCTGCAGCGTCTCCGGCGTGGAGAGTCCGCAGATCTTGACGAGGGTTGTCATGTGAGCCCGGCAAGGATGGCCTGCGCAGCGCCTGCCGGGTCGGCGGCAGCCGTGATGGCGCGGCCAATGACCAGGATGTCGGCCCCTGCGGCGACGGCGGCGGAGGGTGTGGCGATGCGCTTCTGGTCGTTCGCCGCCGTGTCAGCGGGGCGAATGCCCGGCACGACGGTGAGGAACGCGCGCGGCAGGGCCTTGCGCACGCCTGCGAGATCATGCGGCGAACAGACAATGCCATCGAGCCCCGCCGCCTGGGTGAGGCGCGCAAGCGTGAGCGCTTGTTCCGCCGTGTCTCGCGCGGGATCAAAGCCTGCGGCCCAGATGTTGTCGTTGGAGAGGCTGGTGAGGACGGTGACGGCGATCAGCTTCGTTGCGCCCGTCACCGCCGTGCGCGCCGCCTTCATCATGTCGAGGCCCCCGGTGGCGTGGACGTTGATGATGGCGGGAGCGGGCGCCAGTTTCATGAGCGAGCGCAGGCCCTGCTCGACCGTGTTGGGAATGTCGTGCAGCTTGAGATCGAGGAACACCGGAATGCCCGCCTCCGCCACGGCGGCGTAACCAGCCGCCCCGTTGGCGTAGAAGAACTCCATGCCGATCTTCACATGCCCCACATGGCTGCGCAGCGCCTTCACCAGTGAAAGGGCACGGGAGAGATCAGGCGTGTCGATGGCGACACAGATGGGGTTGGGCATGGTCACGTCGGCAACAGCTCCCGGATTTTCAACCGTCACCCCGACGGCTGATGAGTGAGGACTGGCCCTGCTCTAACGCCTCAACGCCCAGAGCGCAAATGCACCATCACGGCGGCGGCGAGGTCTTCGAGGGCTGTGCCGGAAGACTTGAACAGGGTGACGTCGCTCTCCGAAGTCCGGCCCTGCACCTCGCCCTTGCAGAGCTGGGCCAGGTCGCCCTTGATCTGGTCAAAAGAGAAGGCGCCTTCGGCTTCCGCCTGCAGCAGATCGCCCGCCTCGGCGCGGGCCCCTTCATAGGTATCGACGTAGACGCGGGCGCGGCGCACGGCCTCCGCATCGGCCTCGCGCATCGTCGGGCGGTAGGCACCGACGAGATCGACATGGGCGCCGGGCTTCAGCCATTCGCCCTTGAACAGGGAAGAGGTTGCATTGGTGATGCAGGTGACGATGTCGGCCTCGCGTACCGCGTCTTCGGCGCTGGCGGGCGCGGCATCGAAGCCCAATGCCTTCAGTTCGGTTGCGACGGCAGCGGCCTTCTCCGCGTTGCGGTTGACGATCCGTACCGTCTTGATCGGCCGCACCGCGGCGTGGGCCTGGGCGAAATGGGGTGCCAGTGCGCCCGCACCGAAGAGGGTCAGCACGGAGGCATCCCTGCGGGCGAGGTAGTCGGCTGCCAGGGCCGAGGCCGCGGAGGTGCGCCGCCTGGTGATCTCGCCGCCATCCATGAGGGCGACGGGTGCACCGGTGGCGTTGTCGATCAGGAGATAGGTGCCCTGGATCGAAGGAATACCCTTCTCCACGTTGTCGGGCTTCACCGTCACCGTCTTGAGTCCGGTCCAGTCCTTCGACCATGCGGGCATCAGCAGCAGGGTGGCCTTGCCCGTTTCGTGGTGGTGGCGCACGGGCGTTTCAATGGCCGCACGAAAACCCTCGCGCAGGGCCTCGACCAGGTCGCGGTGCGGCGCGAACCGGGCCACGGCGTCGGCATCAAGCCATTTCACATCAGTCCCCCGGGGAATACGGTCACATCGCGCGGCTGCTCGCGCGGGTCGTTGCGGCGGACGTCGGCGAGTTCCTGCTGGAGCTGGGCCACTTCGCTGCGCGAGTCGCGCGCCGCCTTGCGCCACTTGCCCTGGGCCAGCCAGGACCCGAACCAGCCCACCAGCAGGCCGATGAAACCGCCGATGAAGAGCAACAGCCACAGCGGCATGTCGATCGCCGCGAAGGGCGCATCCTGGGAGAAGGGATCAAGCGACAGCGTCACCCAGCGGCGGTTGGCCACCGCGAAGGCGATCACGAGGACGGCGACGGGCAAGCCCACCAGCCAGCGGAAGAAACGGCGCAAGGACAGTCCCTTTATTCAGACTTCGAATTCATCCGCACGCGCAGTTCCTTGCCCGTCTTGAAGAAGGGCACGCGCTTTGGAATGACATCGACGGATTCACCGGTGCGCGGGTTGCGGCCGAGGCGGCCCTCGCGCGACTTCACGGAGAAGGCGCCAAAGCCGCGCAGTTCGACGCGCGAGCCGTCACGCATGGCGGCGATGATTTCATCGAGGATGCGGTTGACGATGCGCTCCACGTCCCGGTGGTAGAGGTGCGGGTTCTTGTCGGCGATCTTCTGGACGAGCTCGGACTTGATCATGGTGGCCTCAACCTGCTGGAACGGCGCAAGATTTTCACTGTGCAGGGTGCCAAAGCACAAGCATCCCGTCAAGCTTGGCGCGCGCGGCAACGTCGCTCAGGCTGCCAAGACCCAGGGCTTCCAGCAGGGAGTGGCCGATGCTGGCCCCCAAAACGCGTTGGGCGAAGGGTTTCGGCGGCTTCCAGTCCAGCACTTCGAGGGTTTCGGGAAGTTTTCTTTCGGCCTGCAGCCATTTCACCGCGACATCCTCGCCGCCCAGTTCGTCGATCAGGCCCTCCGCCCTGGCCTGGCGGCCGGTGAAGACGCGGCCATCGGACAACTGGTCCACCTTGGCGGCGGCGAGCTTGCGGCGTTCGGCCACAAGTCCCTTGAACCACTGGAAGCCATCCTGGACCATCTCCATGGCATGGGCGCGGGCCTTTTCCGACACCGGCTTGTAGGGGCTGGGCTCGGCTTTCAGTTCGCCCGACTTGATCTCCTCCATGGTGATGCCGACGGTGTTGAGGAGGCGCGAGACTTCCGGGAAAGAGAAGATGACGCCGATCGAACCGGTGATGGTGTTGCCGCGCGCCACCACATGATCGGTGGCAAGGGCCGCGATATAGCCGCCCGAGGCTGCCACGGTATCCATGACTGCCACGACCGGTTTCTTTTCGGAGACCTTGCGGATTTCCTCATAGAGCGCCTCCGAGCCCGCCGTGGTGCCGCCCGGGCTGTCGATCCTGAGGATCACGGCCTTGGCGTGGTCGTCCTTGGCGACGTCACGCAGCAGGTCGAGGCTCTGCTGGTCGCCGGTGATGAGGCCGTCGATGCGGAGCCTGGCGATGTGGTCCTTCGCGGGCGTGCCGTCGCCACCCAGGCTGGCGAAGATGGCAAAGAGCGCAACGAGGCCGAGGATGACCGCCAGCCAGCGCCAGCGGCGGCGGCTCTTCTTCAGGCTGAGGTGATTGATGATGTGATCGATGTCGGAAGCTGTCATGGCGCGGAGGATACTGGCAGGCCCGGCAAATTGACACCCCAAACAGAAAAAGGCCGGACGCGTGCGTCCGGCCTTCCGTAAAGTGTTTCAGAAAGAAAGAGTTATTCCTTCTCTTCGTCCTTGCGCTTGAGGGCGGCCTGGAGAATGTCGCCAAGCGAGGCGCCCGAGTCGGACGAGCCATACTGTGCCACGGCCTCGCGCTCGTCGCTGATTTCCAGCGCCTTGATCGAGACGTTGACCTTGCGGGCCTTGGTGTCGAACACGGTGATGAGAGCGTCGAACTTTTCGCCGACGGCAAAACGCTCGGGGCGCTGTTCGCCACGGTCGCGGGCGAGGTCGGCGCGCTTTGCGTAAGCCGTGAGGTCGGTTCCGGCGATCTTCACTTCAAGACCACCATCTTCCACCTTCAGCACTTCGCAGGTGACCTTGTCACCCTTCTTCATGGTGCCGGCCGACTTGATGGGATCGCCGCCGAGCTGCTTGATGCCCAGCGAGATGCGTTCCTTTTCCTTGTCGACGTCGAGAACGACGGCCTGGATCTTGTCGCCCTTCTTGTAGTCCTTGATGGCTTCTTCGCCCGACCGCTTCCAGTCGAGGTCGGAGAGATGGACCATGCCGTCCACGTCGCCATCGAGGCCGACGAAGAGGCCGAACTCGGTCATGTTCTTCACTTCGCCTTCCACAACCGATCCCTTCGGATGGCGGGCGTTGAAGCTTTCCCACGGGTTCTGCTGGACCTGCTTGAGGCCAAGCGAGATACGGCGCTTGGCAGCGTCGATCTCGAGCACCTGCACATCGACTTCTTCCGACGTGGAGAGAATCTTGCCGGGGTGCACGTTCTTCTTGGTCCAGGACATTTCGGACACATGGACGAGGCCTTCGATGCCGTCTTCCAGTTCAACGAATGCACCGTAGTCGGTGATGTTCGTGACCTTGCCCTTGACCTTGGTGCCGACAGGGTAGCGTTCGATGACGATATCCCACGGATCCTTGTCGAGCTGCTTCATGCCCAGCGAGATGCGCTGCGTCTCGGGGTTGATGCGGACGATCTGCACCTTCACGGTCTGGCCGACGGAGAGGACATCCGAAGGATGGTTCACGCGCTTCCAGGCGATGTCGGTGACATGGAGCAGGCCGTCGATGCCGCCCAGGTCCACGAATGCACCGTAGTCGGTGATGTTCTTGACCACGCCATCCACCACCTGGCCTTCGGCGAGGTTCTGGACAAGTTCGGAGCGCTGCTCGGCGCGGGTCTCTTCCATGATGGCGCGGCGCGAGACGACGATGTTGCCACGGCGGCGATCCATCTTGAGGATCTGGAAGGGCTGCGAGACGTGCATGAGCGGACCCACGTCGCGGATCGGGCGTACGTCCACCTGCGAACCGGGCAGGAAGGCCACGGCGCCGCCGAGGTCGACGGTGAAGCCGCCCTTGACGCGGCCGAAGATCACGCCATCGACGCGTTCGCCCTTGGTTGACATTTCCTCAAGGCGCGTCCAGGCCTCTTCGCGGCGGGCCTTGTCACGTGACAGGACAGCTTCGCCGAGGGCGTTTTCGATGCGCTCGAGATAGACTTCAACGGTGTCGCCGGGCTTCAGGACGACTTCCTTGCCGGGCTGGGAGAATTCCTTGAGGGCCACGCGGCCTTCAGTCTTCAGGCCGACGTCGATGATGACGTTGTCCTTTTCAATGCCGAGAACACGGCCCTTGACGACCTGGCCTTCGGAAACGGGGCGGTCGGCATAGCTCTCTTCAAGGAGAGACATGAAGTCGTCGCGGGTGGGGTTCATGGAAACGGCGGATTTCGCCATAGGTCGGTATCCTTCGAAGCAGGCCCAAAAATTCGGATTGTCAGGAGATGCTTCACCTGCGGGCGGGGCGCTCATTGTGGCGCGGAAAAAGCCGGCAGGTCTGGGTTAGGGGCATTCCGGGAGCGGGCTGCATGATCGAGGCACACGCAACACACCTGTCCGGAACAAGCTGGGGTGAAAGGCCCTGGGCCCGGCACCCCGGTGAATACCCGGATTTCTCCGGCCTCGGGATGGCGGGCATATAGGGGAAGGGAGGGGCCGGGGCAAGCCCGAAGCGCGCCCGCCCGCCGGCCCCGAACGCCACGTGCGATGATCCGTCATCCCTCACGCATGTGGAGGATGAGTTTGTGCCAGAAGCTCCGCCTCGATACCCCTCGCTCAAAGACGTATGGCCCACATGCTTGGACCACACGGGGTGTTGGGAACATTGCGGCGTTTTCTGCCACTGGGCGGGACCAAAGCAGATTGCTTGACTTTAATCCTATCTTGTGATTTATGGCTTGCGATGGGTCTGGCAAGGAGGGATCAGTGTCGCGAGCTTATCTGCACTGCCTCACCCGTGAGCAGCGCCCGCGCGGGATGGACGAAGCATCCATCTCTCCCGGGAGCCGGAGGTCCGCCCCTTGGACACTAAGGTCCAAGCGCGGTTTACCGCAGTTCACCCACACCCCGTGTGTCTCTCCGGAGGCGCACGCAACGGGGCCGGGCTCAGTCCGTAAGTGCCCTGGCTGTGTGGATTGGCGAGTGCGGGCCTTGCGGGCCAAAACCGCTGCGTTTCTCGAAACGGCTTCACGCCGAATACCCCTCTCTCCATCTCCTCAAGCATGCTGGCGGGAAGCCGGGACAGAAACAGTCCCTCCATTTTCTCCCCTCACACCCATGCCGCCTTGACCATCGCCCCTTGATCGCGTCACCGGCGCGATGTCGCGCGCGATCCGGACTCCCGCTTCGGGTGCCGGCGACAGGCGCATGGATCGAGGCCCGCTTTCGCGGCACCTCAGCCCTTGGCGTGTTCGCGGACCACGTCGAGCACGGCTTTCAGCACTTCGTCTGCCGTCAATTCCGAGGTATCGATCATGATGGCGTCGTCGGCCATGGCGGTGGGGGCGGTGGTGCGGGTGGCGTCGCGTTCGTCGCGGGCCATGACATCTTCGAAAACGGCTTCGTAGGCCACATCCTGGCCCTGCCCCTTCAACTCGTCGAAGCGGCGCCGGGCGCGCACATCGGTGGCTGCCGTCACAAAGAACTTCAGGTCGGCATCCGGGCAGACAACCGTGCCGATGTCGCGGCCATCCAGCACCGCTCCCGGCGCCTTGCGCGCGAAGTCGCGCTGGAACTGCAGCAGGTTGGCGCGCACCTTGGGATAAACCGAAATGCGCGACGCCGCATGGGCAACATCCTCGTTGCGCAGCTCGCCATCGCGGATCGACGGCAGATCAAGTGCTGCCGCAAACTGTGCCGCAGCCCCGGCATCATCCAGTGCCTTGTCATGACGCAGCATCATCAGCCCGACAGCGCGGTAGAGCGAACCCGTATCCAGAAAATGATAGCCCAGCGCCTTGGCCAGGCCGCGCGCCAGCGTGCCCTTGCCGGCCGCCGAAGGACCATCCACCGCGATGATCATTTCGCTTCGATCCTGCCGCCCATGCCGTTCACCAATTCGGTGAAGCCGGGGAAACTCGTGGCAATGAAACGGGAGTCATCGACGCTGGTATGAATGCGCGACGCAAGACCCATCACCAGGAAGGACATGGCGATGCGATGATCCATGTGCGTCACCACCGTGCCACCGCCCGGTGCACCACCGCCATGCACCTCCAGCCAGTCGCGGCCGGAATGGGTCATGACGCCGTTCGCCTGAAGCCCTGCTTCCACGGCGGCGAGACGGTCACTTTCCTTCACGCGCAATTCCTCCAGGCCTTCCATGCGCGTCGTTCCTTCCGCGAAGGACGCAGCCACCGAGAGAACGGGATATTCGTCGATCATGGAAGGGGCGCGTTCAGGCGGCACCCGCACGGCCTTGAGGTTCGAGGATTTCACACGGATGTCGGCCACGTCCTCGCCGCCAGCACTGCGGCGGTTCTCGTAAGTGATGTCGGCGCCCATTTCTTCGAGCGTCACGAACAGGCCGGTGCGCGTGGGGTTGAGCATGATGTTCTCGATCACGATCTCGGATCCCGGCGTGATGAGCGCCGCCACCATGGGGAAGGCGGCAGACGACGGATCGCCCGGAATGTCCAGCACCTGCGCCTTCAGTTCATGGCGTCCTTCGAGGGTGATGTGGCGTACGCCGTCCTTTTCGGTCACGGCAATCTTCGCACCGAAGGAGGAGAGCATGCGCTCGGTGTGGTCGCGGGTCGGCACCGGTTCGATCACCGTGGTAATGCCGGGCGTGTTCAATCCGGCCAGCAGCACGGCGGACTTCACCTGCGCCGATGCGACGGGCAACGTGTAGGTAACGGGCTTTGCCTCGCCCGCGCCGTGAATGGTGAGGGGCAGTCGGTCGCCTTCGCTCGTCTCGAAGCGCGTGCCGAATTGGGCGAGCGGCTTCGTCACGCGGCCCATGGGGCGCTTCGACAGCGAGGCATCGCCGACGCAGCGTGCGGTGAGCGGCGTCGAGGCCATGAGGCCCATGGCGAGGCGGACACCCGTGCCGGAATTTCCAAAATCCAGTTCACCGGCGGGAGACCGGAGACCGCCGATGCCGACCCCGGTCACATGCCACACGCCCTTGCCGTCACGGGTGGCGGTGGCGCCCAGGGCCTGCATGGCCTTCGCCGTGTTGATCACATCCTCGGCTTCGAGCAGGCCGGAGATCACCGTCTCGCCGCGGGCCACGGCACCGAACATGAGCGACCGGTGGGACATGGACTTGTCACCCGGCACGCGCACCCGGCCTTTGAGGCCTTGCGACTTGCGCGACAGGAGGGGAAGCGGGGCGGCGGCGTGGGACATGGGGATTTGCTGTGCCTGGGAACGGGGCCTGAGTGGAGAATGCGCGCCGTGTCCTACACGCCCCGCCGCCCCCTGTCACGCCTTCGCCTGCGGCCCGTCCGCCGGGTCAACCGGCCCGCCCATCCGGCTTTTGACAATTGCCGCCACCCGTGGCATGAGGCGCGCCGATTTCCCTCATATTCCGATCTGAAGAGGACACCTACGTGGTCAACGCCGAACTTGGCACCAAACGCACATGCCCCTCCTGCGCTGCGCGATTCTATGATCTCCTGAAGGAGCCCATCACCTGCCCGAAGTGCGGCACGTCCTTCATTGCCCAGGCCATCCTGCCCTCGAAGGGCGATTTCCCCAGCGCCGCTGCTGCGCCCATTCCGAAGCCCCGTGAAAAGGTCGAGGCCGACGACACCGAAACCGCGGATGTCGAACTGGTCAGCCTCGAGGAAGTCGAGGAAGACAACAAGGACGACGACGAAACCGCAGGGATCGAGGATGTCGACCTGGGCGAGGAAGCCAGCGAGGACGATGCCGAAGAGGACGATACCTTCCTCGTGGAAGAGGAAGAAGAAGGCGGCAACATGGACGGCCTCATCGAGGGCGGCGGCAAGGAAGACGAAGAAGAATCGTAACGGTTCCTCCGCTTTCGCCGATATGAAAGTTTTGCTTGATCAGCGGGCGAAGGCCAACTATGGCAAGGCCCGCATCGGTCACCTCCGGGTGGCCTGATCACGGCGGCGGGGTCCCAAGCCCCGCAAAAAACCGCCACCCACCGGATAAGGGGTCATAGCTCAGTTGGGAGAGCGCTTGCATGGCATGCAAGAGGTCGGCGGTTCGATTCCGCCTGGCTCCACCATCCACTTCAATGTTTTCAAAAGCCTTTTTCCTTGATCCTCCCGATTTCCCCGGGGGAGATTCCGTTTGTTGACCAAATGCTGACCACGCGGAACCCAGCCTAATCAAACCCGAAGTAGGCTGGACAAGCTGAAGAGAAGGCTCCTGTTCCCAGATCTTCAGGCGGTGGAATTGTCGTGGCCTTTTGCTCCAATTCCACCAGCAACTTTGCTGGCATCCTAGAGCCTCGTTCCACACCTGTTGCCCATTCCAACATGGAGAAACAGGAATGAGTGAAAATACCGAAAATCATACCCGTCTGATGACACGCAAGCAGGTTCCGACCTATCTCCAGAAGGTGTTTGGCATCAGGCTTTCTCACCTGACGCTGGATACCTTGGCCTCTAAGGGTGGCGGACCTCCGTATCTGAAATTCGGTCGGCGAGCCTACTATGAGCCCGCAGACGTCGATGATTGGATCAAGAGCAGGACGACCACAAAGTTCAGCTGCACCTCCGAGGAAGCAGTAACAAGAGCGACTCGCAAGGGAGGGACACGTGGCTAAGTCACCTACCCCTGAGAAGCGACGCGCCGTGAACGACGCGGCGATTGCGAAACTCTCCGCGATCACCAAGCGCTGGCTTCCGTCCGGCGAAATGCGTGGCCATCACTGGGTCGCGCCTAATCCCAGAACAACAGCGAGCCAGCTGAAGGTCGATTTACTTACCGGCGGCTGGCGGGACTGGACGACGGGCGATTCCGGTGACGACGTCATCAGTCTGCTGTCTTTTTTGGAGGGTGTTGCGGACGACATCGCCGTTCGCGAAGTGGCCCGAATGCTGGGGGTCGAACTTGCTTGATATCTGCTCCCCGCTCACCGAAGAGGAAATCCTTTCGGCACCACAGCCGCCTCCAGAAGTCCCAGTTCGCGTTGTCTCTCCAGTTCCTGAGAGTGCGCCCGATCCTGAATTCTCCCACCCCGCCCTCGGCAAAGCATTGGCCGCGTGGGCGTACCGTGACGAAGCCGGTGCGATCGTTGGCTATATGTTGCGGTTCGAGTATGTCGAGGCAGATGGCAGGCGCACTCCCAGTTACCTCCCGCTTTCATGGTGCGTGACGCCGGAGGGCTCCAGATGGCGCTTGAAAGGCCTTGAGACCTATCCGCTATACCGGCTCCCGGACATTGTTCTGAACCCGGAGAAGACCATCCTCGTGTGCGAGGGCGAGAAGACCGCAGACGCTGCTGCGCGGTTCTTCCCGGACATGGTCACGACGACATCACCGTTCGGCTGGAACATGGCACGCAAGTCAAACTGGTTGTCGGTGAAGGGCCGCAATGTTCTCGTCGCTCCTGATCTCGATAAAAACGGCCAATCCTATGCTGACGATGTCGTGCGGCTGTCGTTCGAAGCCGGTGCAGCATCCGTCAGGCTCCTTTCTCTGGACAAAATCGCCCGCTGCGAATGGCATGGCGGAGAGCGTCTGGTGAGGGGATCGGCGCCAGAAGGATGGGATCTCGCTGACGCGGCCGCCGATGGCTGGGAAGCCGAGACATTGCGGCAGGCGATTGTTGAGTTCGACTGCATTGAGACGCCACCACACCCGCTACCGGTAGAACCCCCGACGCACGTCCACTTCAGGATGACACCCAAGGGGGTCGAGGCAGAAATCCTCACGTGGCAGCGTGGCGACATCATAAATGGGCGATGGGAATGGATTTGTGGGCCGCTTCAGTTCGTTGCCCGCACGCGGGACACTGAGGGGAAGAACTGGGGCCTGCTCGTGCAGGTGACAGATCCCGACGGCAAGGAGACCGAAGTTCACCTGAGTGAGGAAATGCTTGGTGGCGACGGAGCTGAGGTCCGGAAGATCCTTCAGAGTGCTGGGTTGAAAATCGCCACCGGCAGGGACGAGCGGGAGGCTCTAAAGGACTACCTGTCGCGCATTACAGGTCCCGATACTGCCACCACGGTCGACCGCATGGGTTGGCTGGGGAATTGCTTCGTGACCCCGGGGAAGACGTTGGGCGCATCGCTGAAGGGCGAGCGAATGGTGATGCCTCACGTGTCCCATTCCCGGGCCGGTCACACGTCGGGAACGCTGGGGGAATGGAAGGAACAGGTCGCCAAGTATGCGGCAGGAAACTCCCGGCTAGCATTCGCCCTCAGCGCCGCCTTCGCACCTCCACTCCTAAAGCACCTGAATGCGGAGTCTGGCGGGTTCCACTTCGTCGGCCCCTCCTCGATCGGCAAGTCGACGGCATTGGAGGTGGCAGGATCAGTCTGGGGCGGCGGCGGTACTGGCGGCTACATTCGCCCTTGGCGGGCCACTGCAAACGGCCTTGAAGGTATTGCGGAAGCGCATTGCGACGCTCTCCTTTGCCTCGACGAGATGGGGCAGATCAGAGCGCACGAAGCCGGTCATGCGGCCTATATGCTTGCAAACGGCATAGGGAAGATCAGGGCGAACCGGTACGGTGACGCGCGACCGCCAAAGGAATGGCGGACAATTGCGCTGTCGACGGGAGAGGTCACGCTCGCCGACAAGGTTTCTGAAGAAGGAGCGCATAACCGCGCCGTTGCGGGCCAGCAGACGCGTTTCGTTGACATACCAGCAGTTCCGGCAGATGCCGAAACGCTGATCGAGAAGATTCACGGCTTTCCCGACTCTGGCGCGTTAGCGCGGCATCTGAAGGCAGCTTCTCGGGCTCATTACGGTCACGCATGGGAGGCTTTCGTCCAGCGGGTCGCAGCCGATGTCGAGGCGATCACGGCCGAAGCGGAAGGAACTGCAGGATGTTTTCTTCAAAACGGCGTTTCCGGGATCGGTCGACGGTCAGGTAAGCCGTGTCGCCCAGCGATTTGCTTTGGTTGCGGCGGCAGGCGAGATCGCGATCAGGCTCCGCATCTTGCCGTGGGACAACGGAGAATCCAACGCGGCGGCGCAAAAGTGCTTTGACGACTGGCTTCAGAAGCGGGGAACGACAGGGTCACTTGAAGAAGAAGATGCGGTAGCCTGCATCCGTTCCGTCATCGCGACAAATGGGCCAACCAAGTTCAGCCGGCCGCTGGCTGCACTCGGTGAAGCCGACCTTAGCTGGGGAAATTCCGGCAGGTTTGGTTTCGTGCAGAATGTAAGGAAAGAACCCCCCAGATATTGCTTCTTCCCTGATGCCTGGAAGGAAGCATGCGCAGGTCGCGATCCGGATTTCGTGGCCGACGCGCTCAAGCGGCGCGGCTTTCTCGTGCACGACAAGGGCCGCCGCAATCTGCCCGTGAAGATCAAAACAAGACAGGGCGACCAAGATGTCGTCAAGCAGATCCGGATGTTTGCCGTCAGTGAAAGCATCCTTTACGAGCCGGAGGAGCACGAGAAATCCGCCCGCTCAACCTTGAGCTGGTAAGATCGATACAAGCTGAACCGGTAACGGCGGGAACCTGGGTAACAGCCTTCCGAACTGTCCGAGGTTTTTCAAGCGCTTGCGGTAAGGTTACCTCGTTACCGGTTACCGAGCGGAAAGCAAGACCGGACCAAAGGATCGGTCGCCACCTGCAGATGTGACGAAACGGTGTACACCTCGCGGAAATAGGAATATAAAGCTATATGTTCAGAGGAGGAACAGCATGAACGCTTTAAAGACCCTGTCATTCACCGCCGTCACCAAGCTTCGCCGGTCGCCCGTTCAGGCCCGGCGAGCCAAGCTTCTGGAGCGGCTGGAAGACCAGAAGGCACTTATCGCGGACCCGAACTACGCGAGGACGGTGCGTCGCTGGCGTAAGGTCGACGGCCAGCGCACCCTGCAAGAGAGCCAGAAGCGGGTCACGCCGTGGTGGACGACTGACGACGCGGGCCAGACGGTCCTGACCGTTCGCCACGGCCTTCGCGTCCTAGAATTCGAGAAGGGAAAGGCCGGCATCGCGGTCGGCTCTCGCGAGAAGCTCGGCAGCGTCATCGATACTTTAATCTCGGCGGTGAAAGCGGGCGAGCTGGACACGATCCTTGAAAAGGCACCCGCCGCAGCCTCGCCCAGGAAAAAGGCCTGACCGGGCAGTAACGGGGCACCCCACCGGCGGAGATACAGAAGAAGCCAACTGGTCATCTGGTCAGTCGGCTATCTCGAAACTTTCTTTGTCGCCACCGGCGGCTTTAGGAGATCGAGATAGTCGACCCCCAGGGCCTGGGCGAGCTCGTAAAGCGTGACGACGGTGGGGTTCCTCATGCCGTTTTCCAGTCCACTCAGGTACTGCTGGCTGAATCCAGACCGGGCCTCGACCTCCTCTTGGGTCAAGCCCTTGTCTCTCCGAAGGCGGGCAAAGTTCCGACCCACGAGTTTCCGCATGTCCATGCAGGCAAGGATCGGCGTTTACAGCACGCTCGTTTATCAACTATAATATGTATTAATTCCAGCAACATGTGTTTCTCAAGGCAACAACTCACAAGGAAACCGAAGCGATGAACAAGGCCGTGAAGATTATCGGTGGTCTCTTTCTCTTGGGCATAGCCGTTCAGGTCATTAAGGGAACCCAGAATGGTTCACCGACATCGAGTTCAAGCACGTCCTCGAAATCGAGCGCCCAGGCGAATGCCCCACAGCCCGCCATTCCTCTTCCAGAAGACCAGGTCAGGTTTCTCCAGATCGTCAAGAAAGCTCAGGACGCCAACAGAGCAGCGGCTAACGACATGCAGAAAGGTGGTGCGCGCGCCACGCGCGAGAAGGAAATCTGCGCCATGTTGCCCCAGCTGGCGATCTCGAACTGGATCGCGGAAGTCTACACGATCACGTCCAACTCAGATGGGAAGGGCGTGATCGAGCTAACGCTGGCACCGAATGTGTATGTGAAGACGTGGGGCAACGCTCTCTCCGATACATTGCACCACACCATGATTCAGCCGGGTACGCCCCTTTTCGACAAGGCCAGCCAGCTCAAGGAGGGGCAGCAGGTCAAGTTTTCGGGTTCTTTTGTCGGCGACGACGCGGAGGGCTGTCTCTATGAGAGCAGCCTGACCCTCGATGGAAAGCTCTCACAGCCAGAGTTCATATTCCAGTTTTCGGACATTAATGCTGTAAAATGACTTCCACGGTCCACCAGGTCGCACAATAACTGTTTCCCGACCCATCGGATCTCATTGTTTATGTCTGTTCTTTTCCACGTACTGCTTTTGCCCTTAAAGTCCGGTGGAATAAACGCTGTTTGCGTTCACGCCACCGCAGATTTGGCTGGTATCCCCGGTGCACGCCATGTTGCAATTGTCAGCGGCACCAAATTGGCCATACCGGCTTCCACAGAGACAGCTCTCGCCGTACTGGACGCCAGCAAAAGCAAAGCCTCGATCACGGCAAATCTGCACGCAGGATTGGGGCGTATTTTGCGCACTTCGTTCGAGGTACCCATCCAGATCGAACGGGTTATTGGGGTCCCTGAAACACCCGAGCATAGCACCTTGGGATGCTGGCACATCGGTTGCAGGTGAAACGGCTGGTGTGACCATCCAGGCGTCGAACACATCGCGAATGATCTTTTCACCCTCTTGCCCTTTTTCGAACAGAATAGTTCCTTTCGCACCTCTGTTGTTCGATAGCGCCACCTCAAACCACACGCCTCCGAGCAATACGCTCATGTTGTAAACGACCTCAGCGCGCGTGTCGGGTGAGACAACCCAGAAGCTGCCATCGGGTTTCGGCACGATGGTTCCTATCAAAGGTCTGGCGCGCTCCTCCAGTCTCGACCTCGAAACAAAGGATCTCAGCTCCCTCATCGATACATCTACATCGGGAGGCACTGACCGAACCTCAACGACGTATTCAGCTAGACCTTCGGAATTGGTGATTCTGAAGAACGTTATCACCGACTGCCAACCAAGTTCATCGAAGCTCACGGTGGCCTCAGCAGCAGGAGTGCCTTGGACGTCGACCTGTGACCACGAAACTGTTCCCTTGTCGAACTGTGAGCCCGCAGCCGAACCTGCATTGTACAATAGCGCGCGCCCGGCACCGCCTGATTGCGCCTTGGTAAGGTTTGGCAAAACCGCAATTCCGAGACCAATCATGAGTGTCGCGAGAAAGGCCTTTGAAATCAGCTTACCCAGCATGGCTGTCTCCTCTCCACGAAAATCGACCGCGACTATTGCATGCAGATCGATGATGGCGTTGCATCGTTTATCCAACAAACCTTCCCGCCAATCTCGGTGCGCCTATAGAGGCCCGGGAGATTGGTTGAACCCCAGAAAACACTGAACACATTTGGCTCAATATACGCAAAGGAATAGCTTGGCTTACCCGGAGACGTAATTTCGAAATTGCCCTCAGAATCTGTTGACACAACATCACATGGAAAGCTGCCTTCCGCATCTGTGCTGCACGTGTAGGGCAGTCCGGGTCCGGGCGTTACGGGAGGGGCAACTTCTTGCGGCACAACAGATGGCTGAGGTAACTCCTGCTGGAGAGCAGCACTCAATTGCTCTTGTTGCTCTGGTGTCATGCTTTGGGGAGACGGCAACCCTCCAGGCAACGTCACAATGCGTTCCGGTGGTTTGTCGTGCTTGGCCTCATCCGTGCCAAAGTTCGGCAGAGGTGGCATCTGGGCCTCGATCCGGGCCTGTTCCTCCTCTAGCAACTTGCCCCAGCGTTCTCGTTGCTCTGGCGTCCAGTCGTCTGGCGACGGAAATCCAGATGGCAAGGTTACGATGCGTTCTGCGGGCTTGTCGTGCTTGGCCTCATCCGTGCCAAAGTTCGGCAGAGGTGGCATCTGGGCCTCGATCCGGGCCTGTTCCTCCTCTAGCAACTTGCCCCAGCGTTCTCGTTGCTCCGGCGTCCAGTCTTCTGGTGAGGGAAATTGCGAACCCGCCAACTCATCTTTGTCAAAACCAGGCAAAGCTGCCGACTCGTCAGTGCCAAAGTTGGGTAAGTCTGCCATATCGTCAGGGCCACCCTCCGGCAGCCCAGGCTTACCAGGGACGAGGCGGGTCGCCTTTCCTGGTTCTCGGCTGCGCTTGGGACCACGGACAGACGGATCACCCAGGCTGTTGGGTTGTCTCAGGTCAATATCGGGATCATAGGGGGGAGGTTCCACGCTCGGTGGTTGGAAGTATTTCTCTCGCTCCTTGTTCTCCTGCCGGATCCGAAACATATCATCATCTGAAAGCCTTACCGCCGGAGGGCTTTCAGCACTGCCATATTGCTGCCGACAGCGGAACAGTTTGAGATTGGTGCTTTGGTACTCTTGCCGGTGATAGGAAAGTTTCTGTGTCAGGTCACGAATGACCTGCTCTTTTTCCTTGCGAAGGTATACCAAGACTTCGAGACTGATGCCCAAGTCGCGACACGCTGCTGATTTTTCTTCCCGGTTGTCGCACTGCACCTGGAACTGTAGGGATTCAGAAGCTTCACTACGCTGAAAGTAGAGCGCTCTGTCAATTTCGCGGATAGTGGTCTCGATGCTGTCCTTAAGATACTGCGCATCTCCCTGAATTCCTGCGCAAGGATCAGCCACTGCCGTTTGTGATCCGAAAAGGCCGGCAAATGCCAAGACTGCATGGAGACGAAAGTTGAACAGTGCATGAGCCATGAGCGCAATCCGCAGGAAAACCGCAAATGGGATCAGGAGTTCGATACCGCCCGTCGAGGGAAAAGAAGATACACGTGCAGAGTGAGGCTATCGATATCTTTGACCGACATCCGCTTGAATTCAGCCTAGTTCGCATAGATTGGCACGAACTTACAAGCTGGGCAACACTCCCCCTAGGTAACTCACTTGAACATGAATGACTTCAGGATATCACCTGTGCCGCTCCGAAGTCTGAAGTCAGAATAACCTCAAAGGGGCTGTATTAGCGCCTCCAGATGATGCCTATTTCTATCTATCATCAATCAATCGCAACTTCCCTTCCGCATCTGACCAGGGCCTCACAAAGAGGTCATTGCAGTCTTCACACCTGACTTTCTCCGCAAAAAGAAAGAGTCCTGGTTGAACTACGTGCGGTTGTCGTCGAAAATGCATGGGTTTAGTTGCCGTAAGTGTCCTGAATATCGAAGCATTCCTGCATTGCCTCTGCCACTTTCACGGTCCGCCTTAGGTCGATTATCCAGGGCCCGAGTTTGGGTTGGGGATTTAACCCGGGGGCAGGCTTGCCAATCAGTCTTAGCTTGGCGCTGTCGTAACGGAAGAAGTCGTCATAGACCTTACGATTGATCGCGATCGTCATTGAGTTCTTGTCTGTTTGCTTATCCGCCTTGTAGACCCTGATCCAAGGCTCCAAATCTTTATTGGATTTCCGTATCGAGCCCGGGACATGAAAGTGCAATTCCGCGTAGTCATCGTCGTCACGCACATAAACGAGGATGGGTGCAGAAGGTACGCCAATCAAGCATGCGAGCTTATCTGTTGCGAGTGTCGTCGAGCCAGACATGGTGCGTCCTATGGCTAAAGTGGAGGGACGCGATGGTTCAGCATGTCGCCTGGAGGGACAATTGCAAGCCCCTAACAGGGAACTTATTCAAACGACGATCCGAGTCAAAATCGATATCCGCAGCCATATCTGTTGCTGGCGCTGGGGGTTCTAATTTTCGGTGTCCATATGATGGCAGGCCCTTTATTTCTCCCCACCAAGGCAATGCCCAAACTGGGATGCTTGACGCATTTGAGAAATATAATATACCCCCCTATGTTATTGGAGATATCATGTCACATACCCTTCGAGATAAGTCCAAATTGCTCGCCCGTGTTCGTCGAATCCGGGGCCAAGTTGAGGCGGTCGAGCGTGCCCTGGAGACAGAGCTTGGGTGCGCGGATGTACTCCAGCTGATTGCATCAGTTCGTGGCGCAGTTGGCGGTCTCACGGCAGAGCTGATTGAAGATCATATCAACGGGCATATTCTTGGGGTAGCCAGCGAGCGCGAGCGGCGTCAAGGGGCCGAAGAACTAATCGATGTCGTGCGTAGCTATCTTAAGTAGGCCAATCATATATGCCTGATATCGCGTCTTTGATTCAGAATGGTGCCGCAAACCCGTGGCTATACCTGCCCATTGCGGTTGTCCTTGGTGCACTCCATGCACTCGAACCAGGGCATTCTAAGTCCATGATGGCCGCGTTCATCATAGCTGTACGGGGTACACCGGCACAGGCAGTAATCTTGGGTGTGTCCGCCGCAGTCGGCCACACGATTGTGGTGTGGGTAATTGCTCTCCTTGGACTGTACCTCGGAAACAAGCTCATTCTGGATAAGGCGGAGCCATGGCTCGTGCTGATATCCGGCTTGCTCATCATTGGTTTGGCGTTCCGCATTTTTTGGATGCTGCGCATCGAACAAGATGCGGAACATGACCATGATCATGACCACAATCATTCTCACCATCATCACGATGACCACACGCACTCTCACGCCACTGAGTTGGCTGAGGAAGGCCTCGATGCACATGCTGCGGCCCACGCGCGCCAGGTTCGCAATCGCTTCACTGGCAACAGGAACGTAACAAGCGGTGAAGTCGTGTGGTTTGGCTTTACTGGCGGCCTGCTGCCGTGTCCTGCTGCTATAGCAGTGCTGCTGATCTGCCTTCAGATGAAGGCCTTCACCTTGGGCATCAGCATGGTGGCGGCATTCAGTATCGGGCTTGCCATGACAATGGTCGGTGTGGGAGTTGCGGCGGCATGGGGCGCGAGTGCGGCAAGAGCCAGATGGGCAGGCTTCAGCAAGTGGGGCGAGAAACTGCCGTACATTTCGGCGGGGATTGTCATGACCATTGGGCTAGTCATCACCATACGAGGCATGATTGAATTGAACTGGCATCTTTGAGAGACCAAGCTTTTCATGATGGTGATGTACTCTTTAGATGTTTCTGTAACGCAAGCCATCAACCAGATCGCTGGAAAGTCCACTGCGATCGACACCTTTCTCATTGCAGTTTCAGCCTACGGCATTCCAATCCTGGTTGCCTTAGTCGCAGTGCAGTGGTGGCGAAGGGGCGACAGGCCTGCAGTCCGTCACACGCTCGTCTCTGCAGGATTCTCATTCCTGCTTGGTCTGGGGATCAATCAGATTGTCTTGCTGGTTTTTGATCGTGTCCGTCCCTACGACGCAGGTGTTACGCACTTGCACATTGCTCCCAGCGTTGACCCGTCTTTCCCCTCCGATCATGCGACCGCTGCCGTGGCGATAGCCGTGTCATTCTTGTTGTCGTGTTCCCTGCGCCCACAAGGCCTTTTTCTGCTGGTAGCAGCAGCCTTGGTGGCGTTTTCTCGGGTGTATATCGGCATCCACTACGCCAGCGACGTTCTTGGTGGGGCGCTTATTGGCGCTCTTGCCGCCATCGGTGTCAGGATGGCCTACAAGCCGGATTCGCGCTTGAATCATTTTCTGATAAGGATCCTTTGAACCACGGCCACTTCGAACCGATGATCGTCACTGAAAGAACCATCCGTGATCTCTTCCGGGTCAGCTTGTGGCTCAAAGCAGCTCACAGCTTCGTCGAGATCGTGGCGGGACTGGCGCTGCTCTTCGTGAGCCATGCACTGATCGTGGAGTTGGCCCAGGCCGTGACATCCACTGAACTGCTCGAAGACCCCCAAGACGTCATAGCTGGTGCCATACGGGGCTTTGCCATGACCTTTAGCCCTTCAACCCAGTCCTTCGCCGCCTACTACCTATTGAGCCATGGATTGCTCAAATTGGTAATGGTTAGTGGGGTGTTACTGGACAAATTGTGGGCATACCCGGCTTTCATGGCGGTTCTGGTCGGTTTCATCGCTTATCAGCTGTATCGACTCTCGTTCGGTATGAGTTGGGCGCTCATCGCGGTGACGATGCTCGACGTCGTGGTGCTCGCGCTTACGGTTCACGAATATCGCTATGCGCGCGGTCGCCGCGTGGAGTGAAAATCGCTATCAAAGCTCTGTCAAGTATTTGAAATATAAGGTCTACCTTGCGATTTCGTCGGTTTGACCGATGTCAAAGATTCTCCTTATTGGGCATGCTATGTAGCCTCATATGCTTCGGATGCTCCTGATCTCGTTGGTGGTTTTGGTGTTCGGCTTGATGCCGATCAGCAGTGAATTCGCCATGGCGTCTGCGTCCAGCTGTGACCACGGAATGTCGTCTCAGGAGATGATGGGGCAATCCCCGCATGCCGGAGCGGACTGCAGCGATCATCATCAGAAGCAACAGCTGCCTTGTAATATGGCTGGCAAATGCACTTCGGCGGCGTGCACAGCATTTTTTGCTGCCGGAGTGTCTGTAACGATGCCGTGGACGGCGCCAGACCTGGCTTTTGTCGTTCTCCCCACCCGTGCCCCGCACGGGCAGCATCTCTTGCCGCTTGAAGAACCGCCGCGCCACGCGGCCTGAACATCGATTCCATCCATTCTTCAGTTGCACGCGCAAAGTCCGGCTCGGACCGCGCACTTTGAGATATACACCATGAACCGCAGATCACTCCTCACGGGCTCGGCCTGTGCCTTGGCACTTGGCGGCATTCTCCCCAGTCTGTCGTCACGCGTTTTGGCTACCGAGACGCGCAAACTGACGATTTCCACCCGCACCCTCGACATCAATGGCAAATCGGCCACCGTGTACGGGCTGATTGGCCCCGATGGGAAGCAGGGTCTTACCTTCAATGCCGGGGACATCTTCGATGTATCCCTCCAAAACAGTCTCACTGAACCCACCATGATCCATTGGCATGGCCTGACGCCTCCCAATGAGTTCGATGGGGTACCTGACTTGCCGATGCCGCTTCTCAAGGCAGGTGAGGCGCGGGCCTATCGCTTCCCCGTGGGGGATGGCGGCACACACTGGATGCACGCACACACGCTCCAGGAGCAGAATCTCTTGGCAGCGCCGCTCATCGTCCGTACCGCAGAAGATCGCGCTGCGGACGAACAGGAAGTGTTGATCTTGCTGCACGACTTCTCATTTACGCCCGCAGAGGAATTGCTCGCCAATCTGAAGGGCAACAAGCCTGCCCACGGCGGTATGAACCACGACATGAGCCACATGAACATGGGCAACATGGGCATGAACAAGATGGACATGAGCAAGATGATGTCAGGGGGCGGCATGATGGGAGGGATGGACCTCAATGACATCGCCTATGATGCCTATCTTGCCAACGACCGGACGCTGGACGATCCGGAAGTAGTCAAAGTTGAGAAGGGCGGCCGTGTTCGGCTGCGCATCATCAATGGCGCGACGGCCACTGGCTTTACCATCGATACGGGCGGTCTCTCCGCAACCCTGATCGCCGTCGATGGCCAGCTGATTAAGCCTGTCGCAGGCACTCAGTTCCCGCTGGCCATGGGGCAGCGGGCGGATATCCGCCTGGAGATCCCGAAAGAAGGCGGAGCGTTCCCGGTGCTGGCGCTCCGCGAAGGTGCTCCCGAGAGGACCGGCATCATTCTGGCAACTATCGGCGCGGAGGTGAAGCGCCATGCGGTATCCGCAGAGGCCGCTGGACCCGTACTCGATCTTGCGTTGGAACGCTCCCTTGTTGCAGCACGTCCGCTTGCGGCGAGGGACGCAGACCGGAACTACATGGTCCATCTGATGGGCAACATGCAGGGCTACACCTGGGCTATGGCTGGCGATGCCGTTCTTGCGAAGCCCGGAGAACGCGTCGAGATCGCCATAATGAACATGTCGATGATGTCTCATCCGATGCATCTGCACGGGCACCATTTCCAGGTCGTCGGTATCGATGGGGAGCGTTTTTCCGGTGCTGTCCGGGATACCGTAGTTGTTCCACCGATGCAGACCGTGACTGTGGCCGTCGATGCGAACAACCCTGCAAAGGCTTGGGCATTCCACTGTCACCATCTCTATCACATGGCGAGTGGGATGATGACGACCTTTGGGTATGAAGCCTAGCCTATCAACATCACGAGGTGCGGCCCGCACGCGACTGCACCTCGCAGCTGCTGAAGTGATCCAAGGAATTTGGTGACACAATGTAGCAAAACGCGAGCATTATTTGGGGAGTAAATCTCATGACCTTCCCACGATTGGAAGCGCCACACATAGGTAATCCGCACTAGATCTAGGATTTCGACATGAACACTCACTCCCATAGCCACAGCCCACGTGCAGTTCCGTCTCATCACCAAGATATTACTCCGCATGGCAGTCGGGTAACGGACCCGGTTTGCGGAATGAAGGTCAATCCAGAAAAGACACCTCACCGGCTTACGTTGGACGGTGAGACACACTATTTCTGCTCGGCAGGATGCCGCTCGAAATTCGAAGCTCATCCGTCTCAGTATCTTGAAGTCAAATCCGTCGCGGCTCCGCAGAAAACTGCCGATTCTGGTGCGATCTATACGTGTCCAATGCACCCGGAGATACGGCAAGTTGGCCCCGGCAGCTGTCCGATATGCGGCATGGCATTGGAGCCCGTGGTGGCCTCTGTAGAGAGCGGCCCCAGCGAAGAGCTCGCCGACATGACCCGTCGCTTCTGGATTGGCCTGGTGATCACGCTGCCGGTCTTTGCATTGGAGATGGGCGGTCATATGACCTCGCTCCATATGTTGCTGAGCAAGCAGACATCGAACTGGCTTCAGTTGGCCCTGGCGACACCTGTTGTCCTTTGGGCGGGTTGGCCATTCTTTGTGCGCGGGTGGAATTCGCTGGCCTCGCGCCATCTCAACATGTTCACCCTCATTGCCATGGGTACAGGTGTTGCGTGGTTCTACAGCGTTGTCGCCACTGCGCTTCCAGATATTTTTCCTGCGGCCTTTCGAGAAGCAGACGGTTCTGTAGCGGTGTATTTTGAGGCGGCAGCAGTGATCACCGTTCTCGTGCTGCTCGGGCAAGTGCTCGAGCTTCGGGCCCGCGAGCAAACCTCAGGTGCAATCAAGGCATTGCTCAAACTTGCTCCGAAGTTTGCGCGTCGTCTAAAGGCAGATGGCAGTGACGAAGAGATCGTAATCGATGCCATTCAGGTTGGCGATCAGCTAAGGGTTCGGCCTGGAGAGAAAGTGCCCGTCGATGGCGTGATCGTGGAGGGCCACGTATCAGTCGACGAGTCGATGGTGACGGGTGAGTCCATGCCGGTGTCGAAGGAACCGGGGGCCAAAGTCATTGGCGGCACACTCCACAGATCGGGGAGCTTCATCTTCAAAGCAGAGAAGATCGGTTCTGACACCATGCTGTCTCGTATCGTGCAGATGGTGGCAGACGCACAGAGGAGCAAGGCACCTATCCAGAGGCTGGCCGATCAGGTTTCTGGCTGGTTCGTTCCCCTCGTTATTCTCATCGCAGCTCTGGCCTTCGGGGTGTGGTCCATCTTTGGGCCAGAGCCCCGCCTTGCCTTTGGCCTAGTGGCGGCGGTTGCAGTTCTCATTATTGCGTGTCCCTGTGCTCTTGGTCTCGCCACGCCTATGTCGATCATGGTGGGCGTCGGTCGTGGTGCCCAAGCAGGCGTGTTGATCAAGAACGCGGAAGCCTTGGAACGCTTGGAGAAGATCAACACGCTTGTCGTCGACAAAACGGGCACCCTTACAGAAGGCAAGCCAGCCGTTACAGCGATTGTACCGATATCTGGATACGATGAGGCAGAGTTCCTGCGGATCGCCGCAAGTGTCGAACAGGCGAGTGAACACCCGTTGGCGGACGCTATTCTGGCAAAGGCAAAGCAGTCATCCCTGAAACTGGCGAAGGTGACAGATTTTGAGTCTCCGACTGGCAAAGGAGCGATGGGGACCGTCGAGGGCAAGAAGGTGGTACTTGGCAACTCCCGCTTCCTCGAGGAACACAGCATTTCTGCCGACCCACTCGCCCACCAATCGGATTTACTCCGTCAAGACGGCGCGACCGTAATCTACGTGGGAGTAGATTCGAAGCTCGCCGGTTTGTTGGCGATAGCCGATCCGGTCAAGGAAACCACGCCCGTAGCTCTCAGGGAGATCGAGGCGGCTGGCATTCGCATTGTGATGCTGACAGGAGACAACGCGATCACTGCTCAGGCCATTGCTCGAAAGCTAGGCATTCAAAACGTCGAATCTGATGTTCTTCCGGATCAGAAAGCGTCGGTGGTCAGTCGACTCCGCTCTGAAGGAGCTGTCGTGGCCATGGCGGGTGATGGCGTGAATGACGCTCCGGCCTTGGCAGCAGCAGACGTCGGCATCGCCATGGGTACGGGGACTGACGTCGCCATAGAAAGCGCAGGTGTGACGCTTCTCAAGGGCGATCTCGTCGGTATTGCTCGAGCCATCAAACTTTCCAGGGCGACGATGAGCAACATTCGGCAAAACCTGTTCTTTGCCTTCATCTACAATGTGGCCGGTGTGCCAGTTGCTGCTGGTGTTCTCTATCCGGCCTTTGGCCTGCTACTTTCCCCGGTAATTGCAGCTGCAGCCATGGCACTGAGTTCAGTGAGTGTCATTGCGAACTCTCTTAGATTGCGAGTGACGAAGATATGATCGACACTCTTTTTGTACGCCCACAACATTTAAATCCAGTCACGTTATACACACCCAGAAACGCAGCATTGCTTAATTGCGTCAGCCAGAGGAGGCTACCATGTTCAGATGCTTCAGTTCGTACAAGGGTTTGACCCTGTTGGGAATCGCCGTTCTAGTGGGCGGCTATCTTGCAATTTGGCATGGCCAACATCTGGCGGCTCTTTCTCCATTCTTGGTACTTCTTGCTTGCCCATTGATGCATCTATTCATGCACAAGAACCATGGAGGGACGCACCACCATACTCCACATGTTGATTCTCATGCCCAGCCAGGTCAAAGCCACCAGGAGAAAACCAATGGGCAGTCGTAAGATTGATCTGCTTGCTTTCGGCGCCGCGCTATCGGTGTCGATGGTGATGATTTTCATTCTATGCAATCTCGCCGCCTATTTCATGCCGTCGATCACATTCACCCACAATTGGGTGCGATTGTTTACGGATGAACCCCCGGGAACGCATCGCAGTATGGTGGAAGGTGTCATTTCGACCATTTCGGGAAGCTGGATCTTCGCTTTGATTTTTTCTTTTTCCTTCAATTCTCTTGATCGGAGTCCGTCGTGAAACGTCGTACATTCATCCTTTCAGCAGTTGGCATGGCATTTGCCGGCTCGGTTTCTGCGGTTAGAAGCGCCGCTCTGCCGAAAGTTGAGGTTTTCCGCAATCCAGGATGCGGCTGCTGCGAAGGCTGGGTTGATCACATGCGCAACGCAGGTTTTGAGGTTTCTATCGAAGACGACGCTAACCTTGAAGGACGCCTTGAAAGGTTGGGAATTCCGTCAGAACTCGGTAGCTGTCATGTCGGCATAAGTTCTGGGTTTGCGTTCGTGGGGCATATCCCGTCGATCGATGTGTCTCGCTTCTTGAGCTCACCACCGGCAGACGCCGTAGGGCTAACCGTGCCGGGCATGCCTGTCGGATCACCTGGAATGGGACCTGAGGGTAGTGGTGGTCCCTATAACGTGCTCTTAATCAGTCGGCTTTCCAAGCCAAGCGTGTACGCCAGCCACTAGAAAAGCGGGGATCGTCATCCCTGGCGAAGCCTTCTCCTGATCGTTTGCACCGTTCTCCTGATTTCGGATGCGAAGATACGGGTCGTCAGGGCTGGGACAACGATCCACTGCAGGAGCGGTGTGAGGCCAGTTCCAAGGGGCGGAATTCTTGGCATCAAGGATGAGTATTGCCAGGTCTGCCGGATTTCCACATTCATCCACTCGCTGAATACCGTGTAAGCCAAGGCCAGAGCGATGAAGCAAACTGTGAATGGCCAAATGTTGTCTGATCTTGCTTTTGAAACCACGCTGATAAGAACACAAACGGCTGCGACACAAAATCCGATGAGTACGTCGCCCACTGTGCAATGGAAAACGGCGTATGCGATCTGGCTGCCTGCACCATCGCGCCAAAGCGTGTAGAACGGCAGTTGAAGAGTTTCCCAGATCAGATTGAGCAAGCCAAAGACCAACAAAGTTCGCCATGGCCAGTTTCCCTCTACTTGGGGCGATCTGGGTGGATGAGCGGGTGAAATTCTCGGCTCCATTGATGGCCTCAGACTCCTGGCTAACTACAGGCTTCAGCGATAGGCACCCTATCAGGCTCAAGAATGCATGGCAGACAGTCTTCTTGATGGGCATTGCCAGTTTAAGTTCTGGCCTGTCTGGCATGATAAGTTCACAATTGGTAACAAAGAGCCCCTCCCGATGAGACTTGGAATAGCCGCGCCGACTATGCCTTTCACCTCTAATTCTCGGTAATATGGCGACCGGGCGCACGAGTTTGATGAAGTTGCGCAGAAATTGCTGTTACCAACCAAATCTCCAGGTTCTGAGGCGGCTATGGGACAGATCGGATGAGAATAGCTTTGGTTCCAGCTAGCCGATGATCATTTTTAGCCGAACTTCTATCCGAGCCCCACATCTTGGGGTTTTAGATGTTGCGGTTAGCCTAATTGAAAAAACCTGCTGATCCTAGGGAGACTGGAGGCCCCAATCCAAAATGGAATTACTCTGGCTCGAAAAAGTCCAGAGTCTGGAAATGGCCCAAATCCCGGGCATGTCGCGGAAACAGGAATATTGACCTATACAAGGAATTGATATAAATACTCCGTATACGGAACAAAAGAGGTCGAATCTATGCCAAATCCTCGTCGGGGTCGTCCAGCAGGCTTTTCCGGCCAAGCCCCAGTCCTTAACCCGGAGCAGATAAAACGTGTCCTGCGCCTCGCCAAAGGGCGAGAGAGGAACGGCTCTAGGGCGGAAGTAGCATTTTGTCTGTCCATCTTCCTGGGCCTTCGGGCGAAGGAGATTGCGGCCTTAAGATGGGGTGACATATACGATCAGAACGACGAAATCAGGGAAATCCTCAATCTCAAGGCAGCCTACACTAAGGGAGGAAAGACCCGCACATCCTACCTTGTCGCTCCCAAGCTCCGCCAGATTTTGGCAGACTACAACAAACATTTTAGAGAATGGCGCAATCCCAATGGACCGCTGTTGCGAAGCCAGACGGGTGGCAACATGACAGCCAGCTCCATGGTTCGTTTGCTAAAGCAACTATATCGGGACGCTGGAATACCCGATGCTAGCTCGCACACGGGTCGGCGTACCTTCATCACGAATCTCGCCGAACGAGGGTAAGCGTCCGGTGAGTTACGCGGCGCGGGAGAGTTGATTGTCTGTTGCCCAGTTCCACGGCAGCAAGTCGGCGATGCGGTTAATCGGGTGGTCTGCGATGGAGGCCAGGATGGAATGGAGGTAAGCTTCGGGATCGATGCTGTTGAGCTTTGCCGTTTCAATGAGCGAGTAGATGGCGGCGGCACGTTCGCCTCCAGGATCGGAGCCTGCGAAGAGCCAGTTCTTTCGACCAAGTGCGATGCCGCGGATTGCGCGTTCGGCGGCATTGTTGTCGATTTCGAGTGTGCCGTCGCAGGTATATCGATTGAGGGCTTTCCAGCGTCCAAGGGTATAGCGCATGGCCTTTGCCAGTTCGGCTTTGGCCGAGAGCTTCGGCAAGGTTGTCTCAATCCACGCCTTCAAGGAATCGAGGTGCGGCTGGGCCTGTGTCCGGCGGATGTGCTTGCGCTCATCAGGTGGTTTGCCACGGATAGCTTCTTCGATGCCGTAAAGTGCGCCGATGCGATCCAGGGCCGCTGTGGTGACCGGCGACGGCTTGGCGGCGTGCTCGTCGAAGAACTTTCGCCTGACATGAGCCCAGCATGCGGCCTCGGTGACACGCCCGGTCTCGAAGACGGGGTTGAACCCGGCATAGCCGTCGGCATGCAACACGCCGGTGAAGCGCTTCAGATGGTTTTGCGGGTGTTCGCCCTTGCGATCGGGAGAATAGAAGAACACGGCAGCCGGGGGGTGCGGCGACCCGTGGGACCGCCCGTCGCGGACATAGGTCCATAACCTGCCAGTTCTGGTCTTGCCCAAGCCAGGCGCCAGCACCGGCACAGGGGTATCATCGCCATGCAGGACGTCCGACGACAGCACGGACTTGCGCAGGGCTGCCACCAGCGGATCGAGAAGTGCCGCCGACCGGCCAACCCAATCGGCCAACGTCGAGCGCTCCAGATCGACGCCTTCGCGGGCATAGATCTCCGACTGCCGGTAGAGCGGAAGGTGGTCGGCATATTTGCTGACCAGCACATGGGCGAGAAGCCCGGGGCCGGGCTTGCCGCGTTCAATCGGCAGCGACGGCATCGGCGCCTGCGCGATGGTCTCGCAGATGCGGCAGGACAGCTTCGGCCTGACATGCCGGATCACCTTGAAGGAGGAAGGCACATACTCCAACACTTCAGTGAAGTCCTCACCGAGCTTGCGCATCTGGCCGCCGCAGGTGGGGCAGGTGCAGGAAGGCTCATGCAGTTTCTCTTCACGCGGCAGATGCTCCGGCAGCGGCTTGCGGAATGGCCTCTCGCTCAGCTTCTGAACTTTGTCGGGGTGCTCTGGCATGCCGACAGCTTCGTCCTCATGCAACGCGTCGAGTTCCAGTTCAAGCTGCTCGATCTCTTGGGCAATCTTCTCCGGACGATTGGCCGAACTGCATGCGCCTCAATCTGGCAATGCGCGCTTCGAGCTGGGTGATCTTGAGAGCACTCGTCTTGGCATCGGCCTTGAGTCCCGCATTCTCGCCAGCCAGCGCTCGCACCAGTGCTTTCAGCGCATCGGCATCATCCGGCAAGTTCGTGAGGTCGATCTCCATGGATCGAACTGTAGCGGCAGGATCCATGATCCGCCGCTGCGCATTCCGCCGCGAGTCAACCTGCCGCGTTACAGTTTACCCCGCCAGCTCAGGCCGCTGGGTGCGCAGCGGTGCGCGCCAGTCGATGCCCTCCAGAAGATAGCCAAGCTGTGCCGCACTGATCGTCACCGCCTCGCCCGTCGTTGCCGGCCAGATGAACCGCCCGCGCTCCAGGCGTTTGGCGAACAGGCACATGCCCTGACCGTCGTGCCAAATCAGCTTGATGAGATCGCCGCGCCGGCCGCGGAACACAAACAGCTGTCCGCCGAATGGATCGGCCTTCAGCTTCTCCTGCACCAGCACCGCCAGCCCATCGAAGCCCTTCCTCATATCCGTATGGCCAACCGCCAGCCACACCGCACACCAACCGGAACCGGGATCATCGCCCGTCCAGAACCGCGATCACCCGTTGCAAGGCCTCAACATCCACCGGCCCGCTCAGCCGAAGCCGCCGCCCTCCCGAAAGCTCAATCTCAATCACCCCGCACGCCGGAGTATGCGTCGAAGGTGGTTCAGATGACGCTGCCCGCAATGCTGGCGCTGGCAGCGCCACCGGCACGAATGACGGTGCAGACTTCTTTGCGCCACTCCGCTTGCCAGATAGTCCAGACTCTTTCCGCCAGCGGAACAGGAGGCTCTTTGCAATGCCACGCTTGCGCGCCACCGAGGATACAGATGCCGTCAGTGTATCGTTCAGTGCCTCGTGGCGCTCGTCAGTTGACCATCGCCGCCGCGTCTCAACGACAACGATCTTGTCTCCAGAGATATGTCTAGACATAGGAACAGGTCCATCCCGCAAAACGCGAAAGACCTATCTTCAATTCAAAAACTGGCGAGCGAACAAGCCGGCCGAGACCGGACGATTACGAACGAGGAGTGGACCTTAAGGCCATTGCCAGACTTGCGGGGCATTCGAATATCAAGACGACCGCACTTTACGTGGATGCCAGTCCGCAGAAACTGTCGAGAATATTGGCTGAAGTCTCATTCTCCGACGGAAAGTAGGGACAGATTGCATGCACCGAGAACATCATGGATGATGAATTGTCTGATGGTCGACGGCATACCCAATACGCGACGGGTGAATCTGGAAACTCAACAGGCATGAAAGTCCAAAAGCCCGAAGAGTTCACCATCTACGCAACAAGGAGGCAAAAGATGAGACTCCGCATCGTCCGAGACAACTACATCCAGAATACAGGGCAGCCTGCAATTAGGACCTCCATCGACGAGTACGACGAAGAGGGCGGCTTTTGGACAGTAACTGATATTGGCGTGCATCTTACGCTCGAAGACGCCGATCTCTGGCTCGCCACTGTTACCCCTAAAGCGGCAGTCCAATTGGCAGTCGGCTCAACCATTGAAATCGAGATCTAAGCAGCTCTTAACGCCCCTGCCATAATTCCTTTGATGTTCTTCATCCTAGCCAGCGATTGCCGAACGTCCTCTTAGCTGGCGATTGCCTGCTTCATCACCGGGCATAAAAAACAGTACCGAAAAATCAACTCCTCGCTGACAAGAGATAATTGACGGGTTTCATGAAAAACGCAGCGGGAACACTTGGAGAGTGGCTCTTGGAGCCAGACATCAATAGTAGGCGATTGACAGTGTTATTTTGGATACCTCCTCGTGGCATAGCGGAAAGAATGTTTCCGAGCTTCATGGGAACGTCCAGCTTCCGAAATTCCCGCTCAGCTGACCAATGCATTCGGCGGAACTGGGACATCAATTGCGCCTCTCGATTTGGCTTTTCTCCCTGTTCAGGCACTCTGCGGAGATATCTGAAAAGATCCTGGAAGAAGCCTGAATATCCAACTCCAATCTGCTTCTGAGCGGCAGCAGCGACGTCCATCGAGTCTTGCGGAAAGTGGAAGATCGACCTCTCGAGGTCAGCGGCGAGTGATGTAAGGCCAGAAGTGGCTATTCTATTCGGTTTCTGGGCGGCGATCTCAATCTCACTCCACCTAAATGGACTATCCGTGATAATGCAGGCACCCATGGCTTGCGCCAAGTACATCGTCATCTCGAAGTTGGGTGCGAGTTTGAAAATGCTGATCTGCCCACCGTCTCTTCCGCCATCCAGCGAACCCTCTTGGAGAACAGCAAGCGGGTCATCCTCTCGCATTCTTACGCTCGCCGCCAAGACTCTCTCCACCTCCTGCTCGTCAAAGTCAGGATTGATCTCGCGGATCATTCTGCTCAAAGCTTCGTCGGGCATTAACATCATGCCGCGACGGTTGTCTTCGTCTACCAACTTCCGTAAACCTGAGTCGTCCTTTGGATCAAACTTCGGAGCGCGAGTTTGTGCCATTCGCATCATTTGCTGACGAAGATGATAGTCAAAGTCGCAGGGGTCCGGTACCAAATTGACCAAGCCCAAGTCTACAAGCGGCATGGCGTTCACGAATAGCACAACGGATTTGAGGAACTCTTGCCGATATGATTTTGGATTGGCGGTCGGGCTCATCTCCTTCTTTATCACACCAGGATGGACGAATGGATGCGCTACAATGACTTCACCAAAATAAAGCGAAGCGGCCAAAGCGAAGTGTACGATCGATGACGGATGGATAGACCCAGTGTAAACTGCACGAGCGTCGCCATCAGGCTTGGGCAGGAGTGAGAGCAGATCTGTCTCTAGAGGCCATAGAGCTTCATAGAGGTGGTAAACTTCTCCAATCCTTTCATCGGTTAGGTCCCGGCGAATTTGCGTCCAACTTTTTCCCGTATCTAATCCCAATACATCCACCATCGCGTCGTAAAGCATCAGGTTTCGTTCCCGAATGCTTAGTTCTTTCCAAGTGGGCCGAAGGGATTCGACTTTTGAAGCACAGCAATCTTTGAATCGCCTACCCCGGCCGCACCCGCAGTATTCATTTGGGCGTAGCGGCTTGCTGGCGGACTCCTTAAACAAGAATTCACGAGGCTTCTCAGTTCTACCAAATTCATCTTGGTAGTGGACATCTCCACTATCGTAGCCAACAAATATCTCGCCCCCAAACATCAGAAGTTCGAGATTGGGAGGGGACAAGACACCGCGAAGTTCACTCCACGGTCGTTTGATGGATTGCTCAGGATATAGCCAATCCTTCCTTCCTCCTGCTACGTATCTGCGTGCTCGCGTCTTCACAATGAAGTTAATCTCGCAAACTTCTTGCTCAGTTAGTTTTCTCTGCCGAATGACTGCATCGGATCTTGTAAGGGAATTCCGGTAGTTTCGCGCAAATGTTCTTTTCTGCAGCGGATCTGTATCCGTGTCCTTGGCGTACTCTAGGTTCGTTAATATCAGGCAGTGATTGCGGTCCATTGGATAAAGGGTCTGCGACCCTCGCAACTCTATTCCCGGATCATTCGGGTAAGTGCACCCAGCGTCGGCTGGCGCAACTGCGTGATTGTAGACAGTTACAGGGTGATCACTTGTTATGAATTTGACTGCCGAATCTTCGGCCGACACAATCTCCCGCACTCCTTGTGACCAAATTGTGCAGTGGAGCATTCGAATACCCTGCATCTCCAACATGAGGTCGTTTTGGGTGAGAGCAGGGTATTGGCTCCTGAGCCAATCCAAGCCTTTTGGCGTGCGAATCTTTTGAATGTCGAGAAACTCGAAGAAATCTTGGAAACGTTCATGCCATTCCCGCATGTCCGTACCCAAAAAGGCCCGCACGGCTCGAGAACCTCGGGTATCAACGTCACCAAACAGCCTACGCTCAATTTCGTCGTTCACTGCTGTGCCGAAGAATGTCGAATATAGGTCTTTTTGTACAAACGCCCGAGAAGTCGGCGTGCTGTTCCACACGCTGTTTTGAGTTATTGTTCGACCATCGGGTAAGTTGATCTTGCCCGGAGACATGTCCAAATAAGCAAGCGAGTTTCGGCCGGGTTGGAAGAAGCCCTCTTGGTACCATTGTGGGACGTAGTGATTGTCTCTCGTTACTGACACCGCCCTGCCTCTACTCCATTTGCAACATCAACCCTCGTACCATTTCTGAAACCTACCGAATTTCTCTAAACATTAGAATGTGGAAGCTGAAATCAATACTATAACGGCGAATTGATTTGCGGGGGGCGAACTGAACTCCTTGTTCAATCATAAGCGGAGTTCCGCCCCAATCCGAGAGGCAACACGGAAGCGGCACCTGACGCCGTCGAAAACGTCGGCCTGGAAACTTAACACTTTTTGACCGAAAAATGTTGTTGGAAGTGGGCTGACTCGATCTCCTCTGCATAAATACGACATCAGACCACTACAACTTGGCCAAACCCGAAGATGCCGCTCCTAAAGCGGTTGGGTGTCGGAGAGGGCATTTCTTCCTACTTTCTTAATGATGGTCTGGAAAAGCCGTGGCATTTGTCATGGCACTGATGAGGGCAACGCTTACAGTTGCGACCCTCGGGCACTTCTGATCGTCAGATTGGTTAGGAGATCGCCGGCGCTGGATTGAACTGGACGTAAACGGGAGGGACGCTAGCCGCCCCGTGCTTCCGAAAGGATGCGTTCCAAATCTGATTGTGCGACAGGGCGCTATCCGCATGTCCGAAGCACGGTTCGGCTGTACCAGCCGAATTGTGCTCAAAGCGCATCCGCATATGGGGTAAAGATTCCTTCCTGCTACCCTGAAGGCAATAGCCACTAACGATCAATCCGATCCTTGTTCAAGCGAGTAATAAAGCGATGAAGGCTTTCCTTGAGCTTCTCGTCTGGCATATCAACATTTGTAACCCGCTTAGTTGACTTCATGATGGCTGCTAGAAACCTTAGATTTGCTTTGGGACCTGTCCACCTCGGGTCACTTGGACTGAGGCTACCATCAATAGACCGTTGCTCAAGGTAGCTCTGGAGCTCATCTAGCAATAGTGGAATCGATTTGTCTTTTGGACCGGTCGGAACCTTGGGCATCTCTTCCAAACATCCCTCGAGCAGCTGGACGAAGTCTTGATGTTCCTCGAACCTCTCTGTGAGGAGTCTTCGACCTGAAGGTCCATCTTTGAGAATGGGGATAGATGTTATTGCTTGCTTCAAGTCGTTCAATGCTCTGAGTTTGTCCACCTTCGGTCTTATTTTTCGGAATGCAGTTACGACGTCGATCAAAGTAGCTTTCACCTCCGACTGTCGAAGTTGGAGAATGGCTTCGCGGCAATATTTGTTCACGGCTGATGTGATGAACATCCGCGCAAGACGAGCTTTTTCTTTCCCATCACGACTGAAATCGTAGTGTCGGCAAACCTGATGCCACTCTTCGTCGGTGAAGGAAAAAAACAATTGCTGATAGAGTTCGCTTGGCTTGCCAGTCAGATTCACGACTCTCGAGCCCCTAAGCGTCTTTCTTCGTGACATCTTCGACTTCCTGATTGACCCTCTCAGCGTCTGCCAACTTGTCGCTGGTATCGACTGGGGACCTCATGGCGGAAGCTATCTCAGACGAGATCAGTTCGGAAGCTCTTCGCAAGGGATCGTTGGCCAGATGGGCGTAGCGTTCCGTCGTGCGGCTTTGAGTGTGGCCAAGCAACTTGCCAACGATCGGCAATCCGAGGCTGGCCCCCACCCCAATACTTGCAAATGAGTGGCGAAGGTCATGAAGCCTAACCCCTTCAAGAGCGGCATGCCTTTGTATTGCTTTCCATGGACGCTTCAGGTCCACCCGCCGACCGTCACTCTCGCCCGCTATCACGTATTCAGAACCAGCTATTCGTGGGAGTGACGCGAGCACCCGAATTGCTTCGGTGCCGAGGAGCACCGTCTTTCGCCCGGTCTTGGAATCGGCGAGGTGAAGCATTCCTCGGCCAAGATCGACTTCGTGCCATTTCAACTGAAGTACCTCTCCGACGCGGCATCCCGTTAGAGTCAGCAGCTTAATCGCAGCGATTGCAAAGGGAGAAAAGTGAACGTTCCTGTCGCCCGGCTTTGCTCCATGTTTGGCGGTGGCCTTGCTGCGATCATACTGGTATGGAAACCCTGCCTGCTCTGCTTCTCGAAGGGCGCGGCCAAGACGCCCAAGCTCCTCCAGCGACAAGTAGCGATCCTTGGCCGTTTCCTTGAACTTTTCTATCTTTCTCGCGGGATTGATATTCTCGTCGATTAGGTCCGTCCGACTTGCCCAGTTGTAGATCGCCGCTAAGACTGCCAGCATCCGGTTTGCCATCGCCGGTGTTCTGCGGAGTGAATAGTGAAACTGGGCGACTTCAGGACGGCTGATACTGACCAAGAAACGTTTGCCGAACTGCGGCTTTAGTTTGGTTTCTATGATGTGGCTGTAGAGAGCTGCGGTTCCTTGCTTTCTCTTGGCTCGAACATGTTGCTCCATGTACCAGTCACAGGTTGCATCAAAGGTGATAGCCTTGCTGGCCTGCGCACTCTCGTAGGCTGGATCCCGTCCTTGAGCGACCTCTCCCAAAACAGCCGTCGCCTTTCGTCGAGCTTCTTCTGGTGTCAGGACGCCATATCTTCCCAGCTTCACGAACCGCTTCGGGGCGTGCGGATGCTTCGCCCTGTAGCGCACGATAAATGTCTTGAGACCACTGGGGGCTACTGTCAGGCCAAAGCCAGGTAGAGCCATGTCCCAAATGGTGTACCTTTTCGTTTCCGGTGCCGCAGCATCTACTACTGACTTTGAAATCTTCTGCCTGACCCTGCCGCTTCGCATTCTTCAATTCCCGTTTGGTGACCACATGGTGACCAAGTCCACATAAGAAGCAGCAGCACTGGAAAAAACCGGGGCCAGCCTAATCCATTGTAATAAGTCAATATTATCAGGAACAACCAACTCAAAACAGGATAAAAAAAACACTTTGCCAAAAATGGCATGCAAGAGGTCGGCGGTTCGATTCCGCCTGGCTCCACCATCCGGTTCCTTGCCCGATTTTTTCAGACTACTTTGCCGCGCGCTTCCACACGTACCGCGCCGAGCACTTCGCCGCGCCTGACAAACACCACTTCATCAAAGAGATTGCTCACCGGGCAGACGTGATTGGGCGTGATGCTGACGAGATCACCCACCTTGGGCTTGATGGCGAGGTGCGATGTGTCGAGATAGCCGTGTTCCTCGTTTGCGGCATAGACGCGCGCTTCGCCCAGGTCCGCCACCACGCCGTAACCTTCAAGGCCTGAGAGATCACTGGTCAGCGCCTTGGTGCCTGCGTCGATGATGGCGCGCTCCGGCGTCGGGCAACTCACCACGGTGGCCAGGACATGCAGCGCGCAGTCCGCGTAGGTGCAGGTGCCGCGCGCCACAAGCGAGCGGTCGAAATAGACATAGGTGCCGGCGCGGTATTCCGTGAGATGGGACAGTCCGGCATCGCTCCACATGTCGGGTGTTCCGCCTGAGGTGATGATATCCACACGCAGGCCGGCGTCTCGGCAGAGATCGCGGGCCTTCACCAGGAACGCATCCGTTGCCTCGCGCTGGCCCACGGCGGCATAGGTCATGAGGCCCGCGAAGGAGAGCCCGCGCGTACCGTCGACGATACGCGCCAAGGCAGCGGCGGCCTCGGGGGACTGGACGCCATTGCGGCCCGCGCCGGTGTCGCACTCCACCAGCACGCGCAGCGGCCGCCCCGCCTGCGTGGCCGCGCCGGACAGTCCGTCCAGCATGGCGCTGTTGTCGGCCACTACGGAAATCGCCGTGCGCTTCATGAGCCCTGCGAGCCGGGACAGCTTTGATGCGCCAACGACATTGAAGGTGAGCAGCATGTCGGTGATGCCGGCACCAGCCATGACCTCGGCCTCACCCAGTTTCTGAACGCAGATGCCTTGCGCGCCCATGGCAAGTTGATAGTGCGCGACGCCTGGCAGCTTGTGCGTCTTGATGTGCGGGCGGTTGGCGAGACCCAGGCGATTGCAGCGGTCCTGCCAGCGCGTGACATTGCGCTCCACAACATCAATGTCGATGACGGGTACGGGCGTTTCGAGGTCGGCGATGCGGCGGCTGGGGAGAGGCCGCAAAATCAGGTGGTCAAGCAGTCCCATGGATGCATTCACTCCGGAGAAAGCCGGAAGTCCTTGCCCTCCGGCAGGGTCTGGCCGCCATCCACGATGATGGTCGTACCCGTGATGTAGTCGGCATCATCGGAAGCAAGGAACAGCGCGGCATTGGCCACATCGCGGGGCGTGCCGAGGCGGCCCAGCGGCACCGCTTCCTCCATCATGCGGATGAACGAGGCCGAGCGGTGCTGCTTCATCCCGTCCGTCAGGATATTGCCTGGCTCAATGCCGTTGACTGTGATGCGGTCGTGGGAAAACTCAAGCGCAGCGGCCTTGATGAACCCGTTGATGCCCGCCTTCGAGGCGGAGTAGTGGCCGTGGCCCGGACTGGTGACGCGCGGTCCCGTGATCGATGAGGTGAAGATCATGCGTCCGCCACCACGCCGCCTCAACGCCGGCAGAGCCGCACGCGCGGCAAGGAACGTGCCCTTCAGGTTCACGGCGAGGACCTTGTCCCATTCTTCGGGGGAGGTGTTCTCGATCAGCGTCCATGGATAGATGCCGGCATTCTGCACCAGGATGTCAAGCCCGCCATGGAGCTTCTCGGCATGGGCAACGGCGGCTTCACAATCTTCGGAACGGGAGACATCGACGGAAATGAAATCGCCGTGCAATTCCTGAGAGGTTGCCGCGCCTTCGGCGGAGAGCATGTCGGCGATCACAACCCGTGCGCCCTCTTCCGCAAATCGGGCGGCGATTCCCGCACCAATTCCCCGCGCGCCGCCGATCACCAGCGCCACCTTGCCTGTCAATCGCCTGTTCATATGTATTTCTGCCGTATCGTGTGTTTGACGGTATCGAGGAGAACAGCGGCCAGAACGAGAAGACCGAGGATTACCTGGGTGTAATGGGCAGGGAGACCCATGAGGTTGATGGCGGTGTGGATCGAGGAGAGCAGCAGCACGCCCGCATAGACACCGGGCAGTTTGCCGACGCCGCCTTTGAGGCTGACTCCGCCGATCACGACGGCGGCAAAGGCATTGAAGAGCATGCCGGTGCCGAGGTTTGCCGTGGCCCCGGATGTGCGGATGGCAAGAAGCCACCCCGCCAGTCCGGCAATTGCTCCAGCCAGCACGAAGGTCCACATCAGCAGCCGGTCCACCTTGATGCCGGCACGATAGGTGGCGACCTGGTTTCCGCCAATCATCATCACATGTCGACCGAAGGGTGTCTTGGCCAACAGGAACGTGAAGAGCACGAAGACGACGATGGCAATCCAGGCGATCATCGGCACTTGCAGAACTGTCTGGATGCCGAGCCAGCGCAAGGGTGGTGCGAGGTCCTGGGCGGAACGTCCCCCCGACACCGCCACGACGAGGCCGCGAATCCATATGTAGGAGGCGAGCGTCACGATGAAGGCGTTCATCTTTAGGCGGATCGTGAAGAAGCCGTTGATGAGTCCGGCGACGGCACCGATCGCCAACGACAACACAAGGGAAACCGGAACCACCAGCCATTCCGGCGTGAAGGTGTAGCCGATCCCAATGCCGTGCGAACAAAAGAGTATGCCGGTTGCCATGGCGGTGAGGGCGGCAACGGATTCCACCGACAGGTCCATGTTGCCGGCAATGATCACAATGGCGAGGCCCACGGCCATGACGCCCACAAAGGTCGATTGCTCGATGATGTTCGCGTAGATTCCGACCTGCGCGAAATTGGGAACCGTGAGCGAAAACACGATGAGCACCACGGCGAGCAGCAGCCACACGAGGTGATCAAGGACAAATTCCACGGCTTTGCGTCGGGACGATGAAATCATGGGATTGAGGGCCGGCGCGAGAGGCGCCGGCCCATCCTTCAGCTTGCTGTTATTCGACCGGGGTGATCTTGTCGGCGGGAGCCTTCAGGTTTCCCCAAAAGCGCGGCTCGTCGACATTGTCTTTGGTGATGGCGGCACCGGGGATCTTCAGGTTCGGACCCCAGCTTTCCATGGTCAGCGTGGATTCGAGCCCAAGGACGTTGTAGGTCCCCGGCTTGAGCTCCTGCTTGTTCACCACCTTGTCGGCAAACATGGCAATCGCGGCGGCCTGCGCATAGAGCGGCTGTTCCACCTCGACCTGTTCCCAGCCCTTGCGGATGAGATCAAGGCCGACGGGCGCGCCGTTCGACGACACGAGCATCACGTCGCCGGGCTTCTTGCCCTTGGCTTCCATGGAAGCAACGGCAGCCACGGCAAGGTGAGCCGCGTGGACGAAGATCAGGTCGATGTCCGGGTTGGCCACAAGCTGATCGTTCACGATCGTGCCGGCATTGTCTGCCGCCCACTGCATGGCGGGCAGCGAGATGATCTGGACGTCCTTGAAGTCCTTCATCTTTTCTTCGAAGCCCTTCTGGATGTCGAGGGTGTAGGGATCGGACGGATCGCCCAGCACCTGCAGGATCTTGCCCTTAACATCACCCTTCTTCTCCTTCAGGAGACGCTGGATTTCACCGGCTGCCACATAGCCGATCTCCACCGTACCCGCGACCGAGGTGAGATCGGTGGGCGTCGAGGTGATCTGCCGGTCGAAGATCATGACCGGGATACCCGCAGCACGGGCCTTCTCGATTGACGGCTTCAGGGCGTTGAAGTCAACGGCCGCCAGGATGATGGCCTTGGGCTTCTGCAAGATGGTGCTGTCCATCTGGCTCTGCTGCACATCGGTCTTGTTGTCGGCATTCAGGGTGATGGGCTCGTAGCCCACGTCCTTCAGGAACTTCTCGATGGCCGAAACGGACTCGGTCTGGAATTCGTCGAGAAGCGTGGGGACCATGTAATAGATCTGCCCCTTGCTTTCGGCCCAGGCCGGCAGGGGACCTGCCGCAGCCGCTGCCACCAGCGCCGCGCCTGCAAACGTGAATGTACGTCTCTTCATGACCTTCCTCCTTGTTACGGGTTTGAAACCCTTGCATTGCGGGCCTGGCCCGGCAGGGCCTCACCCGTAATCAGTTGAACAATTGCGTCGGGACTCGTGTCGGCGCTTTTCAGGTCGCCCACCACCGTGCCCTGTCGCACCACCACAATCCGGTCTGCCACCTGGAATGCCTGCGCCATGATGTGGGTGATGACCACGACAGCAATGCCCTGTGCGGCGATGTTCTTGATCATCTCGAGTCCACGCCGTGTCTGTTCGACGCCCAGCGCCGCAAAAGGTTCGTCCAGCAACACGAGCTTGCCGCCCCAGTGCACGAAGCGGTTCAACTCGATGGCCTGGCGCTGGCCGCCGGACAGGTGTTCGACATTGACACGCAGCGAGGGGATGCGCGTGCCTGCATTTGAGATGGCGCGCTCCGTTGCTTCATACATGGCGGCTTCCTGCAGAATCGGAATGCCGAAGTAGCGTTTGACGATTTCACGCCCCATGAAGAAATTCGCCACAACATCCACGTTCGTGCAGAGCGAGAGATCCTGGTACACGGTCTCGATACCGGCCGCCTTGGCTTCCGATGGATTGGCGAAATGGCGTTCGCTGCCATCGAAGACCATTGTGCCGGAGGTCGCCTGCAGGCCGCCGGAAATGATCTTCACCAAGGTGGACTTGCCTGCCCCGTTGTCGCCGAGGAGAGCCACCACTTCGCCCCGGCGGATGTCGAAGCTCACGCCGCGCAAGGCCTCGATTGCCCCGAAGCGCATGCGGATGTCCTGCAGTTGCAGGAGCGGAGTATCGGCGGTCATGCGGCCTCTCCATGGAACATGGGGTCGGTTTCGTTTCCCGCCTCCGCAAACATCACGCCATGACGGGGCGAGAGCACGCCCGAAACGGCAAGTGCCGCTGCCCCGCGAAGCACGCTGTTGGCGCCACCCTCAGCGAGTATGATGCGGGGCGCCGTCCGTCCGGGATGGACGGCAATTGAATTGCCTAGTGGCTCTGCCGCAGCAAACAGCTCCGCAAGCAGCACGCGGGGTGCCAGTCCACCGACGACGATCGCTTCCGGATCAAACAGGTTTTCAATGGCAACGACGGCCTTGCGGAATAGCGGAGCCGTTTCCGTGATCCACTGTGCGTGACCCACTTCGGCGCGGCGGCGTTCATAAGCTTCCAGCGAAAGATAGCGTTCGAGGCAGCCGACGTTCCCGCACGGGCAGGCCAGGCCGTCCGGTACAAGCGGAAGGTGGCCCACCTCACCCGCGTTGCGATGGTTGCCGCGCAAGGCCTGGCCATCGATGATCATGCAACCGCCCAATCCGACGCCAACATAGAGATAGTAGAAATCCTTGAGCGTACGGCCCGCGCCATAAAGCTGTTCCCCCAGCGCGGCGGCGGCGTGGTCCGTTTCCACAAAGACAGGAAGACCGGTGCGGCTGGCGAGGTGGTCCCGCACGGGCACATCCTTCCAGCCTTCCAGCGTGGTGGGGCCAACGAAGCTCATGGACTCCACATCAAAAGGGCCGGGCATGGACAGGCCAATGCCGAGGACACGTTTGTCGCCAATCGGCTGGCGCAAGGCGCGGGCCATGGTGATCACATGATCGAGGGTGTCGCCGGGTTCAGGCTTGCGCAAGGCCAACTCGCGCGTGGCGATGATGTTGCCGGTCAGATCGGTCAATGCTGCCTGCAGGCGTTGCGGTGATATATTGACGCCGATGGCATGGGCGCCTTCGGGATTGATGCTGAGCCTGCGGGCGGGATAGCCCCGGCCGGTTGCGCCCTGCTTCTGGCTGGTGATGAAGCCCTGCTCTTCGAGTTCGCGGGTGATGTTGGAGACAGTCTGGACCGTAAGGCCGACCCGGCCCGCAATCTCCCCCTTGGCGATGGGTCCAAGGCGGCGAATGGCTTCCAGCACGATCCGCCGGTTATAGGGCCGGCCAAATTCCTGGTTGGTGCCCTTGAGCGCCATTTTCTTGCCTTCCCTCGCATCGTCTGGTTGGTTTCTGCGACCACCTGAATTATAAATTCAAATGGATTTCAAAAATTGTCAAGGAGCTGTTGAATATGTCCGCTGAAGACCGGTTGAAGGCTCTGAACATCTTCATTCCCGAGGCACCATCACCCAAGGGCAACTATGTGCCTGCAATTGAGCACAACGGATTGCTCTACATTTCGGGGCAAGGCCCGCTCCTGGAAAACGGGGATTTTGCACGGGGCATCGTCGGACGGGATGTCTCCGTGGAGGAAGCCTACCAGCATGCCCGCCGGACGGGCCTGATGTTGCTGGCCTGCGCGCGCCAGGCGCTCGGATCACTCGACAGGGTGGAGCGTGTGCTGCAAGTGCTGGGGATGGTGAATGCCGCGCCAGACTTTACACAGCATCCCAAAGTCATCAACGGCTGCTCCGACCTCTTCGTCGAGGTGTTCGGAGAAGCGGGCCGGCATACGCGGGCGGCAGTGGGCATGGGAACATTGCCGGAGAGCATCACGGTGGAAATCACTGCCGTCATGGCGGTCAAGCCGTGAGCTTGCTTTCCGACCTCGGCGCCCGCCGCATCATCAATGCCCGTGGCACCGTTACACGGCTTTCGGGCGGCATCATGCATCCGGAGGTGATCGCCGCCATGACAGATGCTTCGCGCCAGTGTTTCGACATGTCGGAACTGCAGGCGGCAGCGTCTGCGGAGATTGCCCGTATCACAGGCGCGGAAGCAGGCTATATTGCATCCGGTGCCTCCGCCTGTCTGATGCTCGGTGCGGCCGCCGCGATGACGGGGCTGGATGCCGCGAGCATGGCGCGGCTCCCGCAGGATGGTCCGCGCAGGGAAATCATCATCGTGCGCAGCCAGCGCAATGCCTATGACCATGCCTTGCGTGCCGCAGGTGCCAACCTCGTGGAGGTGGGCCTGCCCGACCGTCATGCGGGCGCTGGTGTTCGCGATGCACAGGGCTGGCAGATCGAAAGCGCCATTACGGAAAGGACGGCGGCCATCTTCCACGTGGCTGCGGAGAATGCGGAACCTTCCCTCCCCGAGGTGGTGGCAATCGCGCGCCGTCACGGTCTGCCGGTGCTCGTGGACGCGGCTGCGCAATTGCCGCCGCAAGCAAACCTGCGCCGCTTTATCGAAGTCGGTGCCGATCTCGTTGCCTTCTCCGGCGGCAAGGTGCTGGGCGGACCGCAGGCCAGCGGATTCCTTTGCGGCAGGCGTGATCTCATCATGGCCGCAGCGCTGCAGCATCTTGATCTCGACCAATATATTGATACGTGGACGCCGCCGGACACGCTCATTGATCGCAGGCGTCTTGTCGGCATGCCAGTGACCGGCATCGGCCGTCCCTGCAAGGCCGGGAAGGAAGAAATTGCCGGGCTTCTTGCCGCGCTACAGTTATTCGTGCGCGAAGGCGATGGTGTGCGTCATGCAAGGTGGCTCGCGACGCTTGCAGCAGTGCGCGAGGCGAACACGGACTGGCGTGCGGGCATGAGCATTCAGCACGAAGCGGACAATGACCGGGTTCCCCATATCTCCATCGATACTGGCTCGCCCGAGGCGGCGCGGCAACTGACGCGGCGGCTGCTTTCGCATTCGCCCGCCATCCACGTCGACGACAGCGAGCGCCACCATGGGCGCATCATTCTGTCACCACTCGCGCTCGACGTTGAAGATGCGGCCATCGTCGGCCGCGCCCTTGATGCAGCGAAACCGGGCCCTTGAGGGCCGTCAGCGGAGAGTCAGGCCACCATCGATGACAATGACTTCACCGGTGGTGAAGCTCGCGGCATCGGAGGCGAGATAGACCGTGGCGCCGACCAGTTCATCCACGGAACCGATCCTGTTCTGAACCGCCGCCTTTGCCCATTCGTTGTTCACCACGTCGGGATGTTCCTTCATCACTTCGTCGGTAAGTTCAGTGCGAATGTAGCCCGGTGCAATGGCATTGACGCGCACGCCGTGCTCGGCCCATTCGGTGGCGAGCCCCTTGCACAGCATGTGTACGCCTGCCTTGGACACGTTGTAGGCCGTGTGGCGGAAGGGCCAGTTAACGATATAGCCCGACATTGATCCGATCGTGATGATTGAACCGGACTTCTGCCGGATCATGTGCTGGCCCACTTCGCGCGAGACGAGAAAGACGCCATCGAGATTCGTCGCCATGGTCTTGCGGAAATCCTCGAGCGTGTAGCTCTCGGAGTTGCCCGGATAAATGATGCCGGCATTGTTGACGAGAATGTCGATGCGGCCCCAGCGCTTGATGACGGCTTCCGTCATGCGCTTCACATCCGCTTCGTTCGACACGTCCGCCTGGATGACGAAGGCGTCCGTGCCATCCTTGCGGATGTCGCTGGCCACGGCCTCGGCACGGTCCACTGTCGACTTGACGACGATCGCCACGTCGGCCCCATAGGCGGCGAGTCCCTCTGCCAAAGCCTTGCCGATGCCGCGGGAGCCGCCCGTGACGATGGCCTTCTTGCCGGCCAAGCTGAAAAGGGTGCGATATTTGGCAATGTTGGACATGAGGCCTCCTCCGGCAGTTTCTTGTTTGGCTTCTTCAGGCCGAATCCCGCATCAGGGCGAGGTAGTCCGCCGCTGTTGCGAGGCGCGGATTGGTGGCGTGGCAATGATCCTTGAGTGCCTCCTGCGCCACCTGCTCCATCATGGCTTCGGTCACGCCGAGCGAGGCCAATCCCGAGGGAATTCCGATGTCCTGGTTCAGTGCGGCGATGGCCTTGTCGGGTGCCTGGCCAAAGAACTTCTCCAGCCAATCCCACTTGGCGCCGATGACGCTGCGGTTGAAGCGGAGGACAGTTGGCATCAACACCGCGTTGAGCGTGCCGTGATGGAGATTGAGGGATCGGATTGCGCCGAGCGGATGCGTGAGGGCATGCACTGCACCAAGGCCCTTCTGGAAAGCCATGGCCCCTTCCAGTGCGCACATCATCATGTCGTTGCGCGCTTCCTTGTTGTTGCCGTTGGCTACGGCGTTGCGGAGAGAGCGCCAGCCCTTGGCAAGGCCGTCGCGTGCAATGGCATCGGCGGGCGGATTGAAGGCGCTTGCCATGTAAGTTTCCAGACAATGTGAGATCGCATCCATGCCGGTTGCGGCCGTGAGGCCCGGCGGCAGGCCGTAGGTGAGTTCGGGATCGCACAGGGCGATGGATGGCAGCATGTGGGGCGAGATGATCCCCAGCTTGCGGCCTTCCGCCGTGATGATGACCGCGGCGCGGCCCACTTCCGAGCCAGTGCCGGACGTTGTTGGGACGGCGATCATCGGGCAGATTCGGCCGTGGATCCGGCTAACGCCGCCCGCGACCAGCGTATATTGCGCGAGCGGACCCTCATGTCCCGTGAGAAGGCGGACACCCTTGGCGAGATCGAGCGCCGAGCCACCGCCCAAGCCAACGATCCCATCGCAGTCTCCTTCACGGTACACGGCATGGGCCGCCAGCACGGCATCTTCCGTCGGGTTGGCGGGGGTGCCATCGAAGATCAAGGATTTGTCACGAAGCTGCGCCGTGACCTTTGCCACAAGGCCAGTGGCCACGAGACCCTTGTCTGTCGCAATCAGGGGGCGCTTGATGCCGAGGCCATCGAGGAATTCCTGCAACCGCGAGACCTGGCCTTCGCCGAATTCGATGCGGGTGAGATAGGTGATCGTGCTCATCGCAGCCTTTCAGGCGTCAACGCCCCTTGTAACGGCAACCAATATATGAGTTATTAGACACAGAAGTCACAAGGTCTGTCAATCCGGATCACCGATGTGGAGTTTTAGCGAGTTTCCTTTATGAGCACGAACGGCACGCAAGACCGGTCTCCGCCGAAATCTGAGCAGATATATGAGTATCTGCGGCGTGCGATCGTGCGACTTGATCTCCGGCCGGGCGTCCCGGTTCAAGAGAAGGACATCGCCGAACGCTTCAAGGTGTCACGCACCCCCGTCAGGGAGGCACTGCAGAGACTGGTCGAAGAAGGTCTCGTGGACATCCTGCCGCATTCCGGAACGTGGGTGAGTCGCATCTCATTTCCGGTCGCGGAAGAAGGCTTCGTGCTGCGGCGTGCGCTTGAAGTGGAGAGCGTGCGCAAGGCGGCGGACCTTGTCACGGTGCACGATTCACAGATGCTGGCCGACAGTATCGCGAGGATGCGTGTCATTCTGGCGGAGAACAGGTTTGAGGATTATCTTGAGGAAGACGATGCATTCCACGCCATGATTGCGCGGATTTCGGGCTATCCCCGCATCTGGAAATTCATCACGCTGGCCAAGGTCCATCTGGACCGCATGCGCCAACTCAGTGCCCCGGTGCCGGGTCATCTTGCTGATGTCACGGAACAGCATGCCGCCATCGCCCAGGCCCTGCAGCGGGGCAATGCCTTGCAGGCCGAACTCGCCATGCGCATCCATCTCGACAATTCCTTTGCCGTGATGGCCGCCATGCACGCCGCCAACGAGTCGCTCTTCGGCGATGACGTCCCGCCGCGCGGCACCCGTTCCAAATCATCATGAAGACAGAGGATACCACCATGACCGCCATCCACACATCCTACGACGCCGTCATCATCGGTGCGGGCGTTGGCGGAGGGGCGATGGCCAATCGTCTGGCCGTGGCCGGTGCACGGGTGCTGGTGATCGAGCGAGGCACGCGCCTTCCGCGCGAGGCAGACAACTGGAGCGTCAAGGCCGTGTTCCACGAGCGCCGTTACGCCACGCGCGAAACCTGGCGCGACCGCGACGGACAGGAATTCAACCCCTCTACCTATTATTATGTGGGCGGGAATTCCAAGTTCTTCGGCACGGCGACGGTTCGCTTCCGCGTGGAGGATTTTGAACCCCTCCAGCATGAGGCTGGTGTGGCTCCGGGGTGGCCCATCACCTACGCGCAACTTGCGCCCTACTACGATGTGGCGGAGCAACTTTTCGGAACCCATGGCACGGCGGGGATGGACCCGTGCGAGCCACCGCGCTCTGGCCCCATGCCGCATCCTGCCGTGGGGCACGAACCGGAAATCCAGTTCTTCGACACACGCCTGCGGGAAATGGGCCTGAAGCCGTTTCCGCTGCCCGTGGCCATTGACCTCCATCCGGGGGGCAAGTGCATCCGCTGCAAGACCTGCGATGGCTTTGCCTGCAAGCTGGGAGCCAAGAACGACGCGGAAGTACGCATGGTCGATCCCGCGCTGGCGACGGGCAATGTCGATCTCGTGCTGGAAAGTTATGTACGCCGGCTGATCACGGATGACACTGGCCGCAAGGTGGTGGCCGTGGAGATTGAACAGGGCGGCCAAGCGCGCATCATCTCGGCGGGCCTCGTCATCTCAAGTGCGGGCGCCATCAATTCCGCAGCACTTCTGTTGCGATCGTCCAACGCCAAGCATCCGAAGGGACTCGGCAACAATTCATCGGACCAGTTGGGCCGCAACTACATGGCCCACAACAACACGGCGATGATGGCCGTCAATCCGTTCAAGAAGAACAACGTGACGTTCCAGAAGTCGCTGTGCATCAACGATTTCTACCTGGCCAATTCCGTGAGGCCTTATCCCTTGGGCAACGTGCAGGGTCTCGGGAAGCTGCAGGGCGGCATGCTGACGGCCAACATGCCGCTCATTCCGGAGTTTCTGATGGACTGGTTTGCAACGCGCAGCGTGGATTGGTGGATCATGTCGGAAGACCTGCCCGATCCCAACAACCGCGTGTCGCTCGACAGCGACGGCAAGATCAGGCTGTCCTACACCGCGAACAATCTGAAATCCCACGGCGAACTGGTGAAGCACTGGAGCCGTTTGATGCGGAAGCTGGGCTTCCCCATCATCATCACACAGAAAATGGACATCAAGGTTGCCATGCACCAGTGTGGCACTGCCCGTTTCGGCAATGATCCTGCAACATCGGTGCTCGATCCCTTCTGCCGCGTCTGGGACGTGGACAATCTCTATGTCGTGGATGCGTCTTTCCTGCCATCTTCGACAGCCGTCAACCCGTCGCTCACCATCGTCGCGCAGGCGGTGCGCACGGCCGAGCACATCGTGAAGAACGTGCTGAAGATCGCACCTCCGGCAAAGACAGCAGCTTAGCGTACAGTCATTCCGGCATCGCTTCCGCGCGGGCGCCACGCTGCCATGCACGCAGGCAGAGATACTCCATGATGAGGCTCGCGGCGGCTGACGACGTCAGTTCGGAGTGATCAAAGGGCGGCGACACTTCGACCATGTCCATGCCGACAAAGTTCACATCCTTCAGGCGGCGGATGATCGAGGCTGCTTGATGGTAGGTCATGCCGCCGGGAATGGGTGTCCCCGTGCCGGGTGCCGCCGAAGGATCAAGGCAATCGATATCGAAGGTCAGATAGGCTTTCGCCGGCCCGACTTTCTCCTTGATCACCTTTGCCAGCTGATCGGCGGTGGAGTCGTGCACTTCATCCGCATAGATGATGCGGAAGCCCATTGTGGTTTCGCCGACGAAGGTTGTGCGAATGCCGATCTGCACGGATTTGCGAGGGTCTATCAGACCCTCGCGCACGGCGTAGCCGAACATTGTCCCATGATCGATGCGCCCGCCGCTGTCGATCTCCACGTCGCGGTGGGCATCGAAATGGACCAGAGCGAGGGGGCCGTGCTTCTTGGCATGGGCCTTGAGCAACGGATATGAGATGTAGTGATCGCCGCCGAGAGTGATCATTTCCACACCAGACGCCAGAATGCCCGCCGCGTGACTTTCCAGCGTGGTCGGGAAATCGTCCTTCTTGCCCCAGTCAAAGAAGCAGTCACCGTAGTCGACGACAGCCAGCGTCTCGAAGGGATCAAAATTCCAGGGCCAGAACGGGCCCCACGCATTTTCTGCCGAGGCCCGGCGAATGCCTTCCGGACCGAGGCGCGTTCCGGGACGGTGGGACACGGCCTGGTCGAAGGGCACGCCTGTCACCGCAATGTCAACACCTGCAAGGTCCCGCGTATATTTGCGGCGCATGAAGGACAAGGCGCCCGCATATGTGGGCTCCCAGTTTGTGCCTTTCAGATCGGTGCGGCGGAACGCATCGTCGCCGGGCAAGCGGCCGAGCTTGTCCATTTCCAGTGCCATGTGAGTTTCTCCTCGACGGGTGAATGCTTCAGCGGCGGTCGCATTGCGCCGAATTGATTTTGATCTATTCCGTCAGCACAAGGCTGTCGCCGGGGTTCCACGATACATAGGTCTTCTCACCGCGGGTCACGCTGGCGTTCACATCGCGCTTTTCATTCTGGACGTTGACCGAGACCATCTGGCCGGAGTTCAGTTCGACAACAACCTCGCTCCAGTCTCCATAGTAGGCTACGTCGCGCACCCGTGCTTCTGCCTTGATCAGGCCATCGGCCTTCGGTGATGATTTCGACAGTTTCAATTTTTCCGGACGCACCGCGAGTGTCACCTGCTTGCCGCAGCTGCGGTCCGTCGTGAGGTTGATCTTGCCCAGCCCCTTGGCATTGCAGATTACGGCCGTGCCCTTTTGCGACACGACATCGGCATCGAAGAGATTGACCTTGCCGATGAAGTCAGCAACGAAACGGGACGTCGGGTGCTCGTAGAGCTCCTCCGGCGTTGCAAGTTGCATGATGGCGCCCTTCTCCATCACAGCGATGCGGGTCGCCATGGAAAGCGCCTCGTCCTGGTCGTGCGTCACGATGATGAAGGTGATGCCGACTTCCTGCTGGAGGCGGGTGAGTTCGAGGCGCATGTCGTCGCGGAGCTTGGCGTCCAGCGCCGACAACGGTTCGTCGAGAAGCAAGACCTTCGGGCGTTTTACCAGTGCGCGTGCCAGCGCCACGCGCTGACGCTGGCCGCCGGACATCTGGTCTGGCTTGCGGTCCGCCAGGTGTGACAGCTTCACCTGTTCCAGACCTTCCCCTACCCGGCGCTTGATCTCGTCGGCGGGAACGCCAGTCACCTTCAATCCGTAGGCAACGTTCTGCGCCACGGTCATGTGGGGAAACACGGCGTACGACTGGAACACCATGTTGGTGGGGCGCTTGTTGGGGGGCGTGAAAGCCATGTCTTCGCCGCCGATATAGATCTGCCCTTCGGATGGCGTATCGAGTCCGGAAATCATGCGGAGCAACGTCGTCTTGCCGCAGCCCGAGGGACCCAGCAGGGCAAAGAACTCGTTTGGCATGATATCGACGGAGACATTGTCCACCGCGGTGACGCCACCGGGGTAGCGACGCGAGACATTGCGAACGGAAACGATGGGATCTGCCATGATCAATGACCTGACTTTTCGGGGGCCTGCAATTTCATTGCAAGCACGGTGGCGAGAATGGTGATGACGATGAGAACGGTCGAGGCGGCGTTGACTTCATATTTCACGCCAGTCTTGACCATGGAATAGATCTTCACCGGGAAGGTGATGGAGCCCGGGCCGCCCACGAAGAAGGTGATGATGAAGTCATCCAGCGACAGGGTGAAGGCGAGGAGAGCGCCGGCAATGATGCCGGGCTTCATGTAGGGGACAAGAACCTGCCAGAAGGTCTGCCATTCGTTGGCACCCAGGTCGCGAGAGGCTTCTTCCAGTTGTTTGTTGAATCCCACCAGGCGGGACCTCACCACGATGGCCACGAAGGGGAAACAGAAGGCCACGTGGGCGATGATGATGGTGCTCAGGTTGAGCGGCCAGACCTTGTTCTTGAAGAAATCGATGAGGCCGGTGTTGTTGAAGAACAACAGGAGGGCAACACCCATGCAGATTTCGGGAATGACGATGGGAAGGCCCATGGCCGCCTCGTAGGCCGGCTTCAGGGGAAACCGGAAGCGCCACATCATCACCGCGACCATGGTTCCGATGACCGTGGCCACAAGCGTCGTGATGACGGCGATGGCGAGCGAGTTCACCATGGCATCGTAAATTGACTCGTTGGCCCAGGCCTTGGGATAGTTTTCGAAGGTGAAGCCCTTCCACACGCCGCCGCGGTTCTGCTGGTTGAAGGAAAACGCAATGAGCACGAAGATTGGCACGTAAAGCACGACAAGCGTCACCGCAAACAGCGACTGCAGCCAGCGGCGGCGCCCGTATTCCAGCGGACCCTGTCCCGGTTTCAGCTGGCTGGACATCACTGCGCTCCCTTCGAGCGGTTCTGATAATACCACTGCATCACAAGAACGATGATCGTGAGCATCATCAGGGCAAACGAGAGTGCAGACCCGAACGGCCAGTCATTGGACGTACCGAACTGGGCCTGGATGACGTTGCCGATCATCCACGAGGTGGGGCCGCCCAGTTCATCGGAAATAAGGAACATGCCGAGGCAGGGGATGAAGACGAGAATGAGGCCGGTGATGATACCCGGCATGGTGAGCGGCAGCGTCACCTTCCGGAAGGTCTGGAATTGCGACGCGCCGAGATCAAGACTTGCTTCGAGGTAACTCTTGTCGAGCCGTTCGATGGTTGAATAGAGCGGCAGGATCATGAAGGGCAAGAAGACATAGACGAGGCCGAAAATCACGGCGCCTGTGGTGCCGATCATTTCAACGGGGCCAATGCCCACAAATCCCAACACCGTGTTGATGATGCCCCGCGCGCCCATGACCGTTTTCAAGGCATAGGTGCGGATGAGCAGGTTGATCCAGAACGGCAACACGATGAGCAGCAGGGCCATGGGCCGCCAGCGTTCTGGCATGAAGCAGATGGCAAAGGCGATGGGATAGCCGATGAGAAGGCAGGCCAGAGTTGCGAGCGCGCTCCACCACAGGGTCCGCATGAAGATGGAAATGATGTCGGGATTGATGGCCCGGATATAGTTTTCAATGCCGGTGATGTAGTCGTAGTCGTTGACCGAAACCTGGCCGTCAATCACGGCCTTGCTCGAAAATGACAGAATGAGAAGATAGCCGAGCGGAATCAGAAAGAAGACCACCAGCCAGAATGTGCCCGGCGTTGCCAGTGTCCAAAACGACCGGCCGTTGGATTTCCAGTCTTCCAAGATTGCGTGTCCCTCGCCCTGTGTCTTTTTCTTTGATTTAAAGCCTATTTCTTGCGGGCTCGCAAGTTCGGCCAACAACCGCAAGCACACGGTCGAGGGTGTCCACCACCCTGTCGGCATGTTTGGTTGAAAAGACGAGCGGTGGGCGGATCTTGAGCACGTTGCCCCATTTCCCGTCGCTTCCCACCAGAACGCCCGCATCCTTGAGCCCGTTGATCACTTCACGTGTGGCCCGCGGGGCGGGAGTCCTGTGCGTCCTGTCGGAGACCAGTTCTACACCGGTCGCCAGACCTGAACCGCGGACATCACCGATCAGATCATGCCGGCCCATCAGCCCACGCAACTGCTGCCGCAGGTATTGCCCGGTACTCAGGCTGTTTGACTGGAGATCCTCGTGGTCCATCACCTCAAGCACGGCTATCCCCGCCGCACAGGCTGCGTTGCCGCCACCGAAAGTGGAAAAGAACGGACCTGCTGCATCGACGAAGCGGTCCATGATCGCCGACCTGGTGATGATGGCCCCCACCGGATAGCCATTGCCGGCAGGTTTGCCGATGGTGACAAAATCCGGAATGATGCCGTGATGCTGATGGCCCCACATGTGCGTGCCCATGCGACCGAAACCAGACTGTACCTCATCGGCAATGAACAGGCCGCCGTGATCATGCACACGCCGCATCACGGCGCTTACGTAACCTGCAGGTGCCTCGAGGATTCCGTTCGTCATGAAGGCTGAATCCATGATGGCAATCGAGATGCCGTGGCCTTCCCTGTCAAGGCTGGAGAGCAAGGCATCCACCGCGGCCGCATAGGCCTCGCCAGCTTCCTCAGGCGGAACGTTCAACGGATCACGGTAGACGTCGGGCGCCCGCAACTGCCGAACGAGTGGCGCCCGCCATCCGCCGGGAGGATAATTGGAGGGCGAGAGCATGTCGGATGCCATGGTCACGCCGTGATAGGCGAAGTCCATGCAGAGTGCGCCTGTGTGCCCGGTGAAGATGTTGGCCATGCGCCACGCGACGTCATTCGCTTCACTACCCGAGTTGACGAAAACCACCGTGTCCAGGGACGGATGCAGCGTGGCCTTCAAACGTTCGGCATAGGCAACGGCCTCTTCTGTGAGGTAACGCGTGTTGGTGTTCAGGACGCGGAACTGCCGGGCGACCGCGTCCGCCACGTGGGGGTGCGCATGGCCGACATGGGGCACGTTGTTGTAACAATCCAGATATTGTCGGCCATCCGCCGCGGTCAGCCACACGCCTTCCCCGTTCACGACTTGAAGCGGCGTGTCGTAAAACAGCAGCGACTTCCGCCCCATGGCGCTGGCACGCCGCTCCTGCAGGTGCGATTCCGATGGCGAGGACTGGCGCGGAACATTGGCCGCATAGCGTACGGCCTCCGTCAGGTCCTTTCGTTCCAGCGCCCGCAACACATCCAGACTGAGGGCGGCCAGCGCTGAAATCTGAGGCGTGAGTGTAACATCCTGCGCCATGCGCTGGCGGCTGATGAGAAAGCTGAGCGCCGTTCGCATTTTCGCAAGCGGCAATAGCACCCCGACCTCCGCCGCCTCCAGGGGCACATGGCGGACAAATCCCGAAACCAGGTTCTCGACAACGCGCGCCATGTCGTGTCCGGGAACAAGGCAGTCACCGATGGCATTGGACAAATCCAGCAGTCGGGGCCCAAAGATCATGTCGCCGAAATCAATGATGCCGGAAACGCCGCCATCCCGCGCGAACAAGGTGTTGTAGGGATGCACGTCGGAATGCATGACCTGATGGGGAAATCGCTTCAGCCGCGGCGCAATTGACTGGCGAAAGAAGTGCAAGACAGGCGTGAGCAGCGCCGCCTCCCCTGTCGATAGTTCGCTCACGGGCCATCGCACCTCATCAAACGACGCGACATTCCAATCGAGTTGCCGCAGCATGAGGGGCACGGATACGAAACCGCGCATGGCTTTGTTCAACTGGCCGATCACCGCGCCCCACGCAAGATATTGTTCGGCACTCAGGTGACGTTCGCCCGCAACTTCCCCGTCAAGCCATTGCAGCACGAGAACGGGATGGTCTGCGTCATCGCAGCGAAGCACAGATACCTTGCTCCCATCTCTTGAGGCCACGCAGCGTGGGACTGGCAGGGAAGGGGCAACTGTCGCCAGATGATCAAGGGCGCGCGCCTGCTCCTGCGCGAGGACGAAAGGCTCGCCCGCGCTTCCGACCTTCACCACGACGTTGCCGGAGTCCGCTGCCAGCCTGTGGTTCTGGTCGCGCTCGCCATCCAGTGCGGTAAATTCACCGGCCATTCCGTATTTCTCCGAGACAAAGTCCCGGATCACGGAAAGAGGCAGGCGGGGTGGTGGGGCGAGAGGCATTGGGCGTTGGTCCAAAAGAGAACGGAGACGCTTTCGCGTCTCCGTTCGGGTTCAGCAGGCGTGCATGGCTTCAGGCGGCCTGCACGGCCGTCCAGATTTCATCACGCACCTTGAGGGCTTCCTCGCCCAGGTATGATGCGTATTCGCACTTGGCCAGAATCTCCGCCGGCGGGAAGATGGCCGGGTTGTTCTGATAGGCTTCATCCATGATTTCGCGCGCGGCCTTGTTGGGCGTTGCGTACTGGATGGTTTCCGCGATGTGCTTGCCGTTCTCCTTGTCAAAGACGAAGTTGATAAAGGCATGCGCATTTTCAGGATGCGGCGCGCCCGCAGCAATGGCGATCGTGTCTTCCCAGACGTTGGAGCCTTCCTTCGGCACGATATAGGAGATGTCTTCGTCCTCGGCCATCACCTGGGCGATGTCACCGTTGTATTCCATGGTCAGATCAACTTCGCCCTGTGCGAGCAAGTCCTGGCCATTGTCATCGGCATATTTCTTGATGCCCTTCTTGGCCGAGATCAGGAGATCCTTGGCCTTGTTCAGTTCATCAATGTTGGTGGAGTTGTAGCCGTAGCCCAGATACTTGAGGGCGCAGCCGATGTTGTGCTCCTGGTCACCCAGCGAGGCCATGCGGCCGGCATAGGTCGGGTCATCGAACAGGACCTTCCAGCTTGATGCATCCGTCACCTTGGACTTGCGATAGCCGATGCCGACGGTGCCCCACATGTAGGGCAGCGAATACTTGCGGCCGGGATCGAAGGTCGGATTCATGAAGGCAGGATCGATGTTGGCGACGTTGGGGATCTTGCCGTGATCGAGGGCTACCAGCATGTTGGCCTTGATCATGCGTTCCACCTTGTCGTTGGTGGGGATGATCACGTCATAGCCCGGGTTGCCTGCCTTCAGCTTGGTGAAGAGTTCGTCGCCATCGGCAAAGAGGTCCATCTTGACGTCAATACCGGTGGCGGCGGTGAAGTCAGCCAGCGTGTGCTCGCCGATGTATGTGTCGTAGTTGTAGAAGCTGAGCTTCTTCTCTTCCTCGGACATGGCCTTGTAGGGAAGGAGCGTGAGGCCCGCGAACAGGGCCCCGCTGCCGCGCAACAGGTTGCGGCGGTTCATCCGGGAGATGGGAAAATGGGTCTTCATTTTTTTGCGCCCTTTATGCGGACCGTCATGGTCCTTTGAAAACAAGCAATTATCGGGCCAAATATGGCGACGCCATGGCCCGGGAGTTTGTGGACAGGCCTCATGCCAATTCGGCCTTCACATCGGCATAGGTCTTGTCGAGGGCGATCCTCGCCAGCCTGCCAATTTCATCGATCTCCTTGCGGCTGATGCAGAACGGTGGTGCCAGGACCATCGTATCCCAGCAGGCGCGCATGATCAGGCCCGCATTGAAACAGTGATCCCGGCAGACGGTTCCAACCCGGCCGGAATCGTGGAAGCGCCCGCGATTGGCCTTGTCGCGGGTCAGTTCCAGCGCGCCGATCAGGCCCACGCTGCGCGTCTCGCCGACGATGGGATGGTCTTCCAAACCCTTGAGCATGGCGCTGAAGTGCGGCGCGAGCTCGGCGACGCGATCCACCATCTTCTCGTCCTGCAGGATTTCGATGTTCTTCAGGGCCACAGCGGAGGCAACGGGATGACCGTCATAGGTCATGCCATGGTAGAACTCGCCGCCCTTGTCGAAGAAGGGTTTGATGAGGTGTTCCGAGAACGCCACTGCGCCAATGGGCAGATAGCCTGAGGACAGGCCCTTGGCCATGTTCACGATGTCGGGCTCGTAGCCGAAGGTCTCAAAGCCAAACCATTTCCCGGTGCGGCCAAACCCGCAGATGACTTCGTCGGAAATGATGAGGACCCCGTATTTCCGGCAGATGCGCTGAATTTCCGGCCAGTAGGTGGAGGGCGGAATGAGAACGCCTGCTGCGCCCTGAAGTGGCTCACCGATAAAAGCGGCAACGTTGTCAGGCCCCAGTTCGAGGATCTTCCTCTCCAGCTCGGCGGCAGCCTCGAGCCCGAATTCCTCCGGGCTCTTGTCACCGCCGAAGTCGTACCAGTAGGGCTGCTGGATGTGGTGAAAGCCTGGCAACGGGCTGCCGCCCTGCTCATGCATGCCGATCATCCCGCCGAGATTTGCCGCCACCCAAGTCGAACCATGATAGCCGCGCCGGCGGCCGATGATGTGCTGGCGATAGGGCTTGCCCATCACCTTCCAGTAGTGCCTCACCCAGCGGACAATGGTGTCGTTGCCCTCAGAGCCGGAATTCGTGAAGAAAACATGCTGGAAACGCTTAGGCAGCACGGACGAAATCTTGGCCGCCAGTTCGGTGGCGGGCACAGTCGTCGTCTTGAAAAAGGTGTTGTAGTAAGGCAGGTCGAGCATCTGGCGGTAGGCCACGTCGGCCAATTCCTTCCGCCCATAGCCGATGTTCACGCACCACAGCCCCGACATGCCGTCGAGAATCTTGTTGCCCTTTCCGTCCCAGATGTAGACGCCATCCCCATGGGTGATGACCCGCGGGCCGCCCCCGGCGTGGAACGACTTGTGATCCGTGAACGGATGAAAATGATGGGCGATATCTGACTTGACGATCTCGTCGATGTTCAGGTTCTTCTGATGGACTGTCATGGTCTCTTTCCTTGTGAAGGCTGGTTCCGGCAGCCGACTGGCCCGCCACACAACTCATTCCAACAAGGACTTACGGCTTGAACCCGATACGCGCGCAATTCACCATCACGTCGGTCTTGGCCGTACGCGCAAGCAGGGGAATGACGTCGCCCAGGGCTGTGAGGTGAAAGCACATAGGAACGATACTGCCATGCCCGACCATGATGAGTCAATTTGACCCGGTTCAGGCCATCTGGCGCCTGCTCAGCCGGAAGACGGCGGCGCGGCGGTGGGCTTCCATCCCCTCCGTGGCACTTTGCCGTGCGGCTGGCGGTGCAACCGCAGCGACACCGCGCTCGTCCAGCCACTGATGGTGCAGATCTTGACGAGGACCCCACCCACAGCCCGCCCGCTTGGCGGCCTGCGGCCATGGTCGGCAGTGTGTGGTTGGTGCCGCAACACTTGTCCGAGTAGACCACGCTCGCCATGGATGGTCTTCAGTTGCGCCTCTGCAAAGGCACGCACGCTTCCGATGGCGAATTCCGTGTCCTCGCGCGTCTGCCGATCCAGAGCCTGAAGTGCGTCCTGTTATTCCTGCTTGCGACTTCAAACTTGTCCGGACAGGTCTTGTCGAACTGCAGTGCATAGCGGCGCACGGCGGCATCGCCGTGTTGGCGCACGTCCGGGAGGATTGCCTTCACGGTCTCCTCAATGGTGGCTGTGTCGCCGGCCGCGTCCTGATGCGCCGAATTGATGAATGTGATCTTGTCGGGATGGGCAAAGCGGCGGGTCATGAAACTCCTCAGGCGTGAACGGTCGAGGGAAAGGCGGCAGCCATGAGCCGGCGGGTGTAGGGGTTGCGGGGATGGTCCATCACATCGTCTGGTGTCCCTTCCTCGACGAGCCGGCCGTCCTTCATCACCATGATGTGGTCCGCCATGGCGCGCACAACAGCGAGGTCATGGCTGATGAAGAGATAGGACAAACCATTCGCGGTCTGCAGGTCGCGGAGCAATTCGACGATCTGCTTCTGCACCTGGCGGTCCAGCGCCGATGTCGGCTCATCAAGCACGACCACCTTGGGTTTGAGGATGATGGCGCGGGCAATGGCGATGCGCTGGCGCTGCCCGCCGGAGAATTCGTGGGGGTAGCGGTTTCGGAGCGAAGGGTCGATCTGCACTTCCTCCATCGCCTTTACTGCGCGGCGGTCCCGCTCCGCGGAAGAGATTCCCGGCTCGTGGACGAGAAGGCCTTCGGTGATGATCTGGCCCGCCGTCATGCGTGGGGAGAGGGAGCCGAACGGGTCCTGCAACACGACCTGAAGTTGCCGGCGCAGGGGGCGCATCGCTGCGGCATCCAACCTGGCGATGCTGCGGCCTTCAAAGGTGATGGCGCCTTCGCTGGGCAAGAGGCGCAGGAGTGCGCGAGCGAGCGTGGATTTTCCCGAACCCGATTCACCGACGATGCCGATGGTCTGGCCCCTGCGAAGGGTGACGGACACCCGGTCGACAGCACGCAGGATGGCTGTCGGCTTGGAGAAAAAGCCGCCACCCAAGGCAAAGCTCACGCGCGTGTCCGTGCCGCACAGGATGACAGGGGCGCTGGCTGGGACGGGCGCCTTGCGGCCTGTTGGTTCAGCTTCAAGAAGTGCCTTGGTATAGGCATGGGCCGGCCGGGCGAAGATCACGTTTGTGGTTCCCTCCTCTACCACCTCGCCCCGGCGCATGACGGCCACCTTCTGGGCGATGCGGCGCACGATGTTCAGGTCATGGGTGATGAAGATCATCGCCATGCCAAGGCGCTTCTGCAAATCCGCCATGAGTTCGAGGATTTCTGCCTGGATGGTGACATCGAGCGCCGTCGTCGGCTCATCGGCGATCAGGAGTTCGGGGTTGTTTGCCAGCGCCATGGCAATCATCACACGTTGGCGCTGGCCACCGGACATTTCATGGGGATAGGAGGCCATGCGGCGTCGGGCATCGGGAATCCTCACCAGTTCCAGCATCTCAAGTGCTCGCGCCTCGGCCTGGGCCGCATTCATCTGCTGATGCTGCATGATGGGTTCGATCAGCTGGCTTCCGACGGTGTACAGCGGATCGAGGGACGTCATGGGCTCCTGAAAGATCATCGTGACGCGGCGGCCGCGGATGCTGTTCAGGTCTTTCTTGGCGAGACCGATGAGGTTCTGACCGCCAAACCTCGCCTCGCCTCGAGCCTCGCCGTTGCCGGCGAGAAGACCCATCGCCGCCATCATCAACTGGCTCTTGCCGGACCCGGACTCGCCGACGATGGCCAGCGTTTCTCCGGCAGACACATCAAGCGACACGCCATTTACGGCATCGACAATGCCATCAAGCGTGTGGAAACGGACGGACACATCTTTGAGCGACAGGATGGGCTCCATGTCAGCGGTCCTTCGGGTCGAGGGCATCGCGCAGGCCATCCCCGATGAAATTGAGGGCAAAGAGCGTCGTGGTGAGGAAGAGCGACGGGAACACCAGCAGCCACTTGGCGCCGGGAATGGACTTCGCACCCTGTGAGATCAGCACGCCCCAGCTCGACATGGGCTCCTGCACACCCAGCCCCAGATAGGAGAGGAAACTTTCGAGGATTATGACCTGTGGCACGAGCAGCGTCATGTAGATGACGACCGGGCCCAGCAGGTTCGGAACCACATGGCGGATGAGAATTCCCCAGCGGGACACGCCCAAGGCTTCGGCCGCCTGCACATATTCCTGCCGCTTCAGCGACAGGGCCTGTCCCCGCACGATGCGTGCCATGTCGAGCCACAGCACCGCTCCCACGGCGAGGAACATCAGGATGAAATTTCGCCCGAAGAAGACCACCAGCATGATGACGAAGAAGATGAAGGGCAGTGAGTAGAGAATGTCGACGACGCGCATCATCACTTCGTCAGTCTTGCCACCCATGAGGCCGGCGGCGGCACCGTAGAGAACGCCGATCACCACAGCCACGAGACCCGCAAGCAGTCCGATTGCCAGGGAGACACGACCCGCCACAAGCGTGCGCTGGAGAAGATCGCGGCCATTGCTGTCGGTTCCGAAATAGAAATAGGTCTGCTGTACTTCCGTCGTCATGGTCATGGTCAGGCCATCGGCCGAAGACGCCTTGACGGCCGACGTCTCGAAGACATCGGAGCGATCGAGATAGCGGATGACACGGGGGTCAATGGGCTTTGTCGCCTTCACATTCACTTCGACAGTTGCGCCGTCCTGCTTCCAATCCACGAGATCAAGCCGGGCGCGGCGCAAGGCATCGTTCAGGGCAGCTTCGATCCCGTCGGCCTTGGGATACGCCGAGAGTGACGGGGGAATGCGCGTGTAGTCGGCATGGATTGTCGTGAAATCATTGGGGACCAGAAATGGTCCGAAGATGCAGGCAAGCGTCATCACGGCAAGATAGATGATACTCACCATGGCAGCCTTGTTGCGCAGCAGCCGTGCCCGCGCATCAGCCCAGAGCGAGCGCCCGGCAGCGGGCAGCTTTGCAGCGGCGTCAGTCATAGCGGACCCGTGGATCAACGATGGCGTAGAGCAGGTCGACGATGAGGTTGAAGAGAAGCGTGAAGATGGCGATGACGACGACGGTTCCCATGACCAGGGTGTAATCGCGGTTGAGTGCGGCATCGACGAAATATCGGCCTACGCCCGGTATGGCGAAGATGTACTCGACAATGAGCGAACCTGTAAGGAGCGAGGCCGCGGCGGGGCCCGCGTAGGAGACGATCGGCAACAGGGCACCCCGCATGGCGTGACGGACGACAACGGAAAAATCCGACAGCCCCATCGCCCGTGCGGTGCGAATGTGATGGGCACGCAGTGACTCGATCATCGAGCCCCGCATGAGACGCGCCACGATGGCAAGCTGGGGCAACATCAGCGTGATCACCGGCCCCACCTTGTTGACGAAGGCACCATCGCCCCAGCCACCAACAGGCACCCACTTCAGCGTGAGAGCAAAGAACAGCTGGAACAGCGGTGCCACGACAAATGTGGGAATGGTGCTGCCGGCCGTGGCCGTGGCAACGACAGCATAGTCGGCCGGGCGGTTTTGATAGAGCGCGGCGAATACCCCGAGAATACCGCCGAACAGCAGCGCCAGTACGAGGGCACTGGTCCCGAGTTGGATCGAGACGGGCAGGCCCGTACGGAACAACTCACCCACGGTGAAGTCGGGCAGATTGTAACTAGGCCCGAAGTTTCCGTGCAGGAGATGGTTGAGGTAGTTCAGGTACTGCTTCCAAAGCGGAAGATCGAGGCCGAACTGGCGCTCGAGGTTGGCCTTGATGACGGGATTTAGTCCTTTCTCCTGGTTGAACGGCCCCCCGGGGGCCACACGGATCAGGAAAAACGACATCGTGACGATCACGAAGAGCGTCGGGATGGCCGTGAGCAGGCGCCTTAGGACATAACGCAGCATGGGAAGAACATGTCCATCCGCCCTCCGGTGAGAGAGGGCGGATGGCCTTCGTTAAAATCAGTTCTTCTTGATGAAGCGCGTGGGATGAACGTCCATGACGTTGTCTTCCCAGCCGGAGAGCTTGGAGGACACGATCGTGTGGTAGCTGTAGTAAAGCAGCGGCACGAAGCACAAGTCGCGGGCGACGCCGATTGCTTCCGCTTCTTCCAGCTTCTTCATTCGCGCATCACCATCGGCCGCCGCGGCGTCCGCAAGCAGCTTGTCGTATTCCGGGTTGGCATACTGGCCGTAGTTGTTGCCCGTTCCCGTCTTGCAGAGGTCGAGGAAATTGGATGGGTCCTTGTAGTCCGCAATCCAGCCGCCGCGAGCGATATCGAAGTCACCCTTCTGTTCCAGGAAACCGTAGTGCGTCTTGGTGTCGGTGTTGACCAACGAGACTTCGACGCCGAGCGGCTTCAGCTGTTCCTGAATGGCGACGGCCGTGTTCTTGTGGTTTTCCGAGGTGTTGAAGCGGATCTCCATCTTCAACGGCTTGTCCGGTCCGTAGCCCAGTTCCGTCAGGATCTTCTTGGCTTCGTCCTCGCGGTCGAGTTGCGGCTTTTCGGCATAATCCGTGGGCTGCGCTTCGTAGCCCTTGATGCCCGGAGGTACCAGCGAATAGGCGGGCAGCATGGTGTTCTGCCAGACTTTTTCGGCGAGGTAATCGCGGTCGATCGCCATGGAGATTGCGTGGCGCAGCTTCACGTTCTTCCACGGTTCCTTGTCGGTCTTGAAGACGTAGTAGTAGGTGCCAAGATACGGACCGATACGCACCTGGTCGCCGAACTTCGCCTTCAACTCAGTCAACTGTTCGGTGGGAATGTCGTCGTTGGAATCAAGCTCGCCCGCCTCCAGCCGCTTCATGGCCGTGGCGCGGTCTTCCGTGGGGATGTAGTTGACGGTGTCGATCTGGACATTGGCGGTGTCGTAGAAGTTCGGGTTCTTCACGACCTTGATGTGATCGTTGGGCACGAATTCAGCGAGCATGTAGGGGCCGTTGGAGACGAGGTTGCCCGGCTTGATGAAGTCGGCGCCAAACTTGTCCACGTTGGCCTTGCTGATGGCGTAGGTGGCCTGGTGTGTCAGCATCTCGAGGAAGTAGGGCGTCGGCGCATTGAGCGTCACCTCGAAGGTCATGTCGTCGAGAGCCTTCGCGCCCAGTTCTTCAGGCTTCTTCTTGCCGGCGGTGATGTCTTCGGCATTCACAACGGGGGCGAGCATGTAGGCGTATTCGGCAGCCGTATCCTTGTTCACCAAGCGTTGCCAGGAGAAGACGAAATCATTGGCGGTGACGGGCGTGCCGTCCGACCATTTGGCGCCGGCGCGCATCTTGAAGGTGTACACCTTGCCGTCGCCCGAGACCGTGTAGCTTTCCGCGGCGCCGGGCTCCACTTCGGCCTTGGCATTGTGGATCATCAGACCCGAGAAGAGATCGCGCAGGATGTTGGCTTCGTAGACGGTCGAGGTCTTGTGCGGATCGAGGGATTCAGGATCGGCCGAATTGCCGCGGTTGAAGACGACCTCGGCGAAGGATGCCGACGCGGTCAGCGCAAGGATCGCTGCCCCCGCCAGCAGGGACTTGAGTGTGAAGTGTTTCATGAAAATACTCCCTGTTCATCCCGGGCTTTCGCCAGGTTCATGGGGAGAATGCTAGCACAGGGGAACATGAAGTCACCCCCTCCGGAACCAAACGCGAATCAGGTTCCGCACCGTCAATCAGGTTGCTCGGAGGTCCACGCAAGAGGTATGGCGGAAGGGGGTTCGGCCGAGTTCGCTGCCCCCTGTTCCAGTCTGCCGTGGCTGAATTCAATTATCCCGGTTCAAACCAACACGGACTTGTTCCCGGCTATGCGGCATGCAGCGAAGAAGAAATCCTGCGTGGAATTCAGCGCCTCAACAGGTGCTGAACCAATGAACCTGCATTTCGGATGTACTGCGCGCGATTCGGAAATCACCGAATTCACATTCACGCAAACCTTGCCGTGCCTCAGTCAGCAAGAACAATAAGATCCCGAACCGAAAAGGAAACCTCGATTCCGGAGCCGATCGATGGCGGAGCAACGTCTGTGCGATTGAATGTATCGAGTGAAACCGGGGTGCCGGCCACGTTTGCACGAATGCGAATGACGGAGCCGAGGAAGCTGACCTCTTCAACCTTCGCCGACAGGTGAACATCGCTTGATTGATGTCTGCCCAGATGCACCGCTTCTGGCCGCAGCGCCAGGGTCTGCCTGTCCCCCTTGGATCTCCGGGCGACTTTCCCGTCCGGAATTCGGATTTCCGTACTGCCCAGACGGAGCAAACCGATTTGCGGATTTTCCACGATTGCAACGAAGTTGTTGAGGGTTCCGACAAAGTTTGCAACGAACTGGGTTGTCGGACGATTGTATACCTCATGAGGAATGCCGACCTGCTCTGCAATCCCACCATTCATAACCACCACGCGATCAGACATGGTCAGGGCTTCTTCCTGGTCATGGGTGACGAATATCGTCGTGATCCCCAGTTCCCGCTGGATGGCCCGGATTTCCTCACGCAGGCTAACGCGAATCTTGGCGTCGAGAGCCGAGAGTGGCTCATCAAGCAAGAGCACCTTGGGACGCACGGCTATCGCGCGCGCAAGAGCCACACGCTGCTGCTGGCCACCCGAAAGCTGGAAAGGATAGCGACCACCAAGCTCCGGCAACCCGATCAGCTTGAGCATCTCCGTCACGCGGGCCTCACGTTGAGACTTGGCCATGCCCGCAATCTTAAGACCAAAAGCAATATTTTGCGCGACGGTCAGGTTTGGAAACAATGCATAGAACTGGAAAACCATTCCGATATTGCGCTGGTTTGGACGCAGGTTGACAATATCCTTGCCTTCAATCCGGATTGCACCCGTTGAAGGAGACTCAAATCCGGCCACCATGCGGAGCACAGTGGTCTTGCCACACCCCGACGGCCCAAGGAGAGATACGAACTCGCCTTGCTGAATATCAATACTGAAGTCCGTCACCACGCGCTGGCTACCGAAGGCTTTCTCGAGGTGTTGGAGTTGGAGGAATGACATCAGCGCTGAGCTCTTGAATGTTTCGAGAAACGGGTAGCGAGTTGGATCAGCCCCATGCAGGCCCAAGTGATGCTGAAAGCGATGACTGCAAGTGCCGCTGGTTCATAGGCGCGGTTTCCGCCCATCCAAACCATATAAGGCCCGAAGGCCGGACGGTTCAACAAGGCCGCGAAGACATATTCCCCAATGACAATGGCAAATGTCAAAAACGCACCAGAGAGGACTGCAACCAGGACATTTGGCAGAATCAGACGCGTGATGATGGTAAACCACCCGGCCCCGAGGCTTTGAGCGGCTTCCGTCAAGGTGCGAACATCGATGGTCCGCAACCCCGTGTCGACGGCACGATACATATATGGCAGGGCCAATGTTGCATAACCACACATCAGCAGAAGGTTGGTCCCGAAGGCGCTTCCGGTCAGCGGCAGATAGCTGGAGGTGTTGTAGAGCCGGATATAGCCGAAGACGATCACGATCGGCGGAATAACCAGCGGGAGCAGTGTTATGAACTCTATCACAGGGCGGAGCCGCGGCAGCTTGAGGCGTACCCAGAAGGCCGTTGGCGTCACGATGAGGATGCCGAGAACAATGGTAAGGAGAGCCATCACAACAGAATATGTGAATGTCTCGCGGAACTGCGGATCACCGAGGACGCTGCGATAGGCATCGAAGGAGTAGACGCCACGGCGTGCGCGCAATGAGAATTCGAAAGTGCCAATCAGCGGGAGGAAGAAAAAGAGGAAACCCAAGGCAAAGGTCAGCCAAGACCAGAAGCGTGTAATTTTCATTTCTGCCATCTCTCCGCACGCGCGCGCAACACGATGTAGATGAGATTGGCAATGCCGGTAATGACGATCATGCCGAAGGCAATGGCATAGCCGAGATGCGGATCCTGGAGCACGTCACCGCGGATCTGCGCAAAGAGGATGATGGGCACGATCGAGAGAGACGAGCCGGTGAGTGCCATGGCAGTTGCAACCGCGCCAAAGGCATTGGCAAACAGCAGCGCAAAGGTGCCGAGCAGAGAGGGCCAGAGTACGGGAAGTGCTATCATGCGCCAATATTGCACGCCACTTGCCCCGAGGCTTTCGGCCGCCTCTCGCCATTCCCGCTTCAAGCCGTCGACAGCGGGTGTGATGATCAGCAGCATGAGAGGAATCTGAAAATACAGGTAAGCCAGTGTCAGGCCGGTAAAGCTGATCAGATTGAACCCGGTCGCGTATATGTTGAAGCCAACCCACTGGTTCAGCACCACCGTCAGAAGTCCGAGCCTGCCAAGCGTCGCAATGAACGCAAAGGCGAGCGGCACACCGGCGAAATTCGAGGCAACGCCAGCGAAGGTGAGTGTTGCATCACGCAATCCCGATGGCAGTCCACCCCGCGTGGTGGTGATGGCCAACAGAAGGCCAACCACACAGCCCAGCAGCGCCGTCAGGAGGCTGAGCTTCATCGATATCCATGTTGCATTTACAATATTGGGCGCAGCAAGACCTTGCAGGTTCGCAAGCGTCAAGCTGCCTTCAGGCGTGCGGAATGCGCCCACGACGATATGGAGCGTCGGAAGAATGAGGAAAAGAACAGCAAAGATCAGGAAGGGTGCAACCCCTAGCCAATTCAAAGATATTGGTAGTCGCCTAGCATTCTGGACAACTGCGGACATAAGTCTCACACCCCGACAGGACGACCTCCGCCCCATTTGTGTTGTGGCGGAGGTCGAAGTGTTTTCGACTACTGAACGTTGGCGCCGACGACCTTATCCCAGCCTTCGGTAACCGCCTTCTTGTTGGCGGCCTGCTGTTCAACCGTCGGGAAGACAGCCTTGTCATAGGCTTCGGCGGGCGGGAGCTTGTCCATCAGTTCCTTCGGGATCTTGCCGGCTGCCACCATGGCCGTGAAGCGGGCGGGGTGACAATAGCCCTTGAGCCAGCCAAGCTGGCCTTCATCCGAATAGACATACTCCATCCAAAGCTTGGCCGCGCTCGGATGAGGCGCAAAAGCGGAGATCGCCTGCACATACACACCAGCAAGCGATGCGCCCTTCGGAATCACCACTTCCATCGGCGGGTTGCCTTTGAGGCCATCACGCCAGGCGAGAAGATTGTAGTCCCAGGCCGCCACGATGGGCGTTTGGCCTTGCGCGATGGTTCCTGACTTGGCTGAGACTGGCACGAAGTTTCCAGCCTTGTTGAGCTCAGCAAAGAACTCCAAGCCCTTTTCGCCCGATGCTTGACCTGGTTCGGCTCCACGGGCCATCCCCGTCGACATGATGGCAAGAATCGCCTGGTTGGAGGCACGGGGGTCGCCCGTCAGTGCAAAGGCGTTGGCATATTCCGGCTTCAGCAGGTCTGCCCAGTCCGATGGAACATTCTTGACGATGTCCGTGTTCACACCGAAGGCCATCACGCCATAGTAGTCGGCATACCAGAAACCATCTGCGTCCTTCACGTCCGCCGGAATCTCGTCCCACGTCGCGACCTTGTACGGCTGAATCAGTCCCTCTGTCTTGGACTGCGGTCCGAAGGCAAGACCAACGTCAATCACGTCGGGTGCCTGCGGGCCCTTGTTGTCCTTGTTGGCACGGATGGCCTCGAGTTCGTCGGCAGACCCGGCATCCGGGTTCAGCTCATTGACGGTGATTTCGGGATACTTGGCCTTGAAACCGGCGATGACATCACCATAGCCGCACCAGTCGTGGGGCAGCGCGATGGTCGTGAGCTGTCCCTCGGCCTTGGCAGCAGCTTCCAGCTCTGCCAAGGTTCCAGCAAAGCTTGCGCTCGACATCGCCGACGAAAAAATCAACGTCGAAGCCAGAGCTACTCCGGCAATACGTCTGGTTATCACTTTCACAGTCACCTCCTTGGTTTAGACCCAGCTACTGCTTTCTAAATGTTACAGCTCTGCGACAGATCACTGTCTGCAAAGTACATTTATAGGCGCTTCTTTTTTCTGAGCCTTGCCAGTCTGTCATGAAACTGTGATCTTGTCAGCACCCCCTGCCAGTGGAATCCGCCGCCCCGAATTTGGCGGCGTCCGCCGCAAGCCGCGTGAACGATCGAGCGCCATGTCGTGCCTGACCGGCCCTGCATGGGCCAGTTTCAGCAGAATTTGCAAAGTCTGAAGGAGGTCCTCGCCAGCGGAGTATACAGGAACCGACTCAAGGCAATCATGCGCCCCTTTGAAACCAAAGGAATTCAGCGCCTGTCGAGCGCTATAGTCGGTTTTCAAAGAATTATGGCGGAAGAGGAGGGATTCGAACCCTCGTTACGCTTTCACGTAAACACGCGTTCCAGGCGTGCGCCTTAAACCACTCGGCCACCCTTCCGTTCGCGGAGGCTTATAGCCGGGGAATCAAAAGGTTCAAGAGCCGATAACGGCGCATTCAAGGGAATGTGCACGGGGTGGCCATCGTGGTTTGGGAACGGGCCGCTTATATGGTATCCATCAACGAAGGAAATCCAAGCATGTTCTTCTCGCAGAAATCACGGCAAGTGGACAAGGCGTCAGCCCTGCCCGGCCGGACCGCGCCAATCGCGACGGCGGCCACGCATTTTGTCTCGGGTCGTCCCCTCAAAGGCCCTTATCGGGAGGGATCCCGTAGCATTATCGTTGCCATGGGCTGCTACTGGGGTGCCGAGCGGCGCTTCTGGGAGGTGCCAGGCGTGTGGGTGACAGCCGTCGGCAATGCGGGCGGCATCACCCCCAATCCCACCTACGAGGAGGTGTGTACGGGCCGCACCGGGCATACCGAGGCAGTTCTCGTCGTCTATGACCCGGCCCAGGTGAGCCTCGATGCCCTGCTCAAGGTGTTCTGGGAATCGCACGATCCCACCCAGGGCATGCGCCAGGGCAACGACATCGGAACGCAATACCGCTCGGCCATCTACTGGACAGACCCCGACGACGAAGCGTTGATCCGTTCTTCGCAGGCGTCCTACCAGAGGGCGCTGACGGCGAGGGGGTATGGGGAGATCACCACCGAGACTGGAGCCGCCGGGTCCTTCTATTTCGCCGAGGCCTACCACCAGCAATACCTTGCCAAGAATCCGGCGGGTTATTGCGGGCTTGGCGGCACGGGCGTCTCCTGCCCCATTGGAAACGGGGTTGCCGCCTGACCATGGCAAGAGGTGCTGCCGACAATGACGACGACGCGCCAGCACCGGCCCTGGAGATCGCCACCCGTCTGGAACGGCTCAGCCGGCTCCTGCGGCAGGCCGGCCACGCCGGAGGGCTGGTTCCCGCCCAGTGGGAGGTCTTGCGCTACCTCGGGCGGGCCAACAGGCTGTCCCGCTCGCCGGGCAGCGTGGCGCGCTATCTGGGCACCACAAAGGGCACAATATCCCAAAGCCTGCTCACGCTGGAAAAGAAGGGCTTGATACGCCGCAGCACGAACGCCGTGGATGAGCGTCACGTCCTGCTTGACCTGACGGACGCCGGCCTGACCAAGCTACAGTCAGACCCGCTGCTGTCGCTTGCGGGCGGCCTCGACACGCTCGGGGGCAAAACCCGGCGGCGCTTTGCGCGGGGACTCGAGGAACTGCTGGCGCAGGAGATCAGCCGCCGGGGCGCCGCACGCTTCGGAACCTGCGCTGGATGCGTCCATGCCCAGCCCGCCCGCTCCGGCTCCGGCCTACATTGCGCCGTCGATGGTGCAGTGCTGGCAGAGCGGGAACTTGCGCTGCTGTGCACTGCCTTCCGCGAACCGCCCGCAGCTTAACGTCACTTTTACGCCCATTCTCCTAGCCTCGGGGCCGGAGAATTTTGCATGACCGTGACAACCCTTGATGCCGCCCCTGTGCCGCTTGCCGGTGCCAGTGCCTATTGGCGCGATGTGGTGCAGGCCACTCGCAACGGATTTGCAGCACACCGCGTTCTCTATGGCATCGCGCTCCTGAGCTACGGCTGGGGAATCGTGGAGTGCTACCTCCTCGGCCTGCCGATCAATTTCAGCCTGGTGTCACTTGTTTCCGGCACGACCGTCCTCTTCCTCGGCGTGCTCATTGGTGCATGGCTGTCGGTGGACCTCTTTCGTCTTTGGCGTTCGGGATATGGCGGGCGCCCTTCGCTTGCCCTCCTGCACTCCCTGCAAACCAACATTCTTGCGCCTTCACGGGTGGCCAACGCGCTGCATGCGTTTCTCGCCAACGGCATTTTCTTCGTGGGCTTCATCGCCATCAAGAAATCCATTCCCGTACTCGTGCCCTTCCGCTGGGATGAGCCTCTCATGGCGCTGGACAAGGCGCTGCATGGCGGTGTGCTGCCGCATGACTGGCTGATGCCATTCCTCAGTTCGGCGGCGGCCCTGCTCTTCGTCAACGTCGCCTATAACCTCTGGTTCGTGGTGCTGCTGTTCTGTTTCTTCTGGTTTGGCTATGCGCGGCAGGATTCGCACCTGCGCCAGCGTTATCTCATTGCCTATCTCAGCCTGTGGCTGCTGGGCACATGCGTGGTGGGAACCTTGCTGTCATCCGCCGGGCCATGCTTCTATGGCCTCGTGGTCCCGGGAGCGGACCCCTACGCGACACTCTTGGCCACGCTCAAGTCCGCCAACGACGTCTATCCCATCTGGGCCGTGCCAACGCAGGCGACCCTGTGGCAAAGCCATCTCGCCGGCCATGGTGAAATTGAAGGGGTGTCGGCGATGCCGTCGCTCCACGTGGCGACAAGCGTGCTGTTCATCCTGCTGGCGCGGGCCTGGGGACAACGGTGGTTTCTCTGGTTCACCGTGCCATTCGCTGGCCTGATCCTCATCGGGTCGATCGTGTTGGGCTGGCACTATGCCGTTGACGGCTATGCCGGCGGCGTGCTCGCAGTCATCTGCTGGTGGTTTGCGGGCAAAGTTGCGCCCAGACCCGCAACGGCCTGATCAGTTCTCGTCCATTTTCAGCGCCGCGATAAAGGCTTCCTGCGGGATGTCGACCTTGCCGAACTGCCGCATCTTCTTCTTGCCTTCCTTCTGCTTGTCCAGAAGTTTGCGCTTGCGGCTGATGTCGCCGCCATAGCACTTGGCCGTCACGTCCTTGCGCAGGGCCGAGATTGTTTCGCGCGCCACGATCTTGCCGCCGATCGCCGCCTGGATCGGAATCTTGAACATGTGATTCGGGATGAGGTCCTTCAGTTTCTCGCACATCACGCGGCCGCGCTGTTCGGCGCGGGTGCGGTGGACCACCATGGAGAGCGCATCGACGGGCTCTTCGTTCACCAGGATCGAGAGCTTGACGAGGTCGGCCTGAAGATATTCAGTCATCTTGTAGTCGAAGGAGGCATAGCCTTTCGACACGGATTTGAGACGATCATAGAAATCGAAAACAACTTCGTTGAGCGGCAGGTCGTAGACCACCATGGCGCGCGAGCCCGCATAGGTGAGCTGCTTCTGGCGGCCGCGGCGGTCTTCGCAGAGCTTGAGTACGGAGCCCAGATAATCATCCGGAACGAAGATCGTCGCTTCAATCCAGGGCTCTTCCATGCTCAGGATGAGCGACACATCCGGCATGTCGGCAGGATTGTGCATGTCGACCTGCGTGCCGTCCCGCAGGTTGATCTTGTAGATGACGCTCGGAGCCGTGGTGATGATCTCGACATTGAACTCGCGTTCAATCCGCTCACGGATGATTTCGAGATGAAGCAACCCAAGGAAACCACAGCGGAAGCCGAAGCCCAGCGCCGCAGAGGTTTCCATCTCATAGGTGAAGGACGCATCGTTCAGGCGGAGCTTGCCCATGGCATCGCGGAGGTCCTCGAACTCGGAGGCATCCACCGGGAAGAAGCCCGCGAACACCACGGACTGCGCCTCCTTGAAGTCCGGCAGGGCCTTGGCTGTCGGGTTTTTTTCCTCGGTGATGGTATCGCCCACGCGGGTGTCGGCCACTTCCTTGATGGCGGCGGTGAAGAAACCGATCTCACCCGGACCCAATTCGTCGACAACCACCTTCTTGGGCGTGGATACGCCCACGCGTTCCAGCGTGTAGGTGCCGCCCGTGCCCATCATCTTTACCTTCATGCCCTTCTTGAGCACGCCGTCCCTGATGCGCACGAGCACCACGACGCCAAGGTAGGGGTCGTACCAGGAGTCGACCAGCAGCGCCTTGAGCGGCGCATTGCGTTCTCCCTGGGGCGCGGGCAACCGTGTGATGATCGCCTCCAGAACGTCAGGCACACCGAGCCCGGTCTTTGCGGAAATCAGGATTGCTTCTTGTGCATCAATGCCGATCACATCCTCGATCTGCTGCTTGATGCGATCGGGCTCTGCCGCGGGCAGGTCTACCTTGTTCAGCACCGGGACAATCTCAAGATTGGCATTGATGGCCTGATAGACGTTGGCCAGTGTCTGGGCTTCCACGCCCTGCGAGGCATCGACGACAAGCAGTGCGCCTTCACAGGCAGCCAGTGAACGTGACACCTCATAGGCAAAGTCCACGTGCCCGGGCGTGTCGATAAGATTCAGGATGTAGGTTTTACCGTCCTTCGCCTTGTATTCGAGGCGCACTGTGTTGGCCTTGATGGTGATGCCGCGCTCACGCTCCAGGTCCATTGAGTCGAGGATCTGGTCCTGCATCTCGCGGTCCGACACGGCCCCGGTGAGCTGGATCAGGCGGTCGGCCAGCGTGGACTTGCCATGATCGATATGGGCGACGATGGAAAAATTGCGGATAAGGGAGGGATCGATGCTCATGAGTCCGGGATCTGTGCAGGCATGGATCTCCGGACATGCCCGGAAACCTGTTTGCGCGCTCTTTGGCAGGGCAGGCCCACCGGGTCAAGCAATGCCCCCGGGGCCAGGGAAATCGCCCTAGTCCTGCCGTTTCAAGACCGCCTGCAACACGTCCCTGACACCAATGGAACCGGCAAAGGTGTTGTCGTCGTTAAACAATGCCACCGGTGCCGTTTCCGAGCGGTGCATGGCGAGCATGACCGTGCGGAGCGGCGTGCCGGGCGTGGCCCAGAAGACCGGGCGGGTCTTGGCGTCGAAGGATTTATCCGCCTCGGCGCAGGAGAGCCAGGTGGCGGGTCCACCTTCTCGCTCCACTACAGTCACCCGGTTGTCCTTGCCGAGCTTGAAACGGGTGGTCTTGCGGCGGTCGAGCCAGATCCAGCCGCCCTTGTCCTTCACCAGTTCATGTGGTGCGCGCATCACGTTCCAGGCGGTAAGCACCGAGAGCGGATTCACATTGGCGATGAAGTCCTTCACGTAGTCGTTGGCAGGGCGCAACACAATATCTTCGGGACGGCCCGACTGCACGATGCGGCCGCCTTCCATGATCGTGATGGTGTTGCCGAGCTTCAGCGCCTCCTCGAGATCATGGCTGACGAAGACGATCGTCTTCTTCAGTTCCTTCTGCAGCTGCAGCAATTCATCCTGCAACTTGGTGCGGATCAGGGGATCGAGGGCCGAGAACGGCTCGTCCATGAGGAGAATGGGGGCTTCCGTTGCAAAGGCGCGGGCAAGTCCCACACGCTGCTGCATGCCGCCCGACAATTCGTGGACATATTTTCCCGACCAGTTGTCGAGGCCCACGAGCTTCAACTGACGGTCCACGCGGGTTTTGCGCTCTTCGTCGGGAACACCTGCGAGTTCCAAACCGAAGCCGGCATTTTCCGCCACCGTGCGCCAGGGCAGCAGGGCAAACTGCTGGAAGACCATGGCAACCGCATGCTGGCGGATCTCGCGCAGCTCCTCCGGTTTGCAGGAGACGACGTCGACCATCTTGCCGTTATGACGCACCAGCACTTCACCGCGCGTCACCTTGTTCAAGCCGTTGACGGCCCGCAGCAGGGTGGATTTGCCTGAACCCGATAGCCCCATGAGGACGCTGATTTCGCCCTCCCTCACGGCCAGGCTGGCATCCGCCGCGCCCAGGACCGAGCCCGTGGCCGAGAGGATGTCGGAGCGGCTCTTGCCGTCGTCCAGCATCTTCAGTGCGGTTTGCGTCTTGTCACCGAAGATGATGTCGACCTTCTTGAATTCAACAGCCGTGGTCATTTCCGGCCTCCCGACTTCACGGCCAGCACACGGTCCAGGATGATCGCAAGAACGACGATTGCCAGACCCGCCTCAATGCCCAAGGGAATGTTGCGGTTGTTGAGGGCGCGGTTGACAGGGTTGCCCAGCGACGGCGCGCCGATCAGGGTCGCGATCACCACCATGGACAGCGAGAGCATGATGCACTGCGTGAGGCCCGCCATGATGGTCGGCAGGGCGGCGGGCAGTTCGACCTTCCACAGCAGCTGCCGCTTCGTGGCGCCAAAACTTTCACCGGCTTCGATCATGGGCTTGGGTATCGAAGTGATGCCGAGGTAGGTCATGCGCACCGGGGCGGGCATGGCGAAGATGATCGTCACGATCAGTGCCGGCGCCGCACCCAGTCCGAAGAGGATGAGGATGGGAATGAGATAGACGAAGGTGGGCATGGTCTGCATCAGGTCCATGACCGGCTGCAGGGATTGCCATACCCGTGGCTTGTGGGCGGCCCAGATGCCGAGCGGCACGCCGATCGCCATGGAGAGCGCCGTAGCATAGAGCACGAGCACGAGCGTCTGCACCGTCTCTTTCCAGAGTCCCTGATTGAGGATGAAGAGAAATCCGAGCAGCACGCCCGCGGCGAGCCATTTCTTTTTCTGCAGGAAGTAGGCGGCCGCCGTGAGCAGGATTGCGAGAAGGATCGGTGGGCACTGCAAGAGGATCCATGTCGTGCCTTCGACGAGGGCGTTGAGGCCGTTCTTCAAGCCATCAAACAACCATTCAAACCACGTCACGATAAAATCAATGAGGTTCTTGCCCCACGGTCCAACAGGAATCTTGTTGGCCTTGTCGGCAATCCAGAGTGAAACAGGATCATTCATCGCGGCGCCCCTTGCTCCTTTGGAGTCGTGCCCAGCCGGACGGAAAGAAAAGTGGCGCGGGAGACATGTCTCCCGCGCGCCTTGTGCGTACGATTACTTCAGGACGGCCTGCGCCGCAGCCTTGGCATCGCCACCGTCAAAGGTGGTCACGCCATCAAGCCAGGAGTTGATGGAATCGGGATTGGCCTTGATCCATTCGAGGGCGACTTCCTTGGGGTCCTTGCCGTCCTTGAGCACGGGCGCCATCATCTCGCCTTCCATCTTCAGGTTGAAGCGGAGGTTGGACACGAGCTTGCCGGCGTTGGGGCATTCGCCCACATATCCTGCGCGCACGTTGGTATAGACCGTGGCGGGGCCGAAGCCATAGTCGGCGACGCCGTCAAGATAGGCGATCTTCATTTCACCCATCACCGGATGCGGCGTCCAGCCGAGGAAGAGGATCCATTCGTTGTTCTTCATGGCCTTCTCGGCTTCCGTCAGCATTCCGGCTTCCGAGCTTTCCACCAGTTCCCAGCCGGCGAGGTTGTTCTTGGCGTCGCCGATGATGGTGGAGATGATGCGGTTGCCGTCGTTGCCGGATTCAATGCCGTAGAACTTGCCGGAGAACTTGTCCTTGTTGGCAGCGAGATCGGCGATCGACTTGATGCCGGCATCAGCCACGTATTGCGGAACGACGATGCCATAGCCCGCGCCTTCCAGGTTGGCAGGCTGGAGTTGTTCCACCGACTTGTCGTCGAAGTAGGGTTTCACATCGGCAGTCATGGAGGGCATCCAGTTGCCGAGGAACACGTCGATGTCTTTGTTCTTCATGGAGGCGTAGGTGACCGGGACCGAGAGGGTCTTCACTTCGGACTGGTAGCCGAGCGCGTCGAACAGCGTCGAGGCGATGCCGGTGATGACCTGGATGTCGGTCCAGCCCACGTCGGCGAAACGGACGGCCTTGCAGCTTTCAGCATCGCCCGCCTGGGCCGAAGAAGCGGCAATGGCGATGAACCCGGCGGCGGCCAGCACGGTTGTCTTGAATGTCATGATTTGTAACTCCCTGTATCTTCATTGCTTCTTGGGGCGCCGGAACAGCGGCACCCTGATCGGACAAGCTAAGCGCGGGCGGGGGCCGAGCGTCAAGGTGCGTTGCGCCACCCCGAACGTAAGAAGCGACGCTTAACCTTTTTGCGCGGTTCGGCCATAAGGGTGCGGGCAACAAGGGACGAGCACGCATGCAAAAGGTGAAATGGGGCATCATTTCCACGGCCAACATCGGCGTGGCCAAGGTCATACCGGGCATGCTGAAGAGCAGCGAGCTTGAGGTCGCGGCGATTTCTTCACGCAATCTGAAGTCGGCCAAGTCCTGGGCCGGGCAGCTTGGCATTCCCAAGGCCTACGGCTCCTACGAAGAAATGCTGGCCGACCCTGAAATCGAGGCGGTCTACAATCCGCTCCCCAATCATCTGCATGTGCCCCTCACGCTTGCAGCCGTGAAGGCGGGCAAGCACGTGCTGTGCGAAAAGCCCATTGCCATCACGGCGCGGGAGGCGGCGAAGCTCCGAGCAGTTCCGAAGAAGACGCTGGTGGCCGAGGCCTTCATGGTGCGCCATGCGCTGCAGTGGATCGATGCCCGCAAGCGCGTGAAGGCGGGTGAGATCGGCGAGGTCCGCGCCATCCAGGTGATGTTCAGCTACTTCAACCGCGATCCGCAGAATGTGCGCAACCAGGCCGGAATCGGCGGCGGCGGGCTCTTGGACATCGGCTGCTACCCCATCACCGTCGCGCGCTACATCTTCGGAGCGGAGCCAGTCAAGGTTGCGGCCACCATCGACTTTGATCCCAGGTTCAAGACCGACCGCCTGTTGGGCGGCATGGCGGATTTCGGCAAGGGCCGGCACCTCACTTTCACGGTCTCCACCCAGCTTGCCCCTTTCCAGCGGGTACAGATCATGGGCACCAAGGGACGGATCGAGATCGAGATTCCCTTCAACGCCCCACCCGACAAGCCCAACCGGATCTTTGTGCAGGGCATGGAGATGAATGTGGGGGAATGGCACAGCTTTCCCGTGTCGGACCAGTACATGCTGGAGGCGGAAGCTTTCGGCCGTGCCATCCGCAAAAAGGAAAAGCTGGTCTGGGGCATCGAGGACGCCATCCAGAGCATGAAAATCATCGACGCCTTCTTCAAGGCAGGAAAGGCGGGAAAGTGGGTAAAGCCGTAGGGCTTGCCTATGGCGCGGGAGAGGCCTCGGCGGCGGCCCGCCGCTTGTGACGCAGATAGCTCGCCACGCTGACCGGGATCATCACCGCATAGAGCACGGCGGCCAGCAGCAAGGTTTCCCACGGGAAGGTGATCAGGCAGACGATGATCAGCGCGCCGGTGGAAAGGATGGGCAGCACCAGCTCGCGCGGCACCTGTGTAACCGTCTTGCCGGAGAAGGTCGGCACACGGCTCACCATCAGCACGGCGATTGCCACGATGTAGGGGGCAATGAACCGCGCATAGACATGGCCATCAGCCACCACGTCGAGAAAGCCGAGATACATCGGAGCCATGGCAAGACCCGCACCCGCTGGTGCCGGAATGCCGGTGAAGAAGCGCTGGGCGTAAGCCGGCTTGTTGGGATCCTCGAGGGCGACGTTGAAGCGGGCAAGCCGAAGGGCACAGGCCATGGCCAGCATCAGCGAGATGACCCAACCCAACGGCTTCATGGCGTTGAGCGACCAGACGTAAATCAGGATTGCCGGGGCGACGCCGAAGTTCACGAAGTCGGCCAGAGAATCCAGTTCCGCACCGAAGCGGGACGTGCCCTTCAGATACCGCGCCAGACGCCCGTCCACGGCATCAAGGAAGATGGCAAGTATCACGGCAGCCACGGCCACCTGGTAGCGTCCTTCCATGGCGAGGCGGATGGCGGTGACGCCACTGCACAGGGCCAGAAGTGTGATGAGATTGGGCAGGAGATAGCGCACGGGCACTGGCCGGAAGGCCTTGGCGGGCACGTGAGGCTGGTCCGTCTCCTGCTGCATCAGCTGCTGCGCCCCTGGCGCTGGGCTTCCGTGCTCTCGAGATCGGCCAGAACCGTTTCACCCGCAATGGCCCGCTGTCCGAGGCAGATCATGGGTTTCACACCCTGCGGCAGGAAGACATCCACGCGGCTGCCGAAACGGATCAGGCCGAAGCGCTGACCGGCCTGCAGGCGCTGGTTCTCGTCCACGAATTTCACGATGCGCCGGGCGACGAGTCCGGCGATCTGCACCACGCCCACACGCGTTCCGCCGTCCAGCTCCAAAGTGAGCGCCTGACGCTCATTGTCTTCGCTGGCCTTGTCCAGTTCCGCATTAAGGAAGGCGCCCGGCACATAGGCCAGACGGGTGATGCGGGCATCCAGCGGCGCCCGGTTCACGTGCACATCGAAGACATTCATGAAGACGGAGATGCGCACATGCGGTTCACGCGGCAGGTCAAGCTCTGGCGGCGGAATGACCGTGGCGATGGAACTGACGCGGCCATCGGCGGGCGAAATCACCAGACCCTTGCGGATCGGCGTCACGCGCTCGGGGTCACGGAAGAAATAGGCGCACCACAAGGTCAGGATCACACCCACCCAGCCCAGGGTCTGCAACCCGAAGAAGAACAGGAGTGCTGTGACGACCACGCCCGCAAGGACAAAGGGATAACCTTCGCGGTGGACGGGTGCGATGGAGGACGTGATGCTGGTGACGATGTTCATGACGGGGGCCACATACATCAGTTGCGGCCAAAACAAAAGAAACTGCCGCAAGGCCCCCCGGCCCCGCGGCAGTCTCGATATTGCCCCTCGAAAAACCGGGCGTTCAGCCTGCAGCGCGCATGCGGAACGGCAGGATCACGGCGCCACCGTCATTGGCGGCGGCCATCATCGGCATGGTCACTGGTGCGGTCTGCACTGGCACAGGAGCGGCGATGGCGGACGATCTGACGGCCGTACCCATGGCGCTCGCCGAGAAAAGACCGGAGCCCATTTCGACAATCTCGAACCGCACGCCAATGATCGAATCCGCGCCCATGGCTTCCGCCTGGCGAATGAGGGCCGCCTCGGCGTCCTCGCGGGCCTTGTTGAGGCCTTCAGCCACATCGGCGGTGCTCATGTATTCCACCGCGCGTATGCCGCCACGGCTGAACTTCTTCAGGCCACGCGACCACACGATCGTGCCGCGTACCACGCCGAGCGTTTCGTCCACCGTACGCCCGGCAATCGACTCAAGAGTAGAAACTCGCATTTGACTATCCCCAATTCTCTGTTGGTGCCTGCCGTCTTTTGCCGAAGGCTTGGCACCGTCCCACTTGATTGTGCTGCACGTTGCACCGTGCTGATGGGCCAACCATGCTCCCCCAGCCGGTAAACAAAGGTGAATTGCACGGCATTTGATTCAAGTTTTCGGGAGTTTCGGCGGCATTCCACGGGTCAGCGTTAATGACGGACTCGCACCCGTGGTTTCGAAAGGATTGATTCCGGAGTTGTTTACCGTACCAGCGCCATTTGCTCGGCCGTTGGCCCGCGCGCGTCGAGGTTTTCCGCGAGTTTGCGTCGTGCCTCGTCAGCTTCGCGCTGGCGGTTCCACAGGGCGGCATAAAGGCCCTTTTTCGCCAGCAACACCGCATGACTTCCGCGTTCCGCGATCTGCCCCTTGTCGAGCACGATGATCTCGTCGGCATCGACAATGGTGGAGAGGCGGTGGGCAATCACCACAGTGGTGCGGTTGCGCGACACATGCTTCAGGGCCACCTGGATTTCCTGTTCTGTGAAGGTGTCCAGCGCCGATGTCGCCTCGTCGAGGACAAGGATGGGTGGACCTTTCAGAATGGTGCGGGCGATGGAGACGCGCTGCTTCTCTCCGCCCGACAGTTTCAGGCCGCGTTCGCCGACAACGGTTTCATAACCCAGCGGAAGCGTCATCACGAAATCGTGGATCTGCGCCATGCGCGCCGCCTCCTCGATTTCCGCATTGCTGGCGCCGGGGCGGCCATAGGCAATGTTATAGCGGATGGTATCGTTGAACAGCACCGTGTCCTGAGGAACCATGCCCAGCGCCTGGCGGAGGCTCGCCTGCGTGACGGAGCGGATATCCTGCCCATCAATGCTCACCGCACCGGCGGTCACTTCATAGAAGCGGAAAATGAGACGCGAGATCGTGGATTTGCCCGCTCCTGACGGTCCGACAATCGCCACCGTCTTGCCGGCGGGAACAACGAATGAAATTCCCCGCAGGATCGGGCGCTCGGCGTCATAGGCAAAGGATACATTATCAAAAACAATTTCCCCCCTGCCCACCACAAAGGGGCGGGCGTCGGGGCGGTCGGCAATGGCGGTGTTTTCGCGCAGGATCGAGAACATGCCTTCGACGTCAATCAGGCCCTGCTTGATTTCGCGATAGGACGACCCGATGAAATTGAGTGGCATGTAGAGCTGGATCATCAGCGCGTTGATCATGACGAAGTCGCCGATGGTCAGCGTGCTGCCAAGGATCTCGCGGGCCGCCATCACCATCACGAGCGTCACCCCGATCGAATAGATGACAGCCTGCCCCGCATTGAGGACGGCCAGCGACACCCAAGTCTTGATGGCGGCGGATTCATATTTTGCCATGGCCGAGTCGTAGCGGTCGGCCTCGTGCTTCTCGTTTCCGAAGTACTTGACGGTTTCGAAATTGAGGAGGCTGTCGATCGCCTTGGTCCCCGCATCATTGTCGGCGTCGTTCATCGCGCGGCGAATGCCGATGCGGCGCTCGGTCGCCCAGTAGCTGAAGGCGACATAGGCGATGACGGTGGCAGCCACGACCCAGACATAGAGATGACCGAAGGAATAGCCGATCACCCCACAGACCAGCGCGATTTCCAGGGCCGTCGGGAAGGTGTTGAACAGGGCGAAGCGCAGGACGGAATCCACGCCGTTGATGCCGCGCGAGATGATGCGCGACAGGGCACCGGTGCGCCGCCCGAGATGGAAGGCCAGCGACAATTGATGGAGGTGGCGGAAAGTCGCGTAAGACAACTCGCGGACGGCACGCTGCCCGACCTTGGAAAAAACAGCGTCGCGCAGTTGGGCAAAGACGACCATGAGGATGCGGCCCGCACCATAGGCAAGCACCATGAAGACCGGGACAGAGAGAATCGCTACGTCGCGGCTGGTTCGTGCCGACAGGGCGTCGGTGGCCGCCTTGAAGGCGTAGGGTGTCACCACCGTCACCAGTTTCGACGCGACAAGAAGTACCAAGGCTACGACAACACGCGCCTTCAAGTCCGGCCGTGAGGCGGGCCAGAGGTAAGGCAGGAGACGCTTCAAGGTTTGCCACTGACTGACGTCAGGGGCCTGCCCGGAGCCGGGCGTCGCAGACAATTTTCTCATGTGGCTGTCGGAATGTATCAGCTCTTCGGGGCGGACAGGATCTGACCCGGATAGATGCGGTTCGGGTTCTTGATCTGGTCGCGGTTGGCTTCCCAGATCACGGTGAAGAGGCGGCCCTTGCCATAAACCTGTCGGGAAATGCGCCAGAGATTGTTGCCGGGCTGAATCACGATGCGGGGCGGTCCGCCAGGCAAGGCGGCTACCATTGGAACGGCGGCAGGTTCAGACCCCGCAGATGCGACCTGCGTTTCCGCCTCCGGCGACTTTGCCTGCACCTGATCGGGCTGTTCCGGCGCGACGGCAGGAGCCGCCGGCTGTTCGTTCGAATCCGCAGCGCCTGCGGCAGCGATGACCTTTTCTGCCTCCTCCCGCAGGAAGGGGAGTTCGGCGCGGCTGATGACATTGCCGGTGCTATCTATTTCATCGGCGCGCAAGGTATGGGTGCCGGGTGCGATCGGCGCGGAACCCTTGAACAGCCAGTTGCCGTTTGGATCGGCGTCCACGTCGCCGGCCAATTGATTGTCGATATAGAAACGCACCTTTCCGCCCGGCGGCACGCGTCCCTGGAAGACAATATTGCCTTCGGCGTCATAATCGACAGCGGACAATTGCACTTCCTTCGCCGGCGCTCCGGCAACCGTGCCGGGCGTCTGCACCAGTTGCGTCGGGGCCTCGGGCTCGATCCTCGCCACGACGGCGGGCTTCTGGTCGCGATTGACGACAACTGCGATCTGGTCTTTCGCCGTCAGCACCTTGCCGGCGACGGTGGTTTCCAGCGTCAATTCGCCAGCACCCACCGGAAGGGGTTTCTCAGGGACAATGGCAAAGCTGCCATCAGTGCCTGCCGTGGCGCGTCCGACCTCCACGCCTGCAAACTTGAGGGCAACGTCGCTGCCGGGCCTGGCGTGGCCCGCTACCACGGCTTCGCCCGTGGGCAAGACATTGACGGTGTCGAAGGAGGGAATGTCAGGGTCGACGGGGGTCAGCGGAGCTTCAGGCTGGGCGGGGACGGGAGCGGGAGCAGGTTGATCCTGGGCGGGAGCGCTTGCCACCTGCGCTGAATTTGCCGCCGGTGCACTGGCGTCTGCCGGAGCAGCGGCTTGTGTCTCGGCCTGCGCGGGGGCGGCCGGTTCGGGAGCAGCGGGAGCAGCGGCCACTGGCGGCTGAGCGGGCGTCTCGGCGGGAGCATTTGCAGCCGGGGGCGTGGCTGGCGCCTCGGCGACGGGCCGGGGAGCAATGGCGCCTGGAATATTGCCGGTCAGCACGGCACCCAGCGTGCCCGCCGCGGCAACGGCCAGACCCGTAAAGATCAACAGGGGCGTGTTCTTCTTCATTGCTGACAGTCCTGGCTAGAGGTCCGGCGCTGGCGCCATTCCTGCGGTTTCGTGCTAGATCGTAGTCCCCCGTGGCATTATTAAGCCGTACCCTTGGCGATTGCAAAGAATCAGAGAAGCCCCACGATGACAGCCCCGAAACACCGCCTCTGCATCTATTGCGGGTCGTCGACTGGCAACAAGCCGGAATTTGCGGCCGTCGCCCGCGACCTCGGCAGGACCATGGCCGAGGCCGGGATCGGTCTCGTCTATGGCGGCGGCAGTGTCGGCCTGATGGGCGAAGTGGCGCGCGCAGTCCTGGCGGCGGGCGGGCATGTCACAGGCATCATCCCGGATTTTCTGGTCTCGAAGGAACGGATGCTGGATGGAGTGAACGAACTGATCGTCACGCGCACAATGCATGAGCGCAAGATGGGCATGTTCGAGCGGTCCACCGGTTTTGTCGCCCTGCCCGGCGGCATCGGGACGCTGGAAGAACTGGCCGAGATCCTGACGTGGGCGCAATTGCAACAGCATGCGCGGCCTGTGCTGTTGTTGAACGTGCTTGATTACTGGAAGCCACTCATCACGCTTTTCGGCAACATGAGCCGCGACGGCTTCATCCGCCCTGGCTTTGAAGTGAAACTGGATATCGTGACAACGGCCGCAGACGTGGTACCGGCCTACCAGCACAGGCTCTCCCTCACGAAGGACAAGCCGCCTGTCGCCATCCTCAAGGACAAGCTCTAGGCGGGCTTTGTCGCATCGCTGCGGAAGGCTGACACAGAATAGATCGCCAGCGCCGTCCAGATGCAGGCAAAGGAGAGGAGCTTCCACCTGTCCATCGGCTCATGGAACATGAAGACGGCCGTGAGGAACACGAGCGACGGCGAAATATACTGCAGGATGCCCGCCGTCGAATAACGGATGCGCTTCACGGCTTCGGCAAAGAACAGCAGCGCGCCCGCCGTCAATCCGCCGCACCCGATGAGCATGAGTGTGTCCTTCAGCGTCACGCCAAAACGCGCTTCGCCATTCTTCATCAGCCAGTATTCCACCACCAGCAAGGGCGGTGCGATCAGCATGGCCTCGACGAGGAACCCCTGCGTGGCGCCCACGGGAATGAGTTTGCGCAACAGGCCGTAGATGCAGAAGCTGCCGCCCAGCATCAGGCCGAGCCATGGGAAGACGCCAGTTGCCACGGTCTGGATGATGACGCCTGCCGCTGCAAGGGCGATGGCCACGATTTGCGCGCGGTTGAAGCGTTCGTGCAGGAAGATGTAGCCCGCAATCACGTTGAACAGCGGGTTGATGAAATAGCCGAGGCTGGATTCGAGTGTGCGGCCCACTTCGATCGACCAGACGTAGAAGCCCCAATTGAAGACGATGATGGAACTGGTGAGTGCGAGGATGGCGAGATGCCGGGGGTTGCGGAAAATCTTCCACACGGCCGGAAACTGTCCGAAGTAGCCAACGATCAGTGCAGCAATGGGGACGGACCAGACGCCGCGGTTGACCGCGATCTCCATTACATGGACGTGGCGCATGAAACCGAAATAGGGCGCCATGCCACCCCAGAAGAGGTGCGCGATGACGCAGAACAAGACGCCCTTCTGGGTTTCACTCATGCCGTGCATGGGGCGGCTGTAGCTGCCAAGCAGGTGCCGTTCAATTGCGGTGGCGTGCATGGCAGCGCGGCGTTTTTGCGCAGCCCTCGATCATGCCACTTGCCTAGGGCGTCACGCCATCCCGCTGCAGCTTGTAGATGATGGCATCAAGCAAGGCCTGGAACGAGGCCTCTACGATATTCGCCGACACCCCCACTGTGAACCAGCGATTCCCCTTGCCGTCGCGGCTTTCGATAAGGACGCGGGTCGTGGCACCTGTGCCACCATTGAGGATACGCACCTTGAAATCCACCAGTTCCATGTCGGCAATGAATTTCTGGAATTTGCCCAGGTCTTTGCGCAACGCCACGTCGAGGGCATTCACGGGGCCATTGCCCTCGCCTGCGTTAAGATAAATCTTCGACCCGACCTTCACCTTGACCACGGCCTCGGTGTGCATTTCGCCGTTGAAGCGCTCCACGGATGTGCGGAAGGACAGCACATCGAAATAGTGCGGGACAGTACCCAGGGCCCGGCGGGCGAGGAGTTCGAAGGAGGCATCCGCGCCATCATAGGCGTATCCCTGGGCTTCGCGCTCCTTCACGTCGCGGAGCAAGGCGTCAAGACGAACATCATCTTTCGCAACGTCGATGCCGATGCGGCCGAGTTCGGCGAGCAGATTTGATTTTCCCGCCTGGTCGGAGACGAGAATGCGGCGGCGGTTGCCTACCGTCTCCGGGGGAACATGCTCGTAGGTTTCTGGCTCCTTCGCCAGAGCCGAGGCGTGGATGCCTGCCTTGGTGGCGAAGGCACTCTTGCCCACGTATGGCGCCTGGGCATGGGGCGAGCGATTGAGCAACTCGTCGAAGCTCCGCGCCACGGTGGTCAGTTCCTTCAAGCGTTCCTTGTCAACGCCCGTCTCGAAACGCGCGTTGTAATGCGGCTTCGTCCCCAACGTTCCGATGAGGGAGACAAGATTGGCATTGCCGCAGCGTTCGCCGATGCCGTTCAACGTGCCCTGGATCTGTCGCGCGCCTGCGTCAACGGCGGCGAGGGAATTTGCCACGGCCTGTTCGGTGTCATTGTGCGCATGGATGCCAAGATGGCTTCCCGGCACGGACGTGCACACGTTGCGCACGATGTCGGAAACTTCCGACGGCAATGTGCCGCCGTTGGTATCGCACAACACGACCCAGCGGGCCCCGGCATCAAACGCTGTCTTCGCACATGAGAGGGCGTAGTCGGGGTTGGCTTTGTAGCCATCGAAGAAGTGCTCGCAATCCACCAGCACTTCCTTGCCGGCATCGCGCGCCGCTTTCACGCTATCGCGGATCGATTCGAGATTCTCTTCATTGCTGCAGCCGAGCGCCACGCGCACATGATAGTCCCAGGATTTCGCGACGAAGCAGGCGGCCTTTGCCTTGGCCTGGATAACGGCCTGAAGGCCCGCGTCATTGGAGGCGGAGCGGCCAGCCCGCTTGGTCATGCCGAAGGCCGTGAACGTCGCCTTGCTGGGACGAGTCTCGGCAAAGAGCGCATTGTCGGTGGGATTGCCACCGGCATAGCCGCCTTCGATGTAGTCGACACCCAGCTTGTCGAGCATCTGCATGACCAGTAGCTTGTCATCGAGCGAGAAATCAACGCCCGGCGTCTGCTGGCCATCGCGCAGCGTGGTGTCGAAGAGATAGAGCCGCTCGCGCGCCATCACACGAGTCCCTTGTATTTCAGGGCCACGTAGATGACGAGGGCAAGCACGATCACCTTGAGGATGATGTAGCCGAGCCAGTGTGCCGGGAATGGCAGGCTGTCGTGCCAGGATTTCTTGCCGGGTTCGGTCATCGCCGCACCTCCCAATCAGTTTTCAGTTCGCCTGTGGCCGGGTCCTTCACATCCTTGATCTGGATGCCCATGGCGAGAAGTTCGTCGCGGATGCGGTCGCTTTCGGCCCAGTTCTTGGCCTTTCGCGCTTCAAGGCGTGCTGAAAGCCACGACGCCACCAAGGTTTCGTCAACGTCAACGCTTGCCTCGCGTCCCAGGTCCGCCGAGAGCAGATCCAGACCCAGAAGCGCAAGTGACCCGTTCAGTTCGGCCCACTTCGCTGCCTTCGCCAGCGCATGGAGGCGGGTGAAAGCGCCATGGGTGTTGAGATCATCCTGCAGGGCCTCGATGACGTCGGTATCAGGAGCAGCCGGCACACTTCCAGACACCCCTTCTTTCCATGCACGCAAGGTGCGCTGGCTGTCTTCCAGACTTGCCACTGTCCAGTCGATGGGCTGCCGGTAATGGGTGCGCAACATGTTGTAGCGCGCCACTTCGCCTGGCCAATCACGCAACACATCGGCGATGGTCGTGAAATTTCCCAGGCTCTTGGACATCTTCTGTCCTTCAACCTGGAGGAAGCCATTGTGCATCCAGTAGTTGGCCATGACCTTCGTGCCATGGGCGCAGCGCGACTGGGCTATTTCGTTCTCGTGGTGCGGGAAGATGAGATCAAGTCCGCCGCCATGGATGTCGAAGACCTCGCCCAGGTGGGCCTTGCTCATCACCGAGCATTCGATGTGCCATCCCGGACGGCCACGGCCCCAGGGAGAGTCCCAACCGGGTTCTTCCGGTGACGACTGTTTCCACAACACGAAATCGGCAGGGTTCTTCTTGTGGGCTTCGACTGCGATGCGGGCACCGGCCTGCTGGTCTTCCAGCTTGCGCTGGGATAGGCGACCATAGTCCGGCATTGAGCCCACATCGAACAACACTTCGCCCGCCGCCTCATAGGCATGTCCGCGGCCGATCAGTGCACGGATCATGTCTATCATGCCCTGGATGTGCTCGGTGGCGCGCGGCTGCTGCGTCGGCGGCAGGCAGCCCAGCGCCGTCACGTCCTTCTGGTATTGCTCATAGGTCGTTTCGGTGACGCGGCGAATGGCGTCATTGAGGGGAACGCCCGGATAGTCGCGCAAGGCGCGCGCATTGATCTTGTCGTCCACGTCAGTGATGTTGCGCACATAGGTCACATGCTCCGGCCCGTAGAGATGGCGGAGCAGGCGAAAGAGAACATCGAAGACGATCGCGGGTCGGGCGTTGCCGATGTGGGCAAAGTCATAGACGGTGGGGCCGCAGACGTACATGCGCACGTTTCCGGCGTCCAAGGGAAGGAAGTCTTCCTTGGTCCTTGTCAGCGTGTTGTAGATGCGCAGGGTCATGTCTGATCTCTCGGAGGCCGGCTCCGGGATCGCTTTGCTTAGGGGTGAGACAAGCGGCGCCGAGCCAGCGGTATGAACGCTAGGTGCAAATGATAATGCCGCAAATGTTAACGGCAGGCTGGCGGGCGGTGGTCATGGGCGTTACATGCGCGAAAGCCCCCGCCCCCGTCAAGTGCGGCGCATTTGCAGGGTTGCCATGCCGTTTCCGGACTGGCAGGCACGCAAGGCCCTGATAGCTTGCGGAACCGTGTCGCCCCATTCCTCACACCGTCTTGGTCTCTTCCTCACCGGCATGGCCGCGCTCAGCTGGTCATCGGCAGGCGTCTTCACGCGGCTGATTTCGGCTGACCTCATGACCATGTTGTTCTGGCGGGGCTTGTTCAGCGGCACTGCCATCTTTCTCGTCTTTGTGCTGATCGAGGGCCGCCACGCTGGCCGGGAATTTTTCCGGATGGGCTGGCCTGGGCTTGTGGTCGCCGTCCTCTCGGCGGCGGGCATGATCACCGGCATCGGCTCCATCCGCTACGGCAGCGTGGCCGATGCCATGGTCATCTATGCCACCGTGCCATTCGTGACGGCCGGTGTGGCTTACGTCCTGATCGGCGAACGGACGTCCCGTTCCACCATCATCGCCAGCGGCGTGGCTCTGGCCGGGGTGCTGGTCATGCTGCTGGGGGCGGACTGGGGCGGGTCCATGACGGGCAAGGGACTTGCTGTCCTCATGACGCTCAGCATGGCGGGATTTTCAGTCATCATGCGCGGGCATCGGGACCTCCCCATGCTGCCCGCGATGGCTTTGTCGGCCTGGCTGTGTTCCGCCTTCTGCTTCAGTTGGGCAAGCCCCGGGAATACTCCTACGGCGGAAATCCTGCTCTGCGCCGCCTTCGGCACCTGCCAGAACGCGGCCGGACTGATCTTCTACACCTTCGGCACCAAACGCATTCCCGCCGCCGAGGCAACGCTCCTCGCGGCGTTGGAAGTACCCTTCACGCCGTTCTGGGTGTGGTTGTTCATGGGCGAAACGCCAGCACCCATGACACTGATCGGCGGCGGCGTGGTGCTCGTGGCCCTCTTCGCCCACATCCTCACCGAGTTCCGCCGCGGCGGAAAATCCATCGCGGCGGAATTCGCACCTACGCCCTGACGGTTGAGGCATCCTGGCCGAAGAGAACCTTGCGCTCTTCGTCGGTCATGGGCTTGCGCGGCGGTGCCATCGCGTAGGCACGCTCCACGGCAGGGCGAGACTTGATGGCGTCGAACCAGCGCTTCAGGTGAGGGAAGTCGCCAAGGTTCTGCTTGTGGGCCTCGTGGGGCACGATCCACGGATAACAGGCCATGTCGGCGATGGAATAGTCATCGGCGATGAACTCATGGCTTGCGAGGCGCTTGTTCAGCACGCCGTACAGGCGGGATGTTTCCTTGGTATAACGATCAATGGCGTAGGGCACCTTCTCAGGTGCGTAGGAATTGAAGTGGCCGTTCTGCCCGGCCATGGGGCCAAGCCCGGCCATCTGCCACAACAACCACTGCATGACTTGCGTGCGGCCCCTCACATCCCGAGGCAGGAATTTGCCGGTCTTGTCGGCGAGGTAGTGGAGGATTGCACCAGATTCAAAAACGCTGAGAGGCGCCCCGCCATCAGACGGTGCGTTGTCCACAATGGCCGGCATCCGGTTGTTGGGCGCAATCTTGAGGAAGTCGGGTTTGAACTGATCTCCCTTGCCGATATCAACCCGCTGGATGGTGTACGGCAGACCGGATTCTTCCAAGAATATCGTGATCTTGTGGCCATTCGGCGTGGGCCAGTAATGCAGGTCGATCATGTCGGCGCCTCTATCTGTAATTTCTTTCGTTACAAACGTAAGAAGCGCGCCCCTGCTTCGCAAGAGCGCGCTTCATGTAACGTTGTCACAGGGCCGTGATCTGACCCTTTGGCCCGAGGCTGAAGACTTATTCGGCTGCTTCCACCGCATCCTCGTCGGAGATGCGCGGACGGAGCGCCAGTTCCTTTTTGATTTCCTCGGCCACCAGGAAAGACAGCTCCAGCGCCTGCGCCGCATTGAGGCGGGGATCGCAGAAGGTGTGATAGCGGTCATTCAGGTCTTCATCGCGCAAGGCGCGGAGCCCGCCCGTGCATTCGGTCACATCCTTGCCCGTCATTTCGACATGGATGCCGCCCGCGTGGGTGCCCTCGGCGCGGTGCACGGCCATGAAGTTCCTGACTTCCTTGAGGATCAGGTCGAACGGCCGGGTCTTGTAGCCGCTGGTGCTCTTCACCGTATTGCCGTGCATGGGATCGCAGGACCAGACGACGACACGTCCTTCGCGCTTCACCGCGCGGATCAGGTCGGGCAGGTGCTTTTCAACCTTGTCGGCGCCGAAGCGGGCGATCAGCGTGAGACGGCCTGCCTCGTTCTGCGGATTGAGTGCATCGATGAGGCGGATCAGTTCATCCGGCTTCAGCGAAGGTCCACATTTGAGGCCGATGGGGTTCTTCACGCCGCGGCAGAATTCAACATGGGCGTGATCCGGCTGGCGCGTGCGGTCGCCGATCCAGAGCATGTGTCCGGATGTTGCGTACCAGTCGCCGCTGGTGGAATCGACGCGGGTCAGTGCCTGCTCGTAGCCGAGAAGAAGGGCTTCGTGGCTGGTGTAGAAATCGGTGGCGCGCAGTTGAGGTGCCGTTTCCGCAGTGATGCCGCAGGCCTTCATGAAGCCCAGGGTTTCCGAGATGCGGTCGGCGAGGTCCTGATACTGCTCGAAGGCGGGAGAGTCCTTGAGGAAGCCCAGCGTCCACTTGTGCACGTTCTCGAGGTTGGCATAACCGCCCTGGGCGAAGGCGCGCAGGAGGTTCATGGTCGCCGCCGACTGGCGGTAGGCCATGATCTGGCGCTCCGGGTCGGGCTCGCGGCCCGCCAGTGTCGCTTCCGGCGCGTTGATGATGTCGCCCCGATAGATCGGATATTCGACGCCATCGAGTGTCTCGGTGGGCGAAGAACGCGGCTTGGCGAATTGTCCGGCGATGCGGCCGACCTTCACCACAGGCTGCCCGCCGGCAAAGGTCAACACGACCGCCATCTGCAGGAAGACACGGAAGAAGTCACGGATGTTGTCTGCCGAATGTTCGGCGAAGCTTTCGGCACAGTCGCCACCCTGCAACAGAAAGGCGCGGCCTTCGGCGACGCGGGCGAGTGATTTCCTGAGCTTGCGGGCCTCACCGGCAAAGACGAGCGGCGGGAAACCGGCGAGCCGGCCTTCCACGGTGTTCAGCTTATCCTTGTCGGCGTAATCCGGCATCTGGACGACGGGGAACTTGCGCCAGCTGTCGGGGGTCCATGCGGTCTTCATCTGAGATACTCCAAACCAAGGCCGGGCTTATATCGCAGCGCAAAACATATTGCCAGTGGCCCCCGTTGTCTGGCCCCGGCCGCGTTTCCGCCCCGAAACCACTCTTTAAGGGGTTGCTGCTAGGCTGTAGCGAGGCGGCAGTGCTTGGATCGGGAACAACCGTGTCTTTCATGAACTATTTCTGGTCGGCCGATTGGGATGGCCTGTACAGGATTTTGGCCAAGGGCAATCCTCCACTGGCCTTGCAGCTTCTTGCCGTCAACACCCTCTTCCTGGTGTTCTACATCGTTCGTCAGGCGACGGCCAAACATCGCATGCGCAACCAGACTGTGGAAGTGATCCAGTTGTTCCTGCTCGTCGCCAACCTTGGTGTTGTGTTCCAGGAAGATGCCTACCGCTGGATCAGCACCGCCGTCACCCACCTGCTCACGTAAGTTTCGCCAGATAATCCTTGAAGGCCTCCAGCGCCGATTTGTAGGCGACCTGCTTCTCGATGGACCAGTAGCGCAGGTTGTCGAGCCGAATGGGATCGCCTGATACGGAACAGCGCACAAATTCGCCCTCTTGCAACACCTCGAAATCATGGTCGAGATAGCGCAATTTCGCCTCGCGGCGGGGTGGTAGGAGCGAGTCCAGTCTGTTCATGCGATGGGCCATAGCGCGTTCACGGTGTTCCTAAAAGAGGCTCCCTTGACGGATGTCGCTCCCCTTCTTTCCCGAGGTGGCGTCCACTTCCCCATCGGCGAATTCAATCGACAGGCGCATTCCGGGTTTCACGTCAGCGGCCTGATGCAGGGGCTTCCCGTCGGCGCCACGCACAACGGCGAAGCCGCGGGCGAGCACGGAGCGGTAGCTGAGGGATTGCAGGAGCTTGGTTTCGCCGAGGAAACGGTCCTGCTGGCGGGCGAATATGTGTCGCACGCCCCTTTCCTGCCGGCTCCGCGCCTCCGTGATCCGGCGGCGAAGTTCCGCAAGGCGCTGCTGCACCACCCCAATCGAGAGGCGTCCGCGCTGGTTGGCGAGAAGGACGGCATGGCGTTGCAGGTTGGAGCGCAGGCCTGCCGGTAGCCGCTGAGCCAGTCCATCCAGCCTCTGTCGCACGATGGCCATTACATCATCCGGCGTAGGCAAGGCGCGGGCTGCGGATTCGATGCGCAGCTTCCGCTCAGAAATGACGCGGAGGATGGCGCGGCTCTGGCGCGCCTGCAACGACGTCAGGTCGGCCAGCAATTCGCCCCGCACCGGAACCACTCTTTCCGCCGCGGCGGTCGGGGTCGGTGCGCGCCAATCGGCGGCATGGTCAATCAGCGTGGTATCCGTCTCGTGGCCGATGGCTGACACGAGGGGAATGTGGCTGGCCGCGACGGCGCGGACGACTAACTCATCATTGAAGGGCCAAAGATCTTCCAGCGAACCACCGCCGCGCGCCACGATCAACACGTCGGGACGCTCCGCCATGGCATTGAAGCCGTGGATCGCCGCGGCAACTTCGGCCGCAGCCGAGTCGCCCTGCACCCGCACGGGCCACACGATCACGCGGCGGGGAAAGCGGTCCTTGAGCCGGTGAAGGATGTCGCGGATCACGGCCCCCGTCGGCGACGTGACGATGCCGATCACCTCCGGCAGATAGGGCAGCGCGCGCTTGCGGGCTGTATCAAACAGGCCTTCGGCGGCGAGCTTCCTCCGACGGTCTTCAAGCAGGGCCATCAGCGCGCCCACGCCAGCGGGTTCTGCCGCCTCCACGATGATCTGGTAGGATGACTTGCCGGGATAGGACGTCAATTTGCCGGTGACGATGACCTCCAGGCCTTCCTGCAAGTTGGCGCGCAGGCGCGCAAAACTTCCGCGCCACACCACGGCATCCAGTTTCGCGCCTTCATCCTTGATGCTGAAATAGCAGTGACCGGAGGAATGCGGACCTTTAAATCCCGAAATCTCGCCGCGCACCCGCACGTGGCCAAAGCGCTCTTCGATGCTGCGCTTGAGGGCGTTGGCAATATCGGACACCGAATATTCGACGATATTGCCGTGCCCATTTTCGCGCAGTTCGCCGGTTTCCGGGTCATGGTCGGGAACGTGAGACATTCTGCTGGTCTAACAGTCCGCCACCTGCCTTACAATCCGCATGCCTCGAGACGCTTCCCGCACAACAGGCAGTTGACCCGGACAACGGGAGACGCTGAAACGGTGGCATGGAATGGAGAACGACATGAGCAATTGGGAGAAGCGCTTTGGACTTGCCGGACGGACGGCATTGGTCACAGGAGCGACGAAGGGCATTGGCCTTGAAGCGTGCAAGGTGCTCGCTGATGCGGGTGCTGACATTGCAGCGGTAGGGCGTGATGCGGCAGGGCTGAAGGAGGTGGCACGTGCGGTGGAAGCCGCAGGACGTCGTTGCGTTACCATCGGCGCTGACATGGGAGACGCGGAAGGTCCCGTCGAGGCGGCGCGAAAAGCGCTGGCAGCCTTCGGTACCATCGACATTCTGGTCAATAATGCCGGTATTGCGCTTATTGATCCGCTTCTCGATGCCAAAGTCCAGGACTGGGACCAGACGATGGCAGTCAATCTTCGGGCACCGTTCCTTCTGGCCCGCACGGTGGTACCTGGCATGATCAAGCAGAAGCGCGGTAAGATCATCAATATTTCGTCGCAGGCCGGCGTGGTTGGTCTGGAAGCCCATGGCGCATACGCTGCCTCAAAGGGCGGCCTGAACATGCTGACCAAGGTGATGACGGTGGAGTGGGCCAAACACAACATCCAAATCAACTCGGTTTGTCCCACGGTCATCCTCACGCCCATGGGCGAACAGGTTTGGGGCGACCCAACGAAGGGTGATCCGATGAAGGCGAAAATTCCCGCCGCACGCTTTGGCAAGCCCATTGAGGTTGCGGACATGATCCTGTTCCTGGCATCGTCCGCATCGGATCTTGTGAACGGCCAAGACCTGCTCATCGACGGAGGCTATACTGCGGTCTGATCACTTCCGGTCGTTGCGCCCCGTGGGATGGGTCTTCTCATCGTCAGACGGGCGGTTCGGCTTCCGCTGCTCGCGTCCCGCTACGTTTTCAACCTGCTCGGGGTCTCCCTGGCGAGGTGGCGTGCGGTCATCGGGATCGGGAGTGCCGGGCGGCTTCCCAGCCTTTCGCTGCAATTCCCGGTCGCCCATGCGGCCTTTTTCAACGTGCTGTTTAACGAGGTCGGGATTCTCGCTGTCGGGATTGGGCATGATCTGTCCTTTCCCTTCCGAACGCGCAAAAGACCGGCGATGTTCCGCCGTTTCGCTCAGTAAGTTGCGCGGCCGCCCGAAATGTCAAACACCGCCCCAGTGGAGAAGGAACACTCTTCCGAGGCCAGCCAGCAGATGAGACTGGCATTTTCTTCCACGGTTCCGAAACGGCCCTTGGGAATCTTGGAGAGCATGAAATCAATATGGGTTTGCGGCATCTGGTCGAAGATCGGTGTGCGCACGGCCGCCGGTGTCACCGCATTTGCCGTGATATTGTATTTTGCGGTTTCCTTGGCCAGCGACTTGGTGAAGCCGATAACGGCGGCCTTCGACGCCGAATAGGCCGACGCATTGGGATTGCCTTCCTTGCCTGCAATCGATGCAATGTTGACGATGCGGCCATAGTTCTGCGCGATCATGTGCGGGAGAACGGCACGGTTGGTGAAGAACGTCCCGTTGACGTTGACCGCCATGGTCTTGATCCAGCCATCAATGGGAAAGCCATCCACTGGGACGGTAGGGCCGGTGATGCCCGCGCTGTTGACGAGGATATCAATCCCACCGATCTGCTTCAGTGTTGCCGCGATGGCAGCATCCACCGATGCCGGATCGGAGATGTCGGTCTTGATGCCGCCGGTCATGTCCCACACGGCAACGGCACAGCCTTCTGCTGCCAGGCGTTTGGCGACAGCCTCGCCGATACCCGACATTCCTCCGGTGACAATGGCACGACGGCCTTTGAATCTCATGATTTTACCTTCCACGTCTTCATGCAGTGCAGCGTGTGTTCGAACGAAATGATGCCGGCGTCAGAACCGAGTCCCGTTGCCACGAGGCCAGCGGCGGCTTGTGCAAACCGCACGGATGTCTCGGCGTCCATGCCATGGTGGATGGCAGCAATCATGCCGGCATCGAAGGCATCGCCGCAGCCCGTGGTGTCCACCACGTCGAGTTCATAGGCTGGCATGGAGAAGCGCGCGCCGTCACGATGGGCATAATAGGCTCCGTCGCCGCCCAGCGTGAAACAGCAGGCAGTGGCGCCGTGATCGAGATAGTACCGGGCGCAGTCGTCAGGCGTGTCCCGGCCAGACATGGCTTGCGCCTCGTCGATGGAGGGCATGAAGAAATCGATGAAAGGTAAAAGCGGAAGCACCATTCCCGTGGTTTCCTCATTTGCGGCAATGAGATCGAAGGTGACGGTCTTGCCTCTCGCCTTGGCCTCGCGCAGCAGGGCGAGGCTCGATGCGCCGTCGAGTGTTCGGAGCAGACCCGTGCCACCCAAGTGTATGATTGGAGCATCGAGAACCACATCATACTGTTCCGTTCGCACGTCAAATTGATCTGACGCGCCGCGCACATGCAGGGCTGGCCTGTCGCCATTGGGGCGGATGTTCAGAATCGTTGCGGAGGTGGGCACGCCGGAAATGCGCTGCATGGCTGAAACGTCGATGCCATGTTTCTGCATCTGCATCAGCATCCAGTCTGCTTTTTCGTCGTCACCGACAGCCCCGGCGGCCAAACATTCCAATCCCAATTTGGCGCAGTCGACCACCGTGCCGCCGGCAGTTCCCGCAACAGTCAGGCGGATTTCCTCGATGAAATCCACGTCGCCCCGATCCGGAATGCGGCGTACGGGGCGGCCCAGGATATCGAGAATATAGAGCCCGATGACGGAAACATCAGCTGCCATGGCAGGTCACGCCCGGCTGCGAGACCGCCGCGAAATCAGGCCCGCCAGGACCACGGCAACTGCGGCGATGGCCCAGGTGAAGCTGTGCATGTACCAGGGTGTTGCGTTCAACTGCACCTTGCCAGCCGTCGTATTGGGATCCGGCGGCTTAAGGAAGAAGGCGCCATAGAGATATGCGGACAGGATCGAGATCAACAGCACGATGCAGAAGGTCATCGCGACCACCATGGCGACGGTGACCACCGAGCGCTTGGCCACGCCGGGCTGCGCCAGCGGAAGCAGGTTGTTGATGAGACCCGCCGCCACCACCACAATGCTACCAAGTGTGAAGAGCGTGATCGAGAAGGGTTGGAAGATCATCAGCAACGCCAGGATCCCCAGGCCGATGATGAAATATTCAAGGCGAAGCGCCGATTTTGGCGTGAGAATGCCGCGTTCCGGGTTGCTGTTCATGCGCGCACCGCCTTTCCGCCTTCCGCAAAGACATGGGTTTGCGCTGCATCGGGTTGCAGGTGCAACACCTCGCCCATTTTCACGCGCTTCTCGCGTGGTACCACCACACGGATGTCGCTGCCCGTCTTGGTGCGGGCGTGGATGAGGGTTTCAGCCCCCATGGGCTCGATCAGTTCCGCCACCGCGGTAATCGCCGATTTCGACGCCTTGGCCACCGGGGCAAAGGCACGCGGGCGAATGCCGATCGTGACCTTGGCGCTCTTCAATCCTGCCACGGCCGGGTTGACGGCGATGGAGAGCGGGGCATCGTTGAAGGTCAGTTCCGCCTTGCCATCCGTCACGGATTTCATTTCGACTTCCACGAGATTCATCTGCGGCGTGCCGATGAAACTTGCGACGAAGACGTTTGCCGGCTTGGCGAAGACTTCGTGGGGGGTACCCACCTGTTCGATCACACCATCGCGCATGATGGCGATGCGATCCGCCATGGTGAGCGCCTCGAGCTGGTCATGGGTCACGATGACAGTGGCCTTGGACAGATTGGACAGCACGCCTTTGATCTGCCCGCGCATTGAGTGGCGCAGCTCGACGTCGAGGCGGGACAGGGGCTCGTCGAAGAGGAAACAGTTGGGGTCGCGCACGATGGCGCGGGCGACGGCCACGCGTTGCTTCTCACCCTCCGAGACATGGCCGGGAAGGCGATCGAGAACGCCGGTGAGATGCAGGATGTCCGCCACCATGCCCACGCGCGCCTTGATCTCGGCGGGCGAGATCTTCTCATAGTGCAGCGGCATGGCGATGTTCTCGCCCACCGTGAGCGCGGGATAGAGGGCGTAGAATTGGAACACCATGGCGATGTCGCGCTTTTCCGGCGGCAGGTCGTTCATCCGCTGGCCAGCGATGATCACTTCGCCTGCAGTGGCCCGTTCCAGCCCGGCAATCATGCGAAGCGTCGTTGTCTTCCCGCAGCCTGATGGCCCCAGGAGGCAGACCACTTCGCCAGCCTTCACGGAGAGGTCCGCGTCCTTGACGGCAACGAACTCGCCGAACTTCTTGGTGACCTTGCGAATTTCAATTGTCGACATGTTTCAGCGCTTCACGGTTCCGAAGGTGACGCCGCGCAGCAGGTGACCCTGCAGGAAGAACGTCACAAGGAAGACAGGGATGAGGAAGAGTGTTTCGATGGAGGCGAGCAGCGTCCAGTCCGTGCCGCGACCGCCGGACGAGACGGCCTGGTTCATCGCCACCGGAACTGTGCGTGTATCGACACCGGTCAGCAGCAGGGCGAAAAGGAACTCGTTCCAGGTGAGGATGAGGCCGAAAACGAAGGTGGCGGCGAGCCCCGCGACCACCTGCGGCAGGCAGATCTTGAAGAACACCTTGGGCTCAGATGATCCATCAATTCGCGCTGCGTCCTCCACGTCGGTTGAAAGTTCGTCGAAAAAGCTCTTCATCATCCAGATCGTAAAGGCCAGGTTGAAGGCCGTGTAGAGCATGATGATGCCAATGTAGGAACCGGACAGGCCTACAACGCGGAACATCAGGATCACCGGGATGATGACGACAATCGCCGGCAACATGCGCGTGGTGAGGATAATGAAGAGATACGTGTCGTTCCCCTTCAGCGGGTAGCGCGAGAAGCCGTAGGACGCGAGGGTACCAATTACCAGTGCCAGCAGGACCGACACGGACGAAATGAAGATGGAGTTGAAGAAGAAGCGGTCGAAGCCTGTGTTTTCAGGTTGCCCGCCGGCCGTCATGACGCGCGAGAATACGGACGCGAAATTCTCGAGTGTCGGCGTGAAGACGAACTGGTCGGGAATCAATCCGAAGAGCGACGTGGGCGACAAGGTGGGCGGAACGGAGAGGGCCGCGTCCTGCGGCTTGAACGCCGTGAAGATGATCATCAGCACAGGAAGGAAGTAGATGAAGCTGACAACGGCGACCACCAGTGTCCGCCCCCAGCCGGCGGTATCGACACCGCCGCTGCTCTTCAAACCGATTTTTTCGAGGAAGGATGTAGCGCCAGACATGGATCAGGTTCCCTGGCTGCGGCGGTTGGCCAAATAAAGGTAGAGGTTCGTCAACACGATCACCATGAAGAGCATGACGTAGGAAATTGCAGCGCCTTCGCTTGTCTTGTTCTGTTCGTTGGCGATGCGGATGAGGTGGTATGAAATCGTCATCGTGTCATTGCCGCCCTTGGTGAGCAGAATGACAAGATCAGCGAGCTTGAAGGCCTCGATGGTGCGGAAGAGAAGCGCCAGCATCAACAGGCCGCGGATGTAGGGAAATGTGATGGTCCAGAACTGCCGCCAGCCGGACACCCGGTCGATGGCGGCGGCCTCGTAGAGATATTTCGGAACTGAGACGAGCCCGGCGAGCACCAGAAGCATGACGAAGGGCGACCACATCCAGGCGTCGGCAAAGACGATGCCCGCAACCGCACCCACCTTGTTGTCCATCAGAATGAACTGCTGTCCCGTGAGGCTGTTCATCATGTAGGAGAGAATGCCGAAGGTCGGGTCGTAGTAGTAGGTGAAGAAGACGCCGGAGGCCACGACCGACAACATCATGGGCGTGAGCACCAGGATCAACAGGTAGCGGCGCAGCGGAAATTGTTTTGAGAACAAGAGTGCCAGAAGGAAGCCCACGACCATCTGGGTAGCGACGGTGAAGATCACGAACATCGCCGTGTTGATGAGCGCCTTCCAGTTGTCGGCTGCGGCCAGGTCGTTGGTGAGGACCTTGATGTAGTTCTGCAAGCCGACGAAGCGGATCGTCTGCTGGTTGGACTGGTAAGCGAAGAAGGAAAGCCCGAGCGACCAGAGCAGCGGAAAGATGTTCATCACGAACAGGACGGCGATCGCCGGCGCAACGAGGAGACCGCCATAATACTGCCGGCGGTAGGCGTTGACGACAAATGCGGCTGCGATGAGGGCTGCTGCAGCGCCAACCACCCAGAAGGCAGCTTTGGCCGGCAAGAGCAGCACCGACAATATGGTGAGGACGATGCCCGCAAGGATGGCCAATTTCCAATTGTCCGCCGAAGGCAGGAAGAGGGCCACTGCTGGGCGAGATGAGGTGACGGCGGTCATGGGGTCCCGGAATGGAAGGATAAGGAAAGGATCAGGATGCGCGGAGGGTGACCCCCGCGCATCCCGGGCGTAAGGTTATTCGATCAGGCCGGCTTCCTTGAGCAGGTTCTGCTGGAACTTGGCGATGTTGTCCAAGGTCGTCTTGGCATCCTGCTTACCGGTGATGGCGAGGTCGAACTGGTCCTGCTGCTGCGTCAGCAATTCGAAGAATTGCGGCACGTGCCACACGTCCTTCTGCCAATCGAGCTGCGGAGCCCAGGCACGGTTCCAAGGACGGTAAGTCACGTACTTGGGATCTTCGTACACGGACTTGATGGCAGACTGGCCACCACCGGCTGCGAACTGGTGCTGGATCTCAGGAGACAGCCACCATTTCACGAATTCGACCGCTTCCTTGATCTGCGAATCCGTCGTCCAGGTTGTCAGCACGAAGGGCTGACCACCGATGTTCGACCAGCGGATCATCTTGCCGTCGGGGCCCATGGTTCCGGGCATCTGGCCGAAGACCAGCTTGTCGGAAACCTTGGACGACTTCGGGTCGAGGGAGGCTTCGCCGAGGCCGATCCAGTCCACGTTCATGGCAACCTTGCCTTCACGGAACAGTTCGTCGGACTTGAAGATGTCCATGGTGCCGGTCTTGGCCACCGGCGGCATGAACTGGATCATGTCGAGATACTTCTCCAGCGCCTTCACGGCCTCAGGAGAGTTTACGACACCTTCGGCCTGGCCCTTGGGGGCCTTTGTTTCGTCCCAGGTATCGCCGCCCATCTGCCAGATCATGCCGTTGATCTGCATGGACGAGAAGTCGTAGCCCTTGCCGGCCTGATAGGCGATTCCGTAGAAATCGTCTTCGGCAGGCTTGCCAGCCAACATGTCGCCCTTCTTGCGCATGAAGAATTCGCCGACGTTGCGATAGTCATCCCACGTCATCGCGTCGATTTCCTCGCCCGTGCACGGCAGCTTCTTGCTGTACTTGGCCTGGAAATTCTTCTGCTCTTCTTCATTGCAGAGGATGTCGGAGCGACCATAGGTCACGAGCACATCCGGGAACTGCGGGAAGCCGTAGTAATTCTCGGACTTGTGCGGATAGGTGGAATAGGCGTTGAGCGGATTGGGATGGATCGACTTGAAGGTTGCCATGAAATCCGGGTCAGCTTCGAGGAGATCGTTGATCTTGCGGAAGTAACCGCCTTCCACGAAGGCACCGAGCCACTGCGAGTCCGAAACGATGAAGTTGTACTTCTGTTCACCCGACGTCAGCGAAGCGTTGACGCGCGTGTAGAAGTCCGGCCACGGAATGAAGTCCACGTCAAGCTTCACGGTGTTGCCAGACTTGGGCTTGTACTGCTCGTCAAAGAACTTCTTCATGATGCGGGTCGGAGGCCAGTCCGGCACCGCCATCGTCAGTGTCACTTCTTCGGCGGACGCCAGGGAGGCGCCCCCAACCATCAGCGTGGCGGCAAACCCGGCCGCCGTCGCGAAGGTTTTCATAGTGGTCATCACGGTCATCTTGAGGTTTCCTCCCTTTGTTACCGTTTATTCCTTCAGGCTCTTCACGTCAGGACAATGCCTGACCGCTGGAAGCGCGGAAGATGTGGAACTTCTTCGGATCAAGATAGATGGATGCGGCCTGCCCGGGGGCGAGCGACGTCGCTGCTGATTCCGGCAGGATGAGCCGCAGTGTCTCACCATGGGCCTCGACGGATACGACCGTTACGTCGCCCAGAGGCTCCAGCATGGCGATGCTGACATCGTGGCCCTTCTCGCCCTTGCCCGTAAAACGAAGGTCGCTTGGCCGTATGCCGAGAATGGACTCCTCACCTGCTTCCGCCGTGACGAGCTTTCGGCCGAGCGCCAGTGCGCCGAACTTGCTCTCGAAGGCGGAACGGTCCTTGGTGGTTTTGCCACGGATCATGTTCATGTGCGGCGAGCCGATCTTGCCTGCCACATAGGTGTCCTTCGGGTTTTCGTACAGTTCGTCGGGCGTGCCGATCTGCACAACGCCGCCATCGCGCATGACAGCGATTTCCTCGCCCATGGACAGGGCTTCCAGTTCGTCCGGCGTGGCATAGACAATGGTAAGGCCGAACTGCCGGTGCAGACGCTTCAGTTCGGCGCGCATGTCGTGACGCAGCTTTGCATCAAGGTTGGTCAGTGGCTCGTCCAGCAGAAGAATCTTGGGACGGCGGATCAGGGACCGGCCCAGCGCCACGCGCTGCTGTTCGCCGCCCGAAAGCGTGTTGGGCTTGCGATCCACCTTCTTGTCGAGCTTCAGCATGGCCGCGGTTTCGCGGACACGCTTGTCAATCTCGTCCTTCGGAACTTTTTCTTCGAGCAGGGGATAGGCGAAGTTCTGGTAAACCGTGAGATGGGGATACAGCGCGAAGGACTGGAAGACCATGGAGACGCCGCGTCCGGCGATTTCCGCATCGGTCTTGTCGCGCCCGAAGATGTGCACGCTGCCCTTGTCGGGGCGAACGAGCCCGGCAATCGTGCGCAGCGTCGTGGTCTTGCCCACGGAGCTTGGTCCGAACAGGACGAAGAACTTTCCTTCTTCGACCGTGAACGACAAGTCTTCAAGGGCGCGCACACGCCCGTAATGCTTGCTGACACCACTGATGGAAAGTGCGCTTTCACTGCTCGGCGGCATGGTCCGTTCCCAATTTCGATGTGAGCCTAGCGCACGTGCATCGAGTTGCAAGTCTTTGATGGAAAGTCCTCTTCATCGCCTTCAACCCTTGGCACTTTCCCAATGCCCGGTTGCCGCAGATTTGAGCACCGCGTCGGTTACGAGGTCAGTTGCCATGGCTTCCCGGAAGGTCGGCGCGGCTGATTGGCCCTGGCTCAGGCCCTCAATGAAGTCTGCAACCTGATGGACAAACGAATGCTCGTAACCGATCTGCAGGCCCGGCACCCACCACTTGGCCATGTAGGGATGGTCTCCATCCGTCACATGGATTGAGCGCCAGCCGCGGGTGCGGCCTTCGTCGCGGTGATCGAAATACTGGAGGCGGTGAAGGTCGTGGAGGTCCCAGAAGATCGAAGCCTTCTCACCGTTGATCTCAAGGGTGTAGAGCGCCTTGTGTCCTCGCGCGTAGCGTGTCGCCTCGAAATTGGCGAGGGACCCGTTGTCAAACCGGGCCAGGAACAGGCTTGCATCATCGATGCCGACTGCTTCCTTCTTGCCGGTGAGATTATGCTGGCGCTCCTTGATGAAGGTTTCGGTGAGGCCGATCACCTTGTCGATGCCGCCGTTCAGCCACATCGCCGTGTCGATGCAATGGGCCAGCAAGTCGCCCGTCACGCCGGAACCCGCCACGTTCACATCAAGGCGCCAAAGTCCCTGCCCGCCTTGGGGAAGGTCTGCCGAAATGGTCCAGTCCTGGAGGAATTTCGCGCGATAGTGGAAAATCTTGCCAAGCCGTCCCTCGTCGATCAATTGCTTGGCGAGGGTCACGGCGGGTACGCGCCGGTAGTTGTACCAGACCATGTTGGGAATCTTGGCGCGCTCCACCGCATCGACCATCTTGCGCGATTCCGCAGCATTCCGGCCAAGCGGCTTTTCGCACATCACCATCTTGCCCGCAGCGGCGGCGGCAAGGGCTATGTCGAGATGCATGTCGTTGGGCGCGGCGATGTCGATGAGATCGATATCCTTGCGCTCAATCAGTTTCCGCCAATCGTTTTCGGTCGATTCATAGCCCCATTGTGCCGCGAAATCGTTGAGTTTTTCGGCGTTGCGGGCGCAGGCGGCCTTCAGCACCGGCTGGTATGGGAGGTCAAAGAAATGACCAACCTGCGAAAATGCGTTGGAATGGGCCCGGCCCATGAAGCCGTAACCCACCATGCCGACGTTGAGTTTCTTCTTGGCCATTACGCCACCCACCCATGCTTCTCGCGGACCTTCATCATCGCCGCGAGGATGTTCGTCCAGGTCTTGGGGTTCATCATCACATCGGGGGAGAACATGCAGCCATCCCAGCAGATGTGGCGGAAGGCCTTCACCAGTTCGCCATCCCGGTCCCGCAGCCAGTAACCTGCATGCTTGGTGACGTTGAGCTTGCCCTTCTTGTCATCCACTTCGCAGTGATGGCCCGTCTTGTCGTGATAGCCGAGACCCTTCACGGTGCCATCGTTCTGCGCGATATGCATATCGATGGTCCACGGACGAAGCGCGTCCGTCATTTTCTTCAGCGCTTCATCAAGGAGGGCCTTGTCCTTCCAGTCATACTTCGCCGGCAGAAGGCGCGACTTCGGCGCATTGTAGCCCATGGTGAAGAGAAGGGTGTGGGCCATGTCTGCCTGGAAACCGATGATCTGGGGTCGATCCGTCTCTTCAAGCGTGTCAACCATGTCCTTCCAGGAATTCATGCCGCCCCAGCAGATTTCACCTTCGCAGGCGAGGCGTTCTCCATAGTCGGCTGCGACGCTGCAGGCTTCCCGAAAAGTCTTGGCGATCTTCTTGGTGTTGGCAACGGGATCCTTGGCCCAATCGGCCGTGCTTGTGGCGGAGTCGATCCGGATAACGCCGTAGTCACGGACGCCGAGATCCCGGAGCTTCGCACCAAGGCGGCAGGATTTCTCCACGTTTGCCACGAATTTCTTGCGGTCGCTGGGTGAACCCATTGCCGAACCGCCCCCCACGGGCGGCCAGACGGGCGCCACGATGGAGCCGATCGCAAGGTTGTTCCGCCGGGCCTTGTCGGCAAGGCGCTTTACCTCGTCATCGGAAAAATCAATGCTGGTGTGGGGGGCCGCATGAAAGATGTCGATACCGTCGAACTTGACGCCGTTGACCTCGGCCTTGACCGTCAGGTCGATCATCGTGTCGAGGTCGATCGCGGGAATCTCTTTCGATCCCCGTCCCACCAGACCTGGCCACATCGCATTGTGCAGCTTGGGATAGTTGTTTGCTGCCATGACGCTCTCCCGTGTTTTTTTCTTGTGTGCTCCGGGGAATTTTGCAGGTTTTAAGGTTGCTGTCCAGAACTGTTATATTAGTATGTCAGGCATGGCCCACGAACTTGACGCCAGTCGCCTTGACCGTTCCCGGCCCCTGCGCGACCAGATCTATGATCTCGTCCGCCATCTCATCCTGTCCGGACGCATTGCGCCAGGCGACATTCTTGATGAGAAGTTGATTGCGGCCAAACTCAATGTCTCGCGCACACCCGTACGAGAGGCGGTCAAGAAACTGAGCGATGAGCATCTCGTCGATGTGGTTGCGCAATCGGGCACCCGGGCTTCGCATATCGACCGGGCCGAAGTGGAGCAGGCCTATCTCATTCGTCGCGCATTGGAGATGGAGAGCGCGGCGCAGGCTGCCCATCGCATGAACGACAGTCATGCCGAGGTGCTGAACGACCTTCTGTTGCAACACGCGCGCGCGATCGAGCGCCGCCGCTTCGCCGAAGCCATCGTGACAGACGACAAGTTCCACCGCTACATCGCCGACATCAGCCATCTGGACCGGCTGTGGCGGGCGATCGACATTTCGAAGGCGCAGTTGGACCGTTGCCGCCATGTCATGTTGCCGCGGCAGGGACAGGGCGAGGCAACTCTGGAGCAACATCGCAGCATCATACGCGCCCTCAACAGCAAGGATCCCGAGCGAGCCCGGCGGGCCATGTCGGAACACCTGGAGGCGGCCTTCTCCAGTACGCTGAAGGTGATTGAATCTGGTGAGATCGAGAGCCGCTAGAGGCGGACGTCACTCCACGAGAATGGCGCGGAAGTCGTTGACGTTGGTGAGCGTCGGTCCCGTGATCACCTGATCGCCCAGCAGCTTGAAGAAGGTGTGGGCGTCATTGCGGGCCAGCATGTCCCAGGCATCCGTCCCCTTGGCCCGGGCGCGGGTCAATGTATCGGGCGAGATGATTGCACCCGCAACTTCCATGGCGCCATCGACACCGTCGGTATCTGCTGCCAGCGCGTGAATACCGGGGGCGCCCGCGAGCTTGAGAGCGAGCGCCAGCAGGAATTCCACGTTGCGGCCACCGACACCATCGCCCCGCACCGTCACCGTCGTTTCGCCGCCGGAAATGAGGACGCAAGGCGCCTTCGCCGGTTGCGCGAACTGGCGGACCTGCCGGGCAATGCCCGCCATCACAAATCCCACGTCACGTGCTTCCCCCTCCAGGGCATCGCCCAAAATCAGCGGGGTCAACCCGTTCTGGCGGGCCACGGCGGCTGCCGCTTCGAGTGAGGACTGCGGAGATGCAATCAATGTCGCACGTGCATTTGCAAGGCGAGGGTCTCCCGCCTTCGGCGTTTCATCTGAGGCCGCTTCGAGGTGACGGCGGACGGCCAGCGGGACATCAATATTGTATTTGGCAAGCACGGCCCGTGCGTCGGCATGGGTTGTGGGATCAGCAACGGTAGGTCCGGACGCAACTGCCGATACATCATCACCGGGCACATCCGAAATCACCAGGGTCTCCACGCGGGCCGGAAATGCAGCGGCGGCAAGCCGTCCGCCCTTGATCCGCGAGAGATGCTTGCGCACGCAATTCATCTCCTGGATGGGCGCACCCGACTTCAGCAGTGCCTTGTTCACGGCACGCTTTTCCTCAACGCTCACGCCCTCCGCAGCAAGACTGAGAAGGGCCGAACCGCCACCCGACATCAGCGCGACAACGAGGTCATCGGACGTGAGGCCCTGGACCAGCTTCAACATCTCCGCTGCGGCGCGTTCACCCGCTGCATCCGGCACGGGATGGGCTGCCTCGACGACGCGCAGTCGGCGGGTGGGAACGGCATGGCCATAGCGCGTCACGATCAGCCCTTCGAGGGGCGCATCCCAATGGTCTTCAAAGACCCTTGCCATCGCGGCGGATGCCTTGCCTGCTCCAATGACGATCGTGCGCCCCTTGGGCTTCGCTGGCATGTGGAGGGGCACGGATTTCTCCGGCAGCGCCGCATCAACGGCGGCGTCAAACATGGCGCGGAGGACGGCCCTTGGCGTCATGGGTTCAGGTCCACTCTTGCATCCACCGCAAGCCTTCTGAGGTGCCGGCGGATGGAAAATATTCGCAGCCCACCCAGCCATCGTAGCCTGTGGCATCGAGATGGCGGAAGAGGTTGGCAAAGTTGATTTCGCCCGTGCCGGGTTCATGCCGGCCCGGTGTGTCGGCAATCTGGATGTGACCGATGCGGGGAAGCAGCCGCGTGATGGAGTTGAGCAACTCACCTTCCATGCGCTGCATGTGGTAGACATCGTACTGCAGCTTCACGTCCAGCGGACGCAAAGTATCCATCACGCTCAACGCTTCGGAACTGCGGCTGAGAAAGAACCGGGGCATGTCGAAGGTGTTGATCGGTTCCACCAGCAACTGGATGCCGTTTTCCGCCAAACTTTCGGCAGCAACCGACAGGTTCTGCAGCAAAGCAGCACGGCCCGCATCACGCGACACCCCATCCGGCAGCAGTCCGGCCAGGCAATTCAGCTTGCGGCAACGCAGGCGTTGGGCATAGCGCAGTGCGTCGCCAGTTCCCGCCTCGAATTCCCGCTGGCGACCGGGATGGCAGGCAATGCCGCGTTCGCCCGCCTCGAAATTCCCAGGGGGAAGATTGAACAGGACGACCTCAAGGCCGAGATCCTCCACGCGGGCAGCGACATCCGGCAACGCAAAAGGATAAGGAAACTGGAATTCGACGGCGCGGAAACCTTCCGCTTTCGCAGCAGCAAACCGATCAAGGAACGGGATCTCGGTAAACATCGTGGAAATGTTGGCGGAGAATTTTGGCATGGGAGTTCATCTTGCCCCATTGGCGCGATGGCGTTGCTGGCCCGCCACGTAGGTTGCCGCGACAGCACGGTCGTCACCCAGAATCATCAGGGCAAAGAGTACGTCCTCAAGGGATTGCGACAACGCGTGCCGTGCCTTCAACACTGGGGTCGCAGTTGGATGAAGAACCACCACGTCGGCATATTTTCCAACGTCCAGGGAACCCGTCTCGGCGTCGATGTGGAGCCTGCATGCATTGCCAATCGTGGACATGCCGAAGAGCGCGCTTGCGGATGGCTTGTATCCACCCAGCATCTGAACCTTGTAGGCCTCGCCCATGGTCTGCAGCATGGAGTAGCTCGTTCCGCCGCCCACATCTGTTGCGAGGCCCATGGCAACCGGCCTCGCCTGTTCTGCGAGAAACGGCATGCGCATCAAACCCGAGCCGAGAAACGTATTCGACGTGGGGCAGTGGATGACGGATGAGCCTGTCTCGGAGAACCGCTTTGCCTCGCGCTCGCTCAGGTGGATGCCGTGGGCGAAGATGCTGCGCGGTCCAAGCAAGCCAAAGCGGTCATACACATCGGTGTAGTCGCGGGCGTCGGGAAACAACGCCTTGACGAAGGCGATTTCTCCGGGACTTTCGGAAATATGGGTTTGCATCAGGGTGCCGGGCAGATGGGCGAGGAGTTCGCCACTCGCCTGTAACTGCCTGTCGCTTGAGGTGATCGCAAAGCGCGGCGTCACGGCGTAACGCAGGCGGCCCTTGCCGTGCCAGGTCTGATAAAGTTCTTCCGTCTCGCGCGCGCCTTGCTCGGGCGTGTCTTGCACCTCCGGGATTGCATTGCGGTCCATCATGGTCTTGCCGGTGATGAGCGCCATGCCCATGTCAGATGCTGCCGCAAAAAGTGCATCTGCGCATGCCTTGTGAACCGAACAGAAGGCGAGTGCCGATGTTGTTCCATTGCAAAACAGACGATCGAGAAAGAGACGCGCAGCCGCTGCCGCATAGTCGCGATCAGCATAGCGGGCTTCCTCCGGAAAGGTGAAACGCCGCAGCCAATCCAGCAGGTCTTTCCCGGGTGCTGCCAGCATCCTGTATTGCGGGAAATGAAGATGGGCGTCGATGAAACCCGGCAACAGCAGGTTCTCACCGTAATCATCGGCCGCAACACCTTGCCACGCGGCGGGAAGTTGGGAGGCTTCCCCGATCCAAGCGATGCGTCCGGTGCCATCGACCGCAAGCGCGCCCCGGGGAAGGTGAACGACTGTTTCGTCGCTCCGTCCAAAGGATACGATCTGTCCGCGCAAGACTCGCTTCATGGCGCAACCCTGTCTTCAATGCGAAAGCGGAATATGCGCATGACGTGCTGCAAAGCGTGCGAGAATTCGGCGTCTTCGCTGTTGTCCACGCGTGCTTCAAAGCTGTCGATTATCTGGTGCTTGGTCGCGCCCTTGACCGCAAAGATGAAGGGGAAGCCAAAACGGCTCTTGTATCTCGCATTCAGATCTGTGAACCGCACAAACTCGGATGGAGTGAGATCCGCCAGTCCGGCATTGCGCTGTTCGCGATTCGAATCTGCCGTCAGCTTTGCTTTTGTGGCGAGGTCCGGATGAGCGCGGATCAGTGCCAGTTGCGCATCCGCTGGCGCGGTGCGGAGCGTGGCTTCGAACGCGGCAATCATGTCTGCCACGGCGTGGTAGGGCCGTGATGCCGCCGCTCCTTCCGCCACCCAGGGCGAATGTTCGGCTATATCGCCAAATCGCTCCACGAAGGTGGCGACCGGCATGGCATTGACCTCGGCGAGCGGGATCATTGCTTTGCCAGCCAGGCACCGAGGCGGGCCCGTTCGTCAGGGGTCATCCCCGTCTTGTTGCCCAACGGCATGGCCACGTTGTTCACGGCCTGGACCACGACCTGTTCCTTATGACGGCGAAGTTCCTCCAGCGTATCGAGGATGACGCCCTTGGGCGGCTCGGCAAACGTCTTGTCGGCGGGATGCTGTGCGTGACATGCAGCACAACGTGACTGCACGATTGCAAGGGCATCGGCGTCCGGGACATCGCCAGCAAACATCACCTGCTTTGCCGGGGCCGTCATGAAAATGGCGCCGCCCAGCACAGCGGCGATCACGGGCAGCAGCCAGGCCAATTCGCGCTGCTCGTCGCCCACTTCCGTGCGGACGAGATAGTGCCGCAAGGCCGCTCCGCCCACGACAATCATAAGAATGAGAATCCAGCTCTGCGGATGGCCCGTGAGGAAGGCGTAGTGGTTCGAGACCATCATCAGCAGCACGGGGAGCGTCAGATATGTGTTGTGCAGGCTGCGCTGCTTGCCCATGGCGCCATAGGCCGGGTCCGGCCGCTCACCCTTCAGGAGGCTCGCCACGATCTTGCGCTGATTGGGAATGATGACCATGAAAACGTTTGCCGCCATGGTCGTGCCGATGAAGGCGCCCACGTGGATAAAGGCACCGCGTCCCGAATAGACATGGGTGAAGCCGTAGGCGGCAAGGCCCACCAGCACAATGACGCAGATCACGAGGAGCGTGGGATGGCGGAGGGCCAGATGACGGCAGAGCTGATCATAGACAATCCACCCGCCAGCGATGGAGGCCGCAGAAATGGCGATGGCCTGCCAGGACGTGAGCGGAATGACAGACGGGTCGATCAGGTAACTTTCCGCATTGAGGTAGTACTGGACGATGAGGAGCAGAAAGCCAGTCACCCAGGTGAGATAGGCCTCCCACTTGAACCAGGTGAGGTGATCCGGGAGGGCTGGCGGTGCCGACAGATATTTCTGCACATGGTAGAAGCCGCCACCGTGAACTTCCCAGGCCTCGCCGCCGACGCCGGCGGGCAGGCCTTCGCGCTTCTGCAAAGAGAAATCGAGGGCGATGAAATAGAAGGATGTGCCAATCCAGGCGATGCCCGCAATCAGATGGCCCCAGCGCAGAAGCAGGTTCAACCAGTCGGCGGCAAACGGATCGATCACAGTGCACATCCATGAAAATGCCGGGTGGCGGAATGCCACCCGGCATGTGGTTTCGGGAAAGGCTTACTGCGGCAACTGGTCGTCGATGCCCTTGACGTACCAGTTCATGCCGAGGATGTCGCCGTCGGGCAGCGGTTTGCCAGCTTCGCCGACCACGGTTCCGTCCTGCTTGGTGATGGGGCCGGTGAAGGGATTGAGCTTGCCCGAGGCAATGGCGGCGGCGGTCTCCGTGGCCATCTTGGCGACGTCATCCGGCATGTTGGTGTAGGGCGCCATGCTGACGGTGCCGTTTTCCATGCCTTCCCAGGTCTGCTGTGGCTTCCAGGTGCCATCCATCACAGCCTTGACGCTGTTGATGTAGTGCGGTGCCCAGTTGTCGACGATCGCCGTCAGCTGCGCCTTGGGAGCGAACTGATACTGGTCGGAGGCCTGGCCGAAACCGAACTTGCCCTGTTCCTGGGCCACCTGCAGCGGTGCAGCCGAGTCCGTGTGCTGAACGGTGATGTCGGCCCCCTGGCTCAGCAGCACCTTTGCTGCGTCAGCTTCCTTGGCCGGGTCGAACCACGTGTTGGCCCAGACAATCTTGACCTTGAAGTTGGGGTTCACGCTCTGTGCGCCCAGCATGAAGGCATTGATGCCGGAGACCACTTCCGGAATGGGGAAGGACACGATGTAGCCCGCCGTGCCGGTCTTCGACATCTTGGCGGCGATCTGGCCAATCACGTAACGGCCTTCGTGGAACTTGGCGTTGTAGGTGCCCATGTTGTCGGCGGTTTTGTACCCCGTGGCGTGCTCAAACTTCACGTCGGGGAACTTCTTGGCGACCTTGAGCATCGGCTCCATGAATCCGAAGGAGGTTCCGAAGATGATCTTGCAGCCTTCGCGGGCGAAGCGTTCGAAGGTCTTTTCGGAATCGGCTTGCGAAACGTTTTCGGCGTAGGCGGTTTCCACCTTGTCGCCGAATTCCTTCTGCACGGCCAAGAGGCCCTGATGATGCTGGAAGGAATATCCGAAGTCGCCAATGGGGCCGACATAGACCCAGCACGCCTTCAGCGCCTCTGCCGATGCGGAAGCCGAGGCGGCTCCCAGCATCAACGCGGCAGCGGCCGCCGCCATCAGTAGTTTCTTCATGTTGTTCTCCCTGTTGAGATGTTCACATTAACGGTCCGGCACGAAGGGTTGTCCGAGTGAGGCTGGCGTGTTGCGGCGCGTCAGGGCCTTGTTCCCGGAGATGACCACCAGTGCGAGGATGGTGCCAAGATAGGGCAGACTCGAGAGGAATTGCGAGGGGATTCCCAAGCCTTGCGCCTGCAAGACAAAGGACAGGATGGAGATGGTGCCGAACAGGTAGGCGCCGGCCAGGATGCGGAAAGGCAACCAGGATGCGAACACGACCAATGCCAGGGCAATCCAGCCCCGGCCCGAGGTCATGTTTTCCACCCACTGTGGCGTATAGACCAGTGACAGGTAGCCGCCGGCGATGCCGCTCATGGCCCCTCCGAACAGCACACTCAGATAGCGGACCCCGATCACATTATATCCAAGCGCGTGGGCGGAGGTGTGGCTGTTGCCCACGGCGCGGATCACCAGACCCATCTTGGTACGGAACATGAACCAGCTGACGGCTGCCACCATCACAAGCGAAAACGGCACGAGTGGATCAATGCCCGAAAAGGTCGGCAACTTGATGCCGGGCTGGCCCACGAAGGACTCTCCGATCAATGCGGAAAGCCCGAGGCCCAGCAAGGTGAGTGCAAGTCCTGTCGCCACCTGGTTTGCCAGCAGCGTCAGGGTGAGGAAGCCAAAGAGCAGCGACATCAGCATGCCCGCGAAAATCGACGTAACAATGCCCACCCATGGATTGCCGGTCACGTAAGCACCACCAAACCCCGCGACCGCGCCCATCACCATCATGCCTTCAACGCCGAGGTTGAGGACACCCGCGCGTTCCGTCACCATTTCTCCCAATGCCGCCAGCAGCAGCGGCGTTGCCGCCGTCATGATGATCGTGAGAAGTGTGAGAACAATGTCCATGTCCGTCAGGCTCGCGCGAGGGCTGGCACCGCGGACACGATGCGGTAGTTGATGAGTGTGTCACAGGCGAGGATATAGAACAGCAAGATGCCCTGGATGACGCGGGTGATTTTGTCGGGAATCTGGAGCGCCGTCTGCACGGCCTCGCCGCCGATATAAGAGAGCGCAAGAAGCAGCCCCGCGATAATCGCACCGACCGGATTGAGACGGCCGAGGAAGGCCACGATGATCGCCGCAAAGCCGTATCCCGGCGAGATCTGCGGCTGCAATTGTCCGACAACGGAGGAAATCTCGAAGGCTCCCGCCAGCCCCGCAAGCCCGCCCGACAGCATCATGCAGAAAAGGACCGTGCGGCTTTGCGAGAAACCGGAAAAGCGCGCAGCCCGTGGTGACAGACCGGTGACGGTGATTTCGTAACCCTTGACGGTACGTGACACGATGTAGCCCAGCACCAGCGCGACCACGAAAGTCACCAACACGCCTGCATGGATACCGCTCGTGACATAGGGCAGAAGCTGCCAGTCGGCAAAAGTCACCGACTTCGGGAAATTGAAGCCTTGCGGATCGCGCCAAGGCCCGCGCACCAGATAGTCCAGCAGCAACTGGGCCACATAGACGAGCATCAGAGACGTAAGGATTTCGTTGGCGCTGAAGCGGTTGCGCAGGAAGGCCGGGATGGCGGCCCAGGCCATGCCACCCGCAATCCCCGCCACCATCATCACCGCAAGCGTAAGCGGCGATTGCCATTGGGGCAGAAATACCGGAACGGCACCGGCAAAGATCGCTCCCGCCGTGAGTTGCCCCTCGGCACCGATGTTCCAGACGTTGGCACGGTAGGCGACAGCAAGCCCGGCGCCGATCAGAATCAGGGGCGACGCCTTGACCAGCAACTGTTCAACCGACCAAACAGCCGTCAGCGGTTCAACGAAATAGACATAGAGCGCCTGCAGCGGGTTGTTGCCGCGCAAGGCAAAAATCAGGCTCGCCGTCACGATGGTCAGTGCAATGGCGATGAAGGGCGACGCCAACGCCATGGTGGAAGATCGTTCCGCACGCCTCTCAAGCCGCATGACTTGTCTCCCCCGGTGAACCGCCTTGGGCACGCTCGTGAGCGCCCGCCATCAGCAAACCGATCTCCTCGCGCGTCATCTCCGAGGCCGCGCGGGGTTCGGACAACTGCCCGCGCGAGATCACCGCAATGCGGTCCGCGATCTCGAATATCTCGTCGAGATCCTGGCTGATGACCAGCACTGCGGATCCGTTTTGCGCAAGGTCGATCAGGGCCTGCCGGATGGATGCGGCAGCACCCGCATCAACGCCCCAGGTGGGCTGATTGATGACCAGCAGCTTGGGCTGCAATTCCAGTTCGCGCCCTACGACATATTTTTGCAGGTTTCCGCCTGACAGCGCCCGTGCCTCGGGGTCTGGCTTTCCCTTGCGGACATCAAAACCCTTTATGATCCGTTCAGCGGCAGCGCGCGCGCCTTCAGGATTGAGTACACCTGACGACACCAATGCCGGATCAACGGCGTGGCGCGACAGGTACATGTTCTGCGACAGCGTCATGGAGGGTACCGCCCCGTGACCCAAGCGTTCCTCTGGTACAAAAGCCGCGCCGGACTTGCGCCGGAAGGTGATAGACCGTCCTCCCAATCCCAAGCCATCCAGACAAAGCATGTCAGACGCTACCGTCCGTTCCCCGGATACGGCATCGAAGAATTCGCCCTGGCCATTTCCCGCGACGCCAGCGATGGCGACGATCTCGCCGGCATTCACCGTGAGGTTGATGTCAATCAAAGGAACGGCGAAGGCCCCATCAGCGGGGAGCGAGAGATGACGGAGTTCGAGCCGGGGCTTGCCCGCCTCCGCTCCGTGGGTGCGGGCCTTGATGGCATGGATGTCACCTCCCACCATCAGGCGGGCGAGACTCGCGGCCGTCTCGCGCCGCGGATCGACTTCGGCGACAACCTTGCCGTGGCGCAGGATGGTGGCCGTGTCACACAAGGCCTTCACCTCTTCGAGGCGATGGCTGATGTAGAGGACCGAGCAGCCTTCAGAGGCAAGGCGCTTCAACACCACGAACAACTGGTCCGCCTCTTGTGGTGTCAGAACCGAAGTCGGCTCATCCATGATCAGAAGCTGCGGCTCCTGCAACAGGCAACGGATGATTTCGATCCGCTGGCGTTCACCCACGGAAAGGTCGCCCACCAATGCCGTGGGTGAAATCGGCAGTCCATAAGAGGCCGAGACTTTCGCAATGCGCTCCGACAGGGCTGGCAGATCATAGGGCCCGGGCATGGCGAGGGCGATATTTTCCGCAACCGTCAGGGAATCAAACAGGGAGAAATGCTGGAACACCATGCCTATGCCAAGATGACGGGCGACCGAGGGGCTTGCCGGTGTCACTTGCCTTCCCTTCCAGAAGAACTGGCCGGAGGTGGGCTGCAGGGCACCGTAGATCATCTTCACAAGCGTCGACTTTCCCGCGCCATTCTCGCCGAGGAAGGCGTGGATTTCGCCTGGCATGATGGTGAGGTTGACATCATCGTTGGCACGGAGGCTGCCGAACGTCTTGACGATGTTGCGGGCCTCGAGAAGGGGTGTGCCGTGGGTTGATGTCATGATGCGGCGCTGCCGGACTGCGAAACGTTCTGCGGAGATGCTTTCCCGAGTTTGAGGCTTTCGTCCAGTGCGACCAGTTGTGCCGCTGTGGATATGGCAATGGCGTCCGGACGCTTGGAACGGATACCTCCGAGCCCGATCGGACAAATGAGGGCGGCAATCCGCTCCGGCAGTACACCCGCTTCCGCAAGGCGCTTTTCAAAGCGAGTCCGCTTCGTTGCGCTGCCGATCAGTCCCGTGGCCGCGATGGCCGTGTTGCGCAGGCATGCATCGACAATGGCAAGATCAAGCGCATGCGAGTGGGTCATCACCAACGCCATTGATCCTGCTGGTGCGCCAGTCAATACGCCAGGCACGTCGACATCGGAGCGCAATGAAACGTTGGCGGGCACCGCTGCGGGGAAAGCGCCCGGCCTTGCATCGCACCAGACGACATGAAACGGTGACTGTGCCAGGATCAGAACAAGGGCGCGGCCCACATGGCCTGCGCCGAAGAGAAAAAGCGTGCGGGTTTCGTCCTGCTCCTCCGCCGCGAATGCGTTCAGTGCCGTCACATCAGCAATTGTCGTGACGACCTCAACCTGCCCGCCACAGCACTGTCCTAGATCGGGGCCCAGCAGATAGCGCGCGGAGCTTCGCTTGTCGCCGGACAGGAGCAATCTTTGGGCTTCAGCGATGGCTTTCCACTCCATCGTTCCGCCGCCGATGGTGCCAAAGATGCCTTCGGCCGTCACCAGCATCAAAGTGCCCTCCTCGCGCGGCGCCGAACCCCTGACCCTCTCAAGGCGGACGATTGCAACCTGCCGGCCGTCCTGGAGAAGGTCTCGTGCGCGTGCGATGAGATTCATGTCCGCACACTCTTGAGGGCATGGAGGATCGCTTCCGGTGTTGCCGGCGTATCGAGTGCTGGTATGGCCCCATTCCCCGTGGAGGCGATGGCATTGAAGATCGCCGTCCACACGGAGATGCCCAGCATCAGCGGAGGTTCGCCGACGGCCTTCGACCGGTAGATGGTGTCTTCCTTGTTTCCCTTCGATTCGAAGAGCGCCACGTTGAACTGCTCCGGCACGTCAGACGCGCAGGGAATCTTGTAGGTGGATGGTGCGTGGGTGCGCAGTCGCCCGGCGTTGTCGAAGACCAACTCTTCTGTCGTGAGCCAACCCATACCCTGAACGAAAGCGCCTGCCACCTGGCCCAGGTCGATTGCGGGGTTCAGTGACTTTCCCACGTCATGCAGAATGTCTACACGGTCGACCCGCATCTCACCCGTCATGATGTCGATCGTGACTTCGCTGCAGGCCGCTCCGTAGGCGAAGTAGAGGAAGGGCCTGCCCTTGCCCTTGCTGCGGTCCCACGTCAGCTTTGGTGTTGCGTAGTAACCCGTTGCCGACAACGGCAAGCGGGCCTGATGGGTCCGGGCGCAGGCCTCCGCGAATGTCATGCGCTTTGCGGCCGAGAACACTTCGCCACCTGCGAAGATGATCTTGGCCTTGGGAACGCGCCAGTCACGCGCCAGCAGGTTGGCGATATTGTCGCGGATTTCTTCTGCAGCGCGCTTCGCGGCCATGCCGTTGAGGTCGCTTCCCGAGGAAGCTGCCGTCGGCGATGTGTTGGGCACCTTCCCGGTGCTGGTGGCGCAAATGCGCACCTTGTCGAGCCCAATGCCGAACACCTCGGCCACCACCTGCGCCACCTTGGTGTAGAGGCCCTGCCCCATCTCCGTGCCGCCGTGGTTCAACTGAACGGAACCATCAGTGTAGGCCAGCACCAGCGCGCCGGCCTGGTTGAGGTGCGAGAGGGTGAACGAGATCCCGAATTTCACGGGTGTCAGCGACAGGCCTTTTTTCAATACACGGCTTGACGCATTGTAGTCGGTGATCTGCTGGCGGCGATTGCGATAGTCCGAGGTGCGCTCCAGCTCCCCCACCAGTTCGGGAAGAATGTTGTCCGTCACCTGCTGGCCGTAAGGCGTCACATCGCGGTTCTTGCCGTAGAAATTCCGCCTTCGCACATCGAGGGCATCGCGCCCGGTGCGGATGGCGATCGACTCCATCAGGCGTTCGGCAAAAACCATGCCCTGAGGTCCGCCAAAGCCGCGGAAGGCGGTGTTGGAGACCGTGTTGGTGCGGAGCCGGCGTGAATGGATGCGGAGCGCCGGATAGTAATAGCTGTTGTCGGCGTGAAACATCGTCCGGTCATTGACGCCTTGGCTGAGGTCAGCCGAACAGCCGCAACGGGCGTCGAACTCGACATTCACGGCAGTGAGGCGGCCGTCATCATCGAAACCCGCTTCCGAACTGACGCGGAAGTCATGGCGCTTGCCCGTCATGACCATGTCATCGTCTCGATCGAGGCGGCATTTTGCGGGCCTCCCCGTTACATGGGCCGCAAGTGCCGCGAGGCAGGCCCACTGGGCGGCCTGGCTTTCCTTGCCACCGAAGCCGCCGCCCATGCGGCGGCAATCGCAGGTCACCGCGCCATTCGGCACATGCAGCATGTGAGCAACGCACTGCTGCACCTCCGAAGGGTGCTGAGTCGAACAGTGGACAATCATCCCGTTCTTCTCGTCAGGCAGTGCCATGGAAACTTGGCCTTCCAGATAGAAGTGCTCCTGTCCGCCGATGAGGAATGAATCGAGAAGACTGTGGCTCGATGCGGCGATGGCCGCGCCTGCATCTTTCCGGGTGAAGGTGTATTCCGGCAGGACATCGGTTGTCCCGGCCCGGATCGCTTCATCGGCGGTCACGACGGGCTTTACGGCCTGCACCGTAATGCGGGCGAGCCGGGCAGCGCGGCGCGCCGCATCGCGGGTTTCCGCAACGACCGCAAAGATCACCTGTCCGTGGAATTCGATTTCTCCGTCAGCGAGAATGGGATCGCCGCCGATCGATGCACTCCAGTCGTTGCGCCCGGGAATATCGCGGGCCGTAAGGACCCTGACTACACCCGGAAATGCGGCCACATCAGCAACATCGAGCGCCGTTATCTTTCCGCAGGCCGCTTCGCGCGCAAAGCCCGGCGCCACGTGGAGCAGGCCTTCCGGCTCCGGCATGTCGTCGACGTATGTGGCACGTCCGGTCACATGCTGTTCGGCGCTATCGTGGGCCAACGGTTTTCCCACGACGGCTTCGGTTCTCGCAGCCACCTTCGGTTTCACTGCGCGCTTGGCGTCTGTCTTCATGTCCACGGCTCTTTTCCGGCGGGCGCGAGCACACGCAGCGACGCAGGACGTTCGCCGACGAGTTCATGCAGTGCCTTGAGCAAAAGGGCTTCGGCAGCGTCGAGGCGATAGCTTGCGGACGCGCGCATGTCGGAGAGTGGGGTGAAGTCCTTCCGCAAGGTTTCCACTACTCCCGCCCAGCTTTCAGGAGCGTCCAGCTTGAGGCCCGCAACGGCTGCTTCCGTGTGACGCGCACGCCGGGGCGTTCCCGCCATGCCGCCAAACGCAATGACGGCGGAACTGATGCTGCGCCCCGAGATCACGAACTTGAACGCGGCCATGACAGCGGAAATATCCTGGTCAAACCGTTTGGAGAGTTTATGGGCAAAGAAGCGTTCGTTGCTCTTGAGTTTTGGAATATCGATCCGCCACAGCAACTCGCCTGGGCGGCGATCCTGTTTGCCATACTCAATGAAATAGTCTTCCAGCAACAGGTCACGCTGTTCTGCGCCCTTGCGCAGCGTGATTCGCGTGCCCAGTGCGATCAACATCGGCGGCATGTCGCCGATGGGAGACCCGTTCGCGATGTTGCCGCCGATGGTCCCTGAACTGCGAACCTGCTTCGACCCCAGCCGCCGCAACACTTCACCGACGTCCGGTGCCAGGGCGGAAAGTTTCTCCTCGGCTTGAGCGTAGGTCACTGCAGCACCCAGCGAGAGTGTCGCCACCCGATCGGTGATGGCGTGCAAGGCTTCTACCCGGGAGGTGAAGATCAGCTTTGGCAGCACCCGCATCTGCTTGGTGATCCAGAGGCCCACGTCCGTGGCACCAGCAACAATCGTCGCATCCGGATGGCGCGCCGCAAGGTCGAGCAACGTGCTGTCCTTGGCCGGAGCAGCGGCAAAAGAATCGCTGTTGCCGCAAAAGACATCCTCGCCATCATGGATCCTGGCCAGTTCGGCGGCGATCTCTGTGGCCGACTCCGTCCAGATATCCGGTGTCTTGTTTCCACACGCGTCCAGTGCGGCGTCGATGATGGGCCGGTAGCCCGTGCAGCGGCAGAGGTTGCCTGCAATCTGGTTGACCACCGCGTTCCGGTCGGGCCGTTCTGGTGCGTGATAGAGGGCAAAGAGCGACATCACGAAACCAGGCGTGCAGAAGCCGCATTGCGAACCATGGTGTTGCACCATGGCCTGCTGAACGGGATGAAGAATTCCGCCGGGAGACAGGTCATCGATCGTCACCAGTTCGCAGCCATGCAGGTGGCCCATGAGCATGATGCAGGCATTCGCCGGTTCATAGCTGACGCGGCCCTGGCGCAACCGGCCGATGGCGACGGTGCAAGCACCGCAATCGCCTTCGTTGCATCCTTCCTTCGTACCCTTGTGGCGTTGCTCCAGCCGGAGGTAGTCAAGAACCGTGCGCGCCGGATCGCCCATCGCGTATTCGACGATGACGCCCCGGCGGAGGAACCTGATCTCAGTATGGGTCATGGGTTACTCAACTGCCCCGGTAAGTCGCATAACCATGGGCCGAAAGCAGAAGCGGCACGTGATAATGCTGGGTCACATTGGAAATGCCAAACTTGATCGGAATCACATCGAAGAACGGCGGCGTCGACAGCGTCTCGCCAATGCCCTGGAGATATTCGCCAGCCCGGAAGCGCAATTCGTAAAGTCCCATCTTGAGTGCGTCGCCCTGCAGCAGCGGCTCTCCCGCCCGGCCGTCGGCATTGGTCACGGTGGTCTTGAGCTTTACCGGTTCGCCGGAAACATTCCACAGTTCGATGATGAGGCCCGCTGCGGGGCGGCCCAGATGGGTGTCCAGTACATGCGTTGTCAAACGGCCCGTTGTCACCGCTCACTCCTTCCCCGGCTGTGTTCGCCACGGTCTTGCGCCGGGCTTCTCTTGCAGCAAGGCTAGCATGACCCCCTTGTTCGAGACAGCCTCATTATTCGGCACGGCGTGTTCTCTTTCTTGGCACAGGCACCAGTCTTGGCAACAGGCCCGTGGCGTGGTTCAGGAAGGCCGCGGCGGCGCTCTCGCTGGTCAGGCCCGGACGGTGGACGAGCATCATCCGGTCCGGAGGCAAGGGGCGGTCGCCCAGCGGGATGAACCGGAGTGTGCCGTCATCGAGGTCCTGCTCAATGCCTATCGTTGTCTGGAAGGCTATGCAGACGCCCCTCCGCGCGAGACCGGCCATGACCCGGAGAGAGTTGCATTCCACCGCAGGCTTGATGTTCAGCTTCTGGCGTCGGACGATAGTGTCCAGGAGTGTCCGCAGGCTCAGTCCCCGTGCAGGCCAGGCCAGCGGATGTTGCAGACAATCCCGCAAGGAGACTGTGGACTGCCGTGCCAGCGCGTGCCCGGGCGAGACAACGGCACCCACCGGCAGATCCTGCACATGGGCCACGCCCAGCCGGGCAAAGGAGGTCGGGTTGAATGTCAGGCCCACGTCGGCAATGTTTTCGCGCACAAGTTCCGTCACCGCATCCGAGCCCGCGACGCTCACCTGTATCTGGATGCCGGGATAGGAGCTGGTGAAATCCTCAAGCAGTCTGGGCAAGAGCGCGTTTGAAATGCTTTCCACTGTCGCGATGCGGACGTGCCCGCTCTTCAGACCGCGCAATGCATTGAGGTGATCCAGTACTTCTTCATGCAAGAGCGTGGAGGCCGCCAATGCGCGGCGCAATTCCTCACCCGCAGGGGAAAGACAGAGGCTTCGTCCGATGCGCTCAAACAGGGTAATGCCAAGACTTGTTTCGAGGAGACCGACTTGCCGGCTGATGGCGGATGGTGCGGTATTGGCCTGGCGGGCGGCGGCGCGGACCGAGCCCGCTTCCGCGACAAGCAGAAAGTAGCGGCAACTCGCGGACAGGAAACCGTCATTCCGCTCCACGGCCCGCTCCCCCGCGCACGTTGAAAGGTGCCGGCATCACGTGGCCGCACCATGGGCCGGAAGGGGCGCGGGCGGCGCTGCCACGGCGAACACATCCCTGTCGATGATACGAAGCAGGGCATCAATGGTGCCGCGCACGATCATGTCATCACTGAAACGCACCTGCTCAATCGCCACATCACGCCGCAAGACCTCGACGACACTTTTCTCCAGCGCCTCGCGCATGGCGCGCTCCATCAGTTCCGATGTCTGCAATCCGGGCCCTGCCAGCACGATGCGGTCGGGATTGAGAATGGAAATCACCCTGCCGATGCCATAGCCCAAGGCAGTCCCCGCCAGTTCGAAGGCCGCGCGTGCGCGGGTATCGCCGGCTTTCGCCTTTTGGTGCAGGCCGATCATGGTCGATTCAGGCACGGCCGAGCGTGGTGCTTCCCGTTCCGTCTCCCCCAGGTAGTGCCGGAGGATGCCGTAGTCGGCCACGTAGGCCTCGATGCAGCCGCGCTTTCCGCAACGGCACAGCGCGCCATCGGGGATGTGATTCATGTGGCCGAATTCCGCAGCCGCGCCTGAGGCCCCGTGAAAGACCTCGCCGCCGATGATAACGCCCATGCCGACGCCGTAGCCCGTGAAGATCGCAGCAGTGACACCGCCGTAACGTTCCCGGTCAGAGGCCACGAGCCCTTCGGCAATCATGTTGGCATCGTTGGCGACAAAGCACGGTACGCCGAAGCGGGTCTCGACCGGCTCCGCCACGGGGATGTCACCCGCCTTGAAAGCGGGCGACCACACGATCGTTCCCCGCCGGCTGTCTGCCAGACCCTGGATGGCGATGGCGATGCGGGCGAGGCGCCGGGGGTTGACCTTCTGCCACGCGATGAAATCCGCGATGGCATCTGCCAGCGCCAAACCGAAGGCATCCCGGCCTGCATCATATGTCGGCAGGCGCACTTCATTCCGGGCAATCGTTTCACCCTGGAAATCTGTCAGCACGATCATGACATCATCAATCGATATCTTGACGGCCATGACCAGCGCCGCATCCGGGTTGAGGGAGAGCCGCACGATGGGCCGGCCACGGCGCCCGGACGGCGGCAACACCAGTGGCAGGCTCTCCTCCCGGATCACGCCCTCCTGGATGAGCTGGGCGCAAATGGTGGTGATGGAGGCGGGCGAAAGGCCGGTGAGTCGCCCCAGTTCAACACGGGCCGACGCCCCATGCTGGCGCAATGCACCGAGCACGACCCGGCGGTTCTGCCGTCTTACCAATTCGCTGTCGGCTTTCTCAGCCATGCAGGTCCTGCACCGTCTCGCACTTTCCCCGGTCCCGGAAAACGGGATCACATGGGCTCATGCTGTTCCAAAGCCCACCACTCCGCAAGATTATTTTGGAGCTTGAAGGAAAGCGCCTTCGAGGATGGCGATCATACCATCGAGCTGTTTCTGGCTGAGGTGCTCGATGCTGAGCGCCAACCGGTTGGCCAGTTCGGTAGCGCGGGGATCAAGTCCGGACGTATCAATCGTCACCCGCGGATGTGAAATTCGGGCCAGACCCAGAAGCTGTTCGGCATCATCCCAGATGACATTGAAATAGGCGATGATACGCTGAATCAGATACCAGGAGGGACGGCCACGCTTGCCATGCTCCAGCGCCGACAGATAGGCACTGGAAATACCGAGCTCCGCTGCCATGTCGGCGAGCGAGACGCCCTTGGCTTCCCGCAATTCCCGCAGACGGGCGCCGAAGGGGGTCATGGCACTCTATCCATGTTCGTGCACGCGACGGAGACGAAGGTAAAACGCGCCGCCGCCGCCATGGCGCGGATGCGCGGGTTGAAAGCCGGTGACGTGTTCGCGAAACACGTGTTCATGCAGCCAGTGCGGAACCTCGCGGCGAAGTCGCCCCTCTCTCTCGGGCGAATGAAAGAAGCCTGTGCCATGCAAGGTGTGACGCGCAAAGGGAGACGCGCCCTTCCCCGTGATGACAAGCACAAGCCGCGCGCCCTGGCGCCGCTGGTTTTCCACGAAGTGATAGAGTTGCATGCGCGCCACTTCGACGCCGTGACCATGAAGATCAAGACGGGCATCAGGCTCCAGTTGCCCCCGCGACAGGCGCTGGGCCGTGCGGCGGTCAAAAGCCGCAAGTGGTGGAGGTGCCGCGGCCAATGACGGCGCATGATGAAACGTCTCCCGGCGCTCGGGAGGGCCTTGCGTGGCCGCGACGCTTCGCGCAGGCGTGTGCTGTGCAGGGCCGGGCCGCGGCACTTTGAGCGGCGTGATGGTACGTTTGACCTCGTCCCACAGGGCATGATCATGCGGATCGTGGGCGGGGCGCTTGCTCATGGGAGGCCAACGGTCTTCGCGACGGCGTGCGGCAGCAGGACGGTCATGCGCCCCGGGCTCTTCATGTGGCCCGCGATCACGGCCGCATCCTCGCCCCATCCCCAGTAGAGATCACCACGGGCAAATCCGCGGATGGCGGAGCCCGTATCCTGCGCAATCATCAGGCGCCTGATATCGGGTTCCGCTTTCTGGGCCTCGGGTGGATATGACGTCTCCAGCCAGACCGGTGTTCCGAACATCCAGTTGGACCGGTCCACCGCCAACGAGCGGCCAGGTGTGAGATGGACGCGGGCCGCCCCAACCGCTCCAAGCGTCTCGTCGGCCACGGAGATCTCGCGGAAGAAGACGAAGGATTTGTTCTGCCACATCAAGTCGCGCGCTTCGGTGGGATGCAGAGTCATCCATGCCTTCAGCGACTGCATGGACATCTGTTCGCGCGGGATGATGCCTCGCGCTGCCAGCACGCCGCCGATCCCGGTGTAGGGCAGGCCGGATTTCGCCGCATATGACAATCGCAGAACTTCACCCCCCGGAAGCCGCACACGGCCCGATCCCTGGATGTGGAGAAAGAAGGCTTCCACCCACGTCTTCACCCAGCAGATTTCCAGACCCCGTCCATCCAGCGCACCCATCTCGATATCGCGGCGTTCGATGTAGGGCGAAGCCCTTCCCCCATCGCGCCGGCCATACCGCAGACCTGTCTGATGCTGTTCCTCTTCCGTGAAGGCCACGAGGTCGTCAGGTTTCCGGTGCAGCGGCACGGGGAATACCGCAGTCCGCGTGAGGCTTCCCTCCACTTCAGGCTCGTAATAGCCTGTGAACAATCCTGCGGCGCTTTCCAGATCGTGAACGCGGAAGGCCTTGAAGTTCGTTGCAAAGAAGGTGAGTGCATCGTGCGCCGACAGGGCCGCCCGGCACGCAGAAAGCCAATCCGCCCGGGAGCCCCCGAAGGAAACGAGGCGGGCAAAGCCAGCACCCCCATCCAGAATCTCATGGGCCTGCCGCTGGAAGGCGGCAAGCGCGAGCGTCAGTTCCTTGTCGCCCACCAACGGGATGCCGGACATGCCGACGGGGTCGAGCCGAACTCTTTTTGAAACAGGCCCCGTTTCTTCAACCGATGTCATCATCGGTGGCAACCAGCTTCCAGTTGGGGTCGCGGTTTGTCACGTCGCGCTCGAAGGTCCAGATGTCTTCCACCTCGCGCACGGCTTTGTCATCGCCTTCCTGAACCTGGCCGTCCTTCGCAACGACGGCCTGAATCATTTCGCTGCGGAAACGGATGGTGATCGAAGCGTTACGCCCATCGAGTGCGGCGCGCACGACATGGGCGCGGTTGACGCCAACAAACTGGAAGATGAAGCGGGCATCTTCGGCGATGCGGCGGTCGATGGCGCTGCTGAATGTCTGCAAGACCTCGCCTGCCAGCAATGTCTTGAGGGCGGACTTGTCACCATTTGCATAGGCGGTCAGGATCAACTCGTAGGCCCGCTTTGCGCCTTCGACGAAATCCGCAACCGTAAAGCCCGGTGACTTGTCAGCCACGGCTTGCAGCGCCTTCGCCGTGTCCGAGCCTTCCTCGGCAACGCCGTGCCAGACTGGCTTTGCCGGCTCCCTGTCCTGAACGCCCAGCGCCGGCTCGTCTGCTGCGGGAGCAGGGACATCCGCCTTGCGCGGCCTCAGCACGGTTACCTCCGCGGAGGGCCGTTCATTGCCCGAGCGCGTGCCGAGCACGGACTTCAGGCGCCACAGCACGATCAGTGCGACGGCAAGCAGGATGAGGTTGATGGGGTCAAATAGCGAGGACATCACGGTGGGGCGAGCCAAAAATTTGTCTGGAAAAGGGGATCGATCGGAAGACCATCATATAGAAACTTGCCGGGCGCATTCAAAGGGCAAAGCACAGCTTGCGGCAGATCATTGCAGGCGCAGGACCTTCATGTTAGCTGGCAAGCATGATTCCTGGCAATTGTCCGGGGAGCGGCGAGGAGATTCCAGTATGGCCAAGACAACCAAAACAGCAAAGCCCGCAGCGAAAGCGGCTCCCAAGGCGAGCGGCAATGGTTCGTCGGCCAGGAAGGCGGCACCGGCCCCCGTGGAAAGCGCGCCACTGTCAACGCCGGAGCCTGCTCCCGGAAGCCAGCCGAATTTCAAGATCCTCGGGCAGTATCTCAAGGACTTCAGCTTCGAAAACCCCAACGCACCAGCCTCGCTGGCGCCCCAGCAATCGCAGCCGGACATCAATATCTCGGTCAACGTCAATGCCCGCAACCTCGGCCCCAACGATTATGAGGTGGAGCTGCATCTCAACGCAAAGGCCACCGGTGGCGGGCGTGTGGTCTTCGCGGCCGAACTCCTTTATGCGGGCATCTTCCGGCTGGAGAACTTTCCGCAGAAGCTGCTGCAGGCGGCGGTGCTGATCGAGTGTCCGCGCATGCTGTTTCCGTTCGCGCGCCAGATCATCGCCGACGCCACCCGCAATGGCGGCTTCCCGCCGCTCATGCTGGACCCCATTGATTTCGCCAGCATGTACCAGCAGCGCATGAAGCAACAGCCGGCCGCACAGGCCTGAGCGGAGAGTACTCAGTTCGACCAGAGCGCAGCTGGTCCCAATGATTCCACAAGCGTCTGATGGGCCTCGCGCTCCTCGTCGGTCAGGCGGGGCGGCAGGGGCACGGCGCGTGCCTGCACCATATGCGTTACCTGGCTCGCAACCCGGATTTGCCCGACCGTCTTTGTGTCCGATGACATCAGGTTCAGCGCAGTCTGGCGGCCGCCAAGCAATTCGACGTACACATCTGCAAGGAGTTCCGCGTCCAGCAACGCGCCGTGCTTCGTCCGCTTGCTGTTATCGACGCCATAGCGCTTGCACAGGGCATCGAGGCTGTTGGACGCCATGGGGTGCTTGCGGCGCGCGATCGCGAGCGTGTCAACGACCTGCCCCATGTCGATCGGTGCTTTCTCCAGGTAGGAGAGTTCGGCATTGATGAAGGCCATGTCGAACGTGGCGTTGTGGATGACAAGAGTCGCATCCGAAACGAACTCGAGGAAATCCCCGGCGATTGCCTTGAACAGGGGCTTGTCGCGCAGGAAGGCGGAACTCAGGCCGTGGACCGCTTCGGCTTCGCGCGGCATGTCCCGCTCGGGATTGAGATAGACGTGGAACGTCCGCCCTGTCGGCACCTGGTTCAGCAATTCGATTGCGCCGATCTCGACAATGCGATGACCGTCAGCGGGTGAAATCCCGGTCGTTTCAGTGTCGAGAATGATTTCACGGCTCACAGGGCGTGTTCCTTGCGGATCTGGCGGAGAACCTCATGCACACGGCCGTGCAATTGGTCCAGGGTTCCATTGGTTTCGATGACATGGCCGGCGCGGGCGCGCTTTTCGACGTCCGGCATTTGCCTTTTCAGGATCATGGCCAGTTTCTCTTCCGTCATTCCGGGGCGGGCCATGGCGCGTTCGTGCTGGATCGCAGGCTGAGCCGAGACAACTACCGTCACATCCACATCCTTCTCCCCACCTGACTCAAAAAGAAGGGGAATGTCCAACGCCACGAGGCTATGGCCTTCCTTCCTCTGCGTGTCGAGAAAATGTTGGCGCCGCTTGCGAATTTCAGCGTGGACGATGGCTTCCAGCTTCTTCAGCAGTCCTGGGTCTGCCAGCACTAACCGGGACAACTGTGTCCTGTCGACTTTTCCATCAATGACAGCGGTGGGAGCAACAGGATTCACAAGGCCGCCGCCCTCAAGGCTGTCATAGAGGCGATGAACTTCCTTGTCGGCGTCAAAGACCGGAACACCTTTGGCCTGCAGAATACGCGCGACCTCGGACTTGCCCATGGCAATTCCACCCGTAAGTCCGATCACGATCATGGCCGGTATCCCGGATCAATGTCGCGGGCGATCAGAGTGTAAAGGTCTTCCGTCACTTCCGGGCGCTGGCCGAACCAGAGAGTGAAACCGCGCACTGCCTGATGCAGCAGCATGCCAAGCCCCGGCACAATGTCATGACCTGCGGCCTGTGCGTCTTGTAGGAAGGGCGTGATCAGCGGCACGTAGTTGATGTCGGTCACCACCGCACCCGAACGGAGGCGCTGGAATGGCACTACGATCTTGGCGCGGTCCGCGATGCCTGCGGATGTCGCGTTCACCAGGAGGTCTGCTTCGGGTAGTGCCCTGTCGAGTTCATCAAGGGAGAGAGGTGTCACGTCGCCACCGAACACGGCAGCGATCTTCTCCGCTTTTTCCGGTGTCCTGTTAAGGAGTAGGACGTGCCGGACACCGCAGCGAAGCAGTTCATCCACAAGGGCCCGCGATGTGCCGCCCGCCCCCAGAATGAGGACCGTCTTCTGTGCGAAGGAAAAACCGGGAAGCCGCCAGCGGATATTTTCCACGAAGCCTTCGCCGTCCGTTGACGTGGCCCAGGTCTCGCTGTTGCGAACATACACGGTGTTGATGGACCCTGTGCGTTTGCCCCGGTCATCGAGATGATCGACATGGTTGCAGGCGGGCTCCTTGTGGGGGAGCGTCACGTTGCATCCGCTGAGCCCTTGCGCCGGCAAACTCCTGAGGAACGCAGCAAGCTCTTCCGGACGTACTTCACGCCGGTCATACTCACCTTCAATGCCAAGCTGTCGAAGCCAATATCCATGAATCATGGGCGAGCGCGAGTGTTTGATGGGATAACCGATGACACAGGACTTGATCATTGGGGAATCAATCCCTCACTTCGCAAATAGGTGAGCAGGGGCAAGAGCGGCAGTCCCAATATCGTGTGGTCGCTCCCGTTCACCGCCTCCATGAGTCGGATGCCATGGCCTTCATAGTGGTAGGCTCCAACCGATGACAGGATATCAGGTCCGCAGTCCTGCAGGTAGGCATGCAGAAATTCGTCAGTAAACGTACGGAATGTGATGTCGGCATGATCCATGGTCCGCCATGTGATGGCGCCGCCCCTGGCACAACTCACTGCCGAGGTGAGACGATGGGTTTTTCCACGGAGCGCCAGAAGTTGTTGACGGGCCGTCTGCAAATCTCCGGGCTTGTTGAAATGCTCTCCCGCACACGTCAGTGTCTGATCCGCGGCGATGATGAGGTCCGCAGGTTTCATTCTTGACGTTGCCATGGCTTTCGCGTCGGCAAGTGCCGAGGCGAGGTCTTGTGGTTGCCCGATATAGCGATCCTTGAATTGCTCTTCGTCGACAGGGGGCGCAACGATGGAGTAGGTCACGCCGGCGCGGCTGAGCAGAGTTCTCCGGGCTGTGCTCTGCGAGGCAAGGATGATCATGCCATGGGCCTAGCACGGTGCGACGGGGTTCTGGAATGGAACCGCGTTTTCCACAGGGCTGGGGATAGTTGTGATGGAGAGCGCGTGGAAATGGACGGGTGGGGTGCCGAAAAATGGAGGTCCCTGAGGGTTGACGGGATCGCCCTGTTGAAAGGAGGGATGCCCCATGTTGAAAAGCGGGAAATGGCAAAGTTCTTAAAATTTGAGCCAATTTGTCGCTTGGGCTTGTGTTTGTCCCCGTTATCCGGGATTCCCACAGGCCAACAGACTCATCATAGATATATTTACTCTTTGTTAAGGACTTGGTTGTGGCGAAAGCGCTTCTCGATGTTTTGAATGGACGCACTCCGGAACGGCGTCCCGTCTGGCTCATGCGCCAGGCCGGGCGGTATCTGCCGGAATACCGTGCGGTGCGTCAGGAGGCTGGCTCCTTTCTTGACCTGTGCTACCGTCCCGATCTGGCGGCTGAAGTCACGCTGCAGCCCTTGCGCCGGTACGACCTGGATGCTGCCATCGTGTTCGCGGATATCCTGTTGGTGCCACATGCGCTCGGAACGGATCTGCGGTTTGTCGAGAACGAAGGTCCGGTGTTGTCGGTGGTACGTGACATGGCCGGGGTGAAGGCCCTGGCGGATGCGGCTGGGGCCTGGCAGTTTGAGCGGGTCTACGAGACATTGAACCGGCTGAAGTCGGCTTTGCCGGCTGATGTGGCACTGATCGGTTTCTGCGGTGCGCCGTGGACCGTGGCGAGTTATATGATCGAGGGCCGTGGTTCGGACCGGGCTCTGGCGCGGGCGGCAGCGGTGGAAGCTGCGCCGTGGTTCGAAGCTTTGATGCAACGGCTTGTCGCGGTGTCCGCAGATTATCTGGTGGGTCAGGTTCAGGCCGGCGCGGAAGTCTTGCAGATCTTTGACAGCTGGGCCGGCGATTTGCCCACAGGTCTTCGTGAGCGGTGGGTGCATGCCCCGATCCGTGACCTGATTGCACTTGTCCGGAAGCGCTGTCCGGCGATTCCCGTGATCGTGTTTGGTCGGGGCATCAGCGAGGGTCATGGCGCCCTCGCGCGCGCAGTTGCTGCCAATGCAGTGAGTGTGGAGCAGGGGACGCCGCTGGCATCCGTATTGGCGTCCCTGCCGGCTGGCGTTGCCGTTCAAGGCAACCTCGCTCCGGAGACGTTGCAGTCGGGGGGCGCGGCGCTCGTCGAGGAGGCCCAGGCAATTTGTGAGGAGGTTCCGATGAACCGTCACATCTTCAATCTCGGTCATGGAATTCTGCAGCATACGCCACCGGACCACGTCACACAGTTGCTGTCAGTGATCCGTGATCACGGGGCGGGCCGGTGATGTATGAGTGGCTGAAGGTTGTCCATCTCCTCGCGGTCATATCCTGGATGGCGGGTTTATTCTATCTGCCGCGTCTGTTCGTCTATCACGCGGACAAGCCTTTGGGCGGAGAGGCCGACCAGACCTTCCTCATCATGGAACGCCGCCTGTTAAAGGCGATCATGCGGCCTGCGGCGGTCGTGGTGGCTCTGAGCGGTCTCGGATTGCTGCATGTACTCTCGCTGTCATTGTCGGAGCCATGGCTCATCCTGAAGATTGTGGCAGTTGTGATGATGTTCGGGTTTCACGGCCTGCTTGAGCGTCATGCCTCTGAATTCCGTCGGAGCGCGCGGGTGTGGACGTCGCGTTACTTCCGGATCATTAACGAGGTTCCGACGTTGCTCCTGGTGGTGATCGTGATTGCCGTGGTGGTGCGTCCGTTCAGTTGACGGAGGTGGCCCCTTTTCAGGGGTCGCCACACCTGCTATAGGGCGGTTCTGCCATCCGGCAGATCCCTCCCCTTTTGGCCATACGCCGTGAGACATGCTCGCTGAGCTGGCCCGTTTTCAAGTGATTTTCCGATGACCATTCTGAGTGAATTGAAGGAGATCAAGCTCTCCGAACTGAAGCGCAAGTCGGCTGCCGAACTGGTCAGTCTGGCGGAGGAGCTTGAGGTTGAGAATGCCAGTTCGCTGCGGAAGCAGGAACTCATGTTCGCCATCCTCAAGAACCTTGCGGCGCGCAGCGTGGAGATCATCGGCGAAGGCGTCGTCGAAGTTCTTCAGGACGGTTTCGGATTCCTGCGGTCGGCGGAGGCGAATTATCTTCCGGGACCGGACGACATTTACGTGAGCCCCAGCCAGATCCGGAAGTTTGGCGTCAAGACGGGTGACACCGTCGAGGGCCAGATTCGGAGCCCCAAAGACGGGGAACGCTACTTCGCCCTCGTCAAGGTCAACACCATCAATTTCGAAGACCCGGAGAAGGTGCGCCACAAGGTGCATTTCGACAACCTGACGCCGCTCTATCCGGATGAGCGTCTGGAAATGGAAATTGCCGATCCGACGCGGAAGGATTTCTCGCCGCGGGTGATCGATATCGTGGCGCCGCTCGGGAAGGGCCAGCGCGGCCTGATCGTGGCTCCTCCGCGCACCGGCAAGACGGTGCTGCTGCAGAACATTGCCCATTCCATCACCACCAATCATCCCGAGTGCTACCTGATCGTCCTGCTGATCGACGAGCGCCCCGAGGAAGTGACCGACATGCAGCGTTCGGTGAAGGGCGAAGTGATTTCTTCGACCTTCGACGAGCCCGCAACGCGCCACGTCCAGGTGGCCGAAATGGTGATCGAAAAGGCGAAGCGTCTCGTTGAGCACGGCCGTGACGTGGTCATCCTGCTCGATTCGATCACGCGCCTTGGTCGTGCATACAACACGGTTGTTCCCTCTTCCGGCAAGGTGCTGACGGGTGGTGTGGACGCCAATGCCTTGCAGCGCCCCAAGCGCTTCTTCGGTGCGGCCCGCAACATCGAACAGGGTGGATCGCTGACCATCATCGCCACGGCGCTCATCGACACTGGCAGCCGCATGGACGAGGTGATCTTCGAAGAATTCAAGGGCACGGGTAACTCGGAAATCATCCTTGACCGCAAGGTTGCCGACAAGCGCGTCTTCCCGTCGATTGACATCCTGCGCTCCGGAACGCGCAAGGAAGAGCTGCTGGTCAAGGCCGACACGCTCAAGAAGACGTATGTGCTCCGCCGCATTCTCAATCCCATGGGTACTGTCGATGCCATCGAGTTCCTGCTCGACAAGCTCCGCCAGACCAAGGGCAACAGCGACTTCTTCGATTCCATGAACGCCTGAGAAGGGCCTTTCGGGTCGAGACCTGGGTCGCGGTAGTATCGATTCGAATCCGAAATGATCCGTGACGCCACCATTTTTGCCTTGTCCTCCGGTCCTGGTAGGGCCGGTGTGGCGGTGATCCGGATCAGTGGGCCGGAGGCCGGCTCAGTCTTCACGCATTTTGGGACAACCTCCCCGCCTCCTCGTCAGGCCGCGTTGCGCCGATTGCGGGATGGTGAGGGCGCCACGCTTGATGAGGCCCTTGTCCTGTGGCTGCCAGGTCCTGGAACTGCAACGGGCGAAGACATGGCAGAGTTTCACGTTCATGGCGCGCCCTCCGTGGTCCGCGCCGTCCTGACCTCCCTGGGAGATATTCCAGGATTTGGACCGGCCGAGCCGGGCGCCTTCACGCATCGTGCCTTCCGGAACCGCCGTCTTGACCTTTTGCAGGTCGAGGGGTTGTCAGATGTCCTTCAGTCCGAAACGGAGGCACAACGCCGGCTTGCAATGCGGCAGTTCCTGGGGGAGGCGAGTTCCATCTATGAGGGGTGGCGCAAAGGACTGCTGCGGGCTGTGGCGCTGGTGGAAGCCGCGATTGATTTTTCCGATGAGGATGACGTTGCGCTGCGCGCCGCAGATGAGGCGGCAGTGGTTGCGCGTGATTTGGCCGGGTCTTTCCGGCGAGCCATGGATCAGGCCGACGGCGCGGCGCAGGTCAGGCGCGGGCTTCGCGTGGTACTGGCTGGCGCACCAAACGTTGGGAAGTCTTCGCTGCTCAATTGGCTGGCCGGACGTGACGCTGCGATCGTGTCGCCACAGGCGGGAACCACGCGGGATGTGGTGGAAGCACCGGTCGTGCTGGGCGGACTGCCCGTGATGATTGCCGATACGGCGGGATTGCGCGAGGACAGCGCCGACGCGATTGAGCGCGAGGGCATGCGAAGGACACGTGCGGCGGTCGACGATGCCGATATTCTGGTATGGCTGGAGACAGCCGGTGGGACAGGCGAAGTCAGGCCGTCGCGGACTCCCGAATTTCGGGTCTGCACCAAGGTCGATCTCGTGCATTGTCTGGACCGCCACGCGGTATGGCCACTCTCGGTCAAGTCGGGAGAAGGGCTGGAGGAATTCCGGCGCGCGCTCGAAACTTTGATTCGTGAGCGAAACCATCTCGGGCAAGATGCGGTAGTTGTGCGCGAGCGCCACAGGATCGCACTGCAGTCGGCACTCGATCATCTTCACCATGTGGAGCAGGCGCGGGCACTGGGGCTTGAGTTCATGGCGGAAGACATGCGAAAGGCGGCCGCAGCACTCGCTGGCATTACGGGTGTGGCCAATGTCGAGGATGTGCTCGGTGAGATCTTCAGCGCCTTCTGTATTGGCAAATGATGTTTCACGTGAAACGCAAGCGCATTTGCGCCGAATGGTAAATGGTCCGTTAACGGATCAAGACTCAACAAGGTGGACCTCGGTTCGATGACAAACAGATTCGATGTCATTGTCATTGGTGGCGGACACGCAGGTTGCGAGGCCGCAGCAGCATCGGCGCGGATCGGTGCGCGTACTGCCCTCCTCACACATCGCTTCGCAACGATTGGCGAGATGTCCTGCAACCCTGCCATTGGCGGACTGGGCAAAGGTCATCTCGTCCGCGAAATAGATGCGCTGGACGGCCTCATGGGACGCGTGACGGATGCCGCCGGAATCCAGTTCCGCATGCTGAACCGCTCAAAGGGCCCGGCCGTCAGGGGACCGCGCGCGCAGGCCGACCGGAAGCTCTACCGGCAAGCGATTCAGGCCGCCATGCAGGAACAAGACAATCTGAAGGTCATCGAAGGCGCGGCGTGCGGACTTCGAATCATGAATGACCGCGTCACCGGCGTATTCCTTGAGGACGGGCGCGAGCTCTCCAGTGCCAGTGTCGTGCTGACAACCGGCACCTTCCTCAATGGCCTCATTCACATCGGCGAGAAACAAATTCCAGCGGGTCGCGTTGGTGAAGCTCCGGCACGGGGTCTTTCGGAACAGCTGAAGTCCTGGGGTCTCGCGCTGGGCCGCCTCAAGACCGGTACCCCTGCCCGCCTCGACGGCCGTAGCATTCACTGGGCGGAACTCGAAGAACAGCAGGGCGACCAACCACCCGAGCCCTTTTCCTTCCTCACCCGCGAAATCACGACGCCCCAGGTCTCCTGCCACATCAC